>JAQBPR010000173.1 GCA_028287395.1 Bacilli bacterium
AAAGAAAATAAATAAGACTTTCAGTGAAGAAGACTCTTGTGTAGAGTCTTTTATTTTACCCGTTCATCTAAAGTGAATCATGACATACTTAAGGGAAAATCAACGATAGAAGCATGGAATTAACACAAAACAAAGTTGTATCTTACAATGGACTACCCACAAATAAGCACGATACAAAGTACAAGATTGAACAGCATGCCAAGCTTTCTGGAGTTCATAGAATAAAAACACACGCATTAAGGCACAGTCATGCTTCCCTACTGATCTCTTTGGGTGAAAATGCTCTTATTGTGAGAGATAGATTAGGGCATGAAGATATTGAAACTACACTCGGCACGTATAGGCATTTATATCCAAATGCCAATAGAATAGTGGCGAATAAATTGAGCAATGACATAACGGTTGAAACCAGCGAAAAGGCAAAGCGGACATTGATCTCCAATCAATTTATTAAACGATGATACGGAGGAATCCATATGGCATATATCTACGCTATGAGCGACATCCATGAAGAGCTGGCTCTATTCAAAGAAACGCTTAGTTTAGTTGATTTGAGCGAAAATAATCAGTTGATTTTATTGGGTGACTACATCGATATTCATTCACAAGATTTATCAATTCTGTATTTCATCAAAGAAATGCAAGAAAAGCATAAAAATAAAGTGATCACTTTAGCTGGAAATCATGAAATGATGTTACTTGAGGATATACAATCCAAAGCCAGTTCATTTCATGATACTGCTGTTTTAAATTGGCTTAAAAGCTTGCCATTCTATTATGAGACAGAAAAACAGATTTTTGTCCATGCTGGCATAGATGAAGAAGCAGAAGAATATTGGAAATGGGGATCGGAAGATTATTATTTCTGCTGTAAATACCCTCATACAACAGGCAAGTTTTATAAGGATATTATTGCAGGGCATGTATCCACATCTGAGATCACTGGGAAAGCCGATTATCATAAAGCCTGGTGGGACAAGCAAAACCACTTTTATATCGACGGTAATACTCGTGTGAGCAAAACAATACCTGTTCTCAAGTATGATACTGTTTCAGGCAAATACACCAGTTTTGAAAAGAAAAAACAAAATGATGGCAACTTCGAGTGGAAAGAATATGCGATAAAATAAAGTGAATAATGATTAATTCGGACTAAAAGAGCCATTATTCCGCCGAGTAGTGGATTGCGATAGTTCCTGATTAAAAACACTTATGTAGGTGTCAATGTAATGTCTGGTGATGAAATAATAAAGGAAATTGAAAATCTCCACAAGGACGAAAGAGAAAAAGTTTTGGGGCTTTTAATACGGAAATATTTTAAAGATACTTTTTTTTGCAACTCTGACTGGTGGGGTGAAGAGGACAATATATATGATGAGCTATATGGCGACTCAAATAACGGAGTGGCTCCCTCGAACGAGGAGTGTCTCAAAACTGTGGGAGACGTGGATCTCACTCACTGTAACGATAGTTCAAAAAAATTGGATTGGTTGCAAAATGGTTGCTGATGGACAAGAACAGAGCGTGAAAGCCTTGTAAATAAAGCCTTCCACGCTCTCACTACTTAATCCCACTCAATCATCGTTTATGCTTCAACTTAAGAGGGAATTGGTAAAAACAGGGGACTGGGGTTAGGGGAGAGCTTGGGAAATGAAAATAAAGTCGTGTTAGAACAGGGGGATGATCAGGTGAAAAAATGGGGATTGGGATACGAGCGGCGGATAAAAATACGAGGACATTGGGGAGTTAAAATTCCGCATGCCCTCCATTTTTTTATCCTTCTGACTCCAGCTTCAATCAATCCCTTACGTTTATTAATGGGATGGTTAGTTTAAAGATTTCATTCATCTATGATAAGCATGTGTTAATGTAAGACGAATAATGGAATAAGTAATTTCATGAGAAACTATTGGGAGATCTACGATGATAAAATTTATACATAAAGACATTTCACAGATAATTCCTTGGGAGCAAGATAATACGCTATTCTTGCATTGGTTTGGATTGACTGATTCTTATTATTGGCTTGCTTTAGGAAAACATGAGCTGTTAAGGTACAGCGATGAATTTATCAATAAGCATGATCTGGATAGGGGATTACCCTATGTAGATTATCAATTTGCAAGACTGTATTGGGATTTTGTGGATGTTTTGCAGTATATTATAACCCCCATACCTAACAATGTATTTGAATGCATCGATACAATGGAGAAATTCGAATCATATTTGAATACATTAACTTATTGGTTAGAAAATATTTGGAACGAAAGTGATGAAGAATTTGATGAGTTATATGTAAACGCTAGAGAATGGATATTCGATAGAAGACTAGATATGGGTTATCTCGTTGGAGGACCGAATATTTTCTTTTTCAGGGTCGGTGACCTGATATATATACGATGGATTGCTGATTATACCGATGATGGAATAGCGATGTGGAAAGAGACAAAGGGGGAGTATGTTCTTCAGTATGCTGACTTCCTAAATAGCATACAAACAGCTTTCGAAACATTTGCTATAACTATGGATGAACAAATTAAATCAATATTAGAAAGACCCAGAGAGAATATATTTGTTGATAAGGAACAATTGATAAAGAATCAAGATCAGCTTACAGATGCGTTATCTTCTAAGTGGATTCCAAGCGACTATACGGATTGGAATATCGTATTATCGAAGATGAAAATAATAAATACTAATAAAATTGTTTGAAAGATGATATTGAAGAATAACGAATGTGCCTTCACCTGTTTCTGTGTAAACAAATAAAAATAAGTGTCCCCTCCCATGAGTAATGGAAATTATTGCATTTTCATTGAATGTTGACCGATATAATTAATAAAAACTATTATAAGAAATCTAATATGTTTGGAGTAGAGGGAAATGAAAATTTGGCTGTTAGTTACGACTGAAAAATGCCTTAAGATTAATCTTGCGTCTTTCAAAGATTACAAGGAGTATATAACTTCATATTATGAGGGAACCAAAAAAGAATGGGAGCCAGTTAAAGTTATAACTATACGAAAAGGCAATAAAAGTGATTGTGCAGAATTTACGCTGGGATACCCTGTCTTTATGAGAAAAGCAAAGGATATTCTTGCTCCCTTAATTAATAAACAAGCAGAATTTTTACCAGTAGATCATGATGAGCATGAATTATATTTGGTGAACGTTAGAAGTGTCCTCGATATCGTAGATATGAGTAATCCAGTTGAAAGGAAAATTAAATACGGTTATTTCTCTGAGTTTGTACATATCCATCCTGAAAAGATCGATACCGATGTTCATATCTTCAAAATACCGCAACATTTGGGCTCACGTATTTATGTATCAGACACCTTCAAAAATGTTGTGGAAACAAATAAATTAAAGGGATTTCATTTTGTTGAAGTTTGGGATACCGATAATTCGGAAGGGTTGAGGAGAGAACGGTTAAAAAAGTATGACATTTACTTTGAAGGAAGTTCTTCTCGGAATAGGTTACCGTATAGTGATGCATGGAAATTGGTAAGTGAGAAAAAAATAATGGTTCGCAACCAAAAAAATATTATTCATAATAAAGAAGGTACGATACTATTCGGAGAAATTTTTGAGGACGAATCTATTCAATGGATTGATCCTATCTATATCCCACCTTTGTTTCTTGAATTGGAATGGATCGTCTATGAAGTAGTTGAGATTGAATTACTCGTCAAGGAATATTTTGCTGAGCTTTCGTTTGAAGTGAATGGTGCTAGAGGCACTCCGGTCACTTTTGAAGACAAAGTCTTAGAAGGTATAGTTCGACGACATTTACAAATATATAAAGACCCGTTAACTACTATTAATCTATTGAAAGTACGACATTTAGCTCCCAATAATCGTGAATCGCCAGTAACTTCATTGAAGGGAATTGAACATGCAATATATATAAAGGAGCTAGGAATCTTTGATAATCCAAACTTTGATGTTAATGAGTTAAAGTACATTCCTCCAAGCCTATCACATTTAGCACTAAGAAATTGTGGATTATCTAGCCTGCGTATTTTAGATGAATTGGATCTTCCCCAACTATATTCAGTTTTTTTAGCAGACAACCGTATTATGGATTTAGCAGAGTTAATTAAGTTTTCAAATTTATCTAAGATAGATATCTATGATAATGCAATAGAGGATATTCGCCCTTTAAACCAATTGCCCTTACTTGAGGTTATCAACTTGAGAAATAACCCTGTTCAGAACATTAGCGAGTTACAGCTTCCAAAGCTTCGTTACTTGTATATGAGCGGTATACAATCAGAGGATTGGAGCGGGTTAATATCGAATTTCCCAGCACTGGAATACTTATCGGTTTCTGATGAGGGAATGACAGATGCATCTAAGAAGGTCGTAAAAGAGATTATCAAGAAAAAGCATATTACAGTTGCGTGGACAAAGTCTGAAAATGGGCTCGCCAAGATATATAATCATAAATAGTACACTATTAACTCTATAACCCTGTAATATAGTCTAATTACTTATTATCCCTTATACCTAAAACCCTAATCTCTACTATATGCACCGAAAATAAATCCATATCAAAGCAAATAAACTCGTACCGCCGCAAATAAAGACGTATCAGCACCAATCTATCACCCAACCATTTCCCAAAGAAAAGCCTGAATCGCACCACAGAAAATCCAACTCAATCACAGCAACATTCAACACACCTTGCCAGATGTCCGAAATAAAATAAAACCACCCAAATCCCATTTGCTTCCCAACCCATAAACTCACCCAATACGCACCACTCAGCCGAACGAAACCCAGGCATTCACCCCTGCTTCTTTCGGCTTTTTCTTTTCCCACGCATCAACTCCGGCTCAAGCAACCAGCCTTTCCCCAATCACTACAACCGCCCTTAATCCCTTACCCAGCCTGCACTTCCCCAATCGTTAACTCAATCTTTCACCCAATCAATCGCTCTTCTCAAGCATCAATCTCTTCTTCCCAATTTAGTTCTCACGTAATTCCCAAGCAAGGTTTCCCCCGGCTTTAACTCCTGCTTTAATTCATGCTTTATGGCTTTTCCTCAGACTCTTTCTCATCCTTTTTTGATGGATCTGCGAAATAAACGCATCAATATGGTAAGATGGAATAGAAGATTTTCCCCTTGTTTTCACCCTGCTTTAATCCTGCACCTAACCTGTTTTCCCATACGACTTTATTATCATTTCCCAAGCTCTTAACTGATCCCAAAACCCTGTATTTTCCATTTCTTTCATACGACTTTATTTGCTCAGGCATTTTTGGGGTGGTGAGTGAAAAGGGGGATGAAGGCAGGTGGGGTATGGGATTGTGGGTGATGCATGGGTAGGAGTGGAGCGATACGACTTTATTTTCGGTGCATA
>JAQBPR010000199.1 GCA_028287395.1 Bacilli bacterium
TTAGTGCCGTTACCGTCAATACATTGTGATCGATAATAATCACAATCATCCACATAAACATGATTTCGAACAGATGTAGCTTCTTTTTAGTCACTACGAAGGAAATGAGCAATATCACTGTTAAAGAGAAAAATACTGAAAAGGCCATGGGTGCCTCCCGATCAGACAATATCGTTATATCAAGCATTGGAAACGCGCAAAACAGACGATCGGATGAGAGTATGTTACCTAAACGTACAGTACCCAAAAAATCCATGGGTATGCGGCGGTTGGAACTTGAAGTCATTCCTTACGGGTGCATCCGTGATTATGTTAGGTGAGATATTTCGTCGAGCCCATCAATCACGAACTCGTTGCAGGACGCCATAGATGGAATGCAGTGTAATTATTTACAAATAATTAACATAATTTATACGCATCTTTACGAATGTTTCATGTATACTCTATTTTAGATAGTGAAAACATTTGGGACAGGAGGATATGAAACATACTAAGCCTGCGATTGTCTTGGATCACCATGAATCTGAGATCGGACACATCTGGAGGTTTAAGAAGAAGTGAACCAACTGATCAAACCGTTCGAGCCTTCATCAGATAAAGTTCAATTGTTCTGCTTCCCATTTGCAGGAGGGTATTCCGTATCGTTTCGTCCGCTGCATGCTCATATGAAAGATTACTGCCAAGTACTTGCAATTGAACCTGCCGGACATGGCACGAATCGGCTACCTTTAGTGGAAAACTTGGAGAAGCTGGTGGATATGTATATCGAAGAACTGGTTCCACTACTGGGCAAGTCATTTGCTCTGTTCGGACACAGCATGGGTGGGTTAGTAGCCTACAGAGTAGCCCAGAAACTTGAAAGGCGAGGGATTATCCCTCAAGCGATTTTCATTTCGGCAGTCCAACCTCCGCAGGCAAGGTATGAAAATGTAACAGATTTGGAAGACGAGGCTTTTCTTGATTACGTTATCAGTATTGGCGGAATTCCAAGCGAGCTTGTGAAAGAAAAGGAGTTTCTTTCGTTTTTCTTGCCGGCGTTTCGAGCCGATTTTAAGGCATTGGAAACATTTGAGCATACGGATCGTACTCTGCTTCAGTCACCCGTTCATATTTTTAACGGAGAACAAGATGAAAAGTGCTCAAGAGAGGCTTTTGGTTGGAAGAAATGGGCCCATCGGGTCCGGTTTCACCAGTTCCAGGGAGGGCACATGTTTCTTCTCTCGGAGACCGGAGAAGTCGCAAAAACCATCCAGTTGATTTTAACCAGTTCCATTCACGGTGAGCAAAATCAATATAGTGACAACTGAAAATGAGCTTGATAAAGGCAAACCCATGGAAACATGGGGACGCAAAGCCATGGCCTAAGGCGTCGGATGACGCTATGGTCGACAGGTTACCGGGTGATAGGTGAAGTCTATCCTTTTATTCGGGGTAGATTTTTTTGTTTTGCAGGCGTATTTGGTGATATCCGAGAGAAGTGTTTTTGGCCCCCCTGCGGTAAGGGATAAAGGAGGTATATCAATGCAGGACACTTATTATCCATTGACGCATGCTCAAAAACTGATCTGGTACACCGAAAAATTTTATCCTGGGACAAGCATTTCGAATTTGAGTGGTTTTGGGAAACTGAAATCGGAGACAGAAATTGATTGCAAGGTACTGATCGATGCAATTCGTCGAGTCGTCCGCTTAAACGAGTCAATGCGGCTTAGATTGGCAATTGGCGAAGGGGAAGAACCGACGCAATATGTCTCTGAATACCAGGAATTTGACATCAAACTCTTTGACTGTGGAAAATTCGGAGATGTTCAAGAGATTTTGGAGTGGGGACAAGCAGAAGCAAGTAAACCGATGACGATTTATGACAGCGACTTGTTTTATGTTGCTCTGTTTCAGGTCAGCGATAAGGAAAGCTGGATCTTCTTAAAGATTCACCATGTCATTGCTGACGGAATATCCGTCGTGCTGCTTGGAAACCAAATTGTCGACATGTATTTGGAACTCGCGAAAGGAAACCAAGAACCGCCCATGGACCAAGTTTCATATGCGGAGCACATACAGAGCGAATTAGATTATGAGCAATCGGAACGTTTTCAAAAAGACAAGGCATATTGGAATGCTAAATTCGAGTCCATCCCCGAATCCACGTCGCTGAAACGAAACGAATCCCAGCGGATTCGTACGGAGGCTGTGCGTCTTTCCAAAGTCATTTCTAAATCCACCCAGAAGAATATCGAATCTTTTTGTAAGGAAAATAATATAGGTGTGCTTTCCTTGTTTCTTTCGCTGGTAGACGTTTATATCTCCCGGGCTACTGAGCAAGATGATGTAGTGGTGGGCACGTTCATGGGCAACCGCACGAGTAAGAATGAAAAACAAATGCTAGGAATGTTTGTCTCTACCATTCCTATCCGAACACATGTGGACGACAATTTAGATTTCTTAACGTTTGTCCATCAGAAGATGAAAGACCAGATGACAGTTATCCGGCATCAGAAATATCCCTACACTGTGCTCGTCAATGATTTGCGGAAGAGGCAAGGCAATACAAACAGGCTGTTCGGAATTTCGCTGGAATTTCAGGTCATGCAGTGGTTTCAAAAAGAGAACATCTCTTATCTGACGGAGCCTTTGTTTAGCGGGAATGAAATCAATGACATCTCCATTCATGTGAAAGACCGATGGGATACCGGCACTTTGCAGATGGACATGGATTACCGTACCGAATTGTTTTCCAGCGATGAAATGGAGAATTTTTATCAGAGCATCATCGCGTTGCTTGAAGACGCATTGGCCCATCCAACCAAAAAGATTAGCGAACTTGAGATTTGTTCGGAAGAAGAAAAACAACGGTTACTGATGCAGTGTCACCAGCCGAGCATCTCATTCCCCCGGAGCATAACGCTACATCACTTATTTGAACAACAGGCGGCAAAAATTCCGGAACAGGCAGCTGTGGCATATGAGGGGAACCGAATTACATACAAGGAGTTGAATGAACGCTCAAATCGGCTGGGTCGGATTTTGCGGGAGAAGGGAATCGGCCGAAATTCTCCGGTAGGCATATGGATGAACCGTTCGGAGGGGATAGCTACTGCCATCCTGGGGGTGTTGAAAGCAGGGGGGGCTTATGTTCCTATTGACCCGGACCTTCCGGAGGAGAGAATTCGTTTCATGATTGAGGATTCGGGGGCGAAAGTGCTCATTACGGAGCAGCGCTTGTTACGGCGTTACAATCTGCAAGTAGCGGCAACATTAGTGCTTGACGAAGGGCTTCTGAACGAAGGGGAAAGCGGTAATTTGTCGCAGGACGTGGGTCCCCAGGATTTGGCCTACATCATCTATACGTCAGGCACGACAGGTTATCCAAAAGGCGTCATGATTGAGCATTCTCAAGTCCAACATTTAATTGAGGGTCTGCGCAACCAAGTGTACGCCGCGTACGAAACACCCTTGAATGTGGCCATCGTGGCTCCCTTCCATTTTGATGCTTCCGTACAACAGATTTTTGCTTCGTTGTTACTTGGACACACGTTGTTCATTGTCCCCAAATCGTGCGTTTCCGACGGACGAGTTTTAGCTGAATATTACCGATCGAACCGCATTGACGTGACGGACGGAACGCCCGCCCATCTACCGATGCTTCTCGCTTCGGGGAACCTTCAAGGTGTTGATCTCCGGCATATGCTCATCGGAGGAGAAGCGCTCCCCCACGCGACGGTGCGGGGATTGCTCAAGCTGTTCCTTGAAAGCGGATCGGCACCGACAATTACAAACGTATACGGTCCGACCGAATGCTGTGTCGATGCATCCGCATTCGATATCTTACCGGTACCATCCGCTGCACACAGCGGAAGTACCTATGTACCCATTGGCAGACCGCTGGGTAATCATCGTCTCTACATTCTGGATGCGTACGGCCGAATGCAGCCGGCAGGCGTGCAGGGTGAACTGTACATT
>JAQBPR010000162.1 GCA_028287395.1 Bacilli bacterium
GTGATCATCTATTTTCCTCCCTTGGAAACCCACGCGAATTCCCTGTTTAAGTTATTCGGCTTGCCGATAATGTAAGCATAGTCTTTAGGAATATAGCTGCTAGATTCGACATCTAGTAATCCGTGCGCTGTTTCGATGTCCGATTGATTGGCTAATTCAGATTCAGCGGAAACGAAAAGATTTATCGATTCTGTTTTAGATCCTGATTGAATGAGCTTTTCAAGGATATTGTTAAGGATTTGTAACAAGCAAGAATCGATTGTAGTTTTAACAAAGGGAACTAAATTGTGAGTATCAAAAAGCGCTGAACAGTTATTGCATTCTCTGATTAATAGGTGATTAATAAACTTAAGAGTAAATTTACCTTTGCCGCATTTGTGGCAATAGAAATGGCGTGCTAGAGGTGGTGATGGTGGTTCAACTTTTTTCTTAGCCATATTGCAACACGTTTAGGTTGGCATAAGCTTTGTGATATTTTTTAGCGGCTTTGTTATACGCTGCCGCAGCTGCGTCCTCCGTTATATGCAGGCCTAGTGAAATACATTTCCCGTTCACTTCAATTTTGGCTCGCCATTTCTCTCTGATTTCATCCCCCGCCATATAGTAATACTTGTAAACACCTTTGTATCGGGATGATCCACCCATACCTGGTTTGTTTCGTTGGTTGTTTGTGGGTGTGCATTTGCGAAGATTCCATCTTTCGTTATTGAGGCGTTTACCATCCCTATGATCAACATGCAGATGTTTGGGACAATTCATAATGAATCTGTGCATACGAATGGTGACGCTCTTCCCTTTGATTGTTGTTTTCCGAACAGCATAACCGCCATCATCAAGCTGCCATGTCCATTGTGAAAGTCTTTCGTAATCTTCGTCAGATACATTCGCAAAACGATCTCCTACCGTAATTTGTTTCATCGCCGCCTCCGTTTCTTGATATGTTCTTCAAATTTGCAGTAGTTGCTAAACAGGTACATATTGACTTCATCGCGGGTAAGTCCAATCTTCCTGGCTATTTGATCCAAGGTTATATTTGGGTTTTTGATTTGTTGACCGATAAAATACGTTTGTTCTGCTCTTAGAGAGATCATTGTCTAGCATCCTCATGTGCGATTAAATAAAACCAATTTCTGTATATATCCTTGAATGGAATGAGGTATTGTATCATCGAATCCCATTCATCTTGGCTTTCCCAGTTTCCAAAGTCTATAACAGGTACCAGTTTATAATTTACATGGTGATTCCATTTTAAGACCGTACCAATGCAGCGTATTGAGTGCAGCGTTTCGAGTGCAGCATGATGCAGCTTAATTTTGAAATCCTTTTGATGAACAATCCTTGGTAATAAGATAGCCCAAAGCTTCGTGTCGAATAGATCGGGACGGGGATCCGTGGTTAACCTATGATACATAGCCGAAGTTACTTTAACAGGTATAGGATCCGCAATTAATTCAGACTTAGGAATTTCAAGGAGCTGCTGCATCTGCTAACCTCGCTTTCTCCTTAAGGCTTTCTAGCTCTTCGTCTGTAATTGGTTTTCCGTCAAGTTTGCGAGCTAATGCCAAACCATAGGCTCGATCTTCGGGTGTTCTTGGTTTGGATGGCGGACCACTATCACTGATGATTGGTATTATTGGTTTGCCGCTTGTTCCAGGTCGACCATTCGTTATGCTTCGAGGTTTGTCAGAGTGCTTAATGGTCCAATCATCGTTCCATGATAGGTTGTTCACGAACGTTGATCCATCTTGATGAGTTCGTTCTGCAGCCTTACAAAAATCGATATATGCCTGCGTCCCTGCCATAACCTTTTCAAAATCTAGCTCAGGCGCCAACTTTAACCATTTTGCCAAAGCTTTGGTTTTGCCTTTTTTACTCGGATATAGGTTCCAGAATTTATTGAATTCGGATTCGTGCAATTCTTTTAAATCTTTATTTTCTTTTAATTTCATTTCTTTTACTTTCTTTTCATTTAAAGCATCGTTATTTAATGCGTTCGCATTGCTTTCGCTATGCGAATCTAATTCAATATTAGAAGAACCCTTATTCGGCGCGTCTTTAGGAGCCCATCGAGCATTAGCTGATATGCGCGCCTTTTCGGATTTATCCTCCATTTTCTTCATTCTTCGTATCAATGAGTTAGACCAAAAATACGAATAATCAGTATCAAACAATTTAAATTCCTCAATACATTCTGTAATAAAGTCATGCGCTTGTGTGCTATCGCATTGCATTTGTGATGCGAACGCATGATATGCATACTTCGAACGCATATCTAATTTATAGCCTTCAACATCACGCAGCATCTCTATTAATATCCAATACCACCCATATCCGAGCACACCATATACGGCACGCATTTGTAAAATATTAGGGTCATTTCTTGCGTTAGAGTCATGGGAAAAAAAATATGCTTCTTTCAAATTCTGACACCACCCCTATTGCGTTTTTGCTTTATCTGTTAAAATGTAAAGTAGCGAATAACTTAGCTTACTAGAAATGGGATGATTATTATGGAATGTGTACATTGTGGTTTTTCGGAACACTTAGATGGTTCGACTTACTGCCAAAATTGCGGAAATGAATTGGAAAACTTTTGCTCAAACCCTCATTGTGTGATGAACAATGGACAAGAGAATGCAATTCCAAACACGGCATGTTACTGTCCTGATTGTGGACAAGAATCTTCTTTCTTCTCATCGGGCATGATTCAACCTTTGAAATTAAGAGAATAAATATTTCCCTTGCCATCGTTTCATCCCCTACCGCAAGTTGCGTTTGATAATTTCCGTTTGCTTTTTCAATAACCAGGTGCGACCGAAGGCAAAGGAGCTGCGTTTACTGGTTCATCAGTAAGATCTAAAATAATAGTTGCCATCAAATGAGTGCGAAATTCTGCTGATTTAATTGGAGTTGATCTCGGTCATGTTCAAGGGATGAAACATAATGCAACATCAGCGGTATGATAGCTTCTGATGGAAGGCGAAATAGAATAGGTTCACTCTCATTCCCACCCCGACCGTGTACATATTCGGTATAATCTAAATCAGTCATAACACAAAGGTAAGAAGAACCATTCCTTAAAATAACGGTCCGCCTTTGATAACGTTCATTGACTTCAACATGATCAACTGCTAAGGAAGCCCCTCGCTCCACGGTAGGAATCAAACCATCGATGTACTTTTGCAAATTAATGTGAACTGCTTTACCTAATCCGCTCATTGGTTAAACCCCTCCACCTAATTTAATGAGTTTTTCTGCAGCATCTCGATACATCTCCTGGTGCCAAACGAATCCGTTTTCCTTATTGAAATTAAAAACAAAGAGGATGGCATTACAAGCAACATAAAAAATGAAGTTGGTCTTAGTAGCCCATTCTTCTGAGACATCAACAAGATCCCACCCTCCCAAATATTTGACAACAAGTGCTACAAATTCGGGCGAAGTCTTTTCTTTTAATGCAAAAAAATCTATGGCTGGTGGATCTATCTGAGCTTCTTTAGTGGCTGTCATGTGGTTTCCTCCTTGAATTAACCGCGACCTTGCGGTATAATGGCTTTATTGATTTATAAATGTGATTGACTGATGGCGGCCTGTGCGGGCTGCCATTTTTATGTCTACGCCCTTTGAAGGGAAATGACATATTCTCGGAAACT
>JAQBPR010000044.1 GCA_028287395.1 Bacilli bacterium
TGTGGCTGATGGTGTGGTAACAACGGCAGCAAGGCTGCCAGGCACTGCTTTCATTGCTAAATCCAGTAAAGCGGCCATTTCCTGACGTGTCATTGTATCTTGTGGCCGGTAGGACCATTTGTTTGCATTATGCACAACGTCTGCGCTATACCAGCCATGAAGGAGCACATTTCCTACAGCTTCTGCAGCCCATGCATCTGGCTTTTCTACAAAGGAGGGAACGGTCATGGCAGCGAGGCCGCTTTTTTTGGCGATACGCCATATTAAAGCTGCCGCTTCTTCACGTTTGAGAGGTTTATCCGGTGAAAAAGTTGTGGCTGAAGTCCCTTCAATAATACCCACTTGATATGCAGCTCGAACATAAGAAGATGACCAATGATTCTGGATATCCGTAAACGGTACCGTTTTTTTGTTATCGCTTAACTGAAAGGCGACGGCAATGAATTTTGCGAATTGAGCACGAGTCAACAACTGATTCGGTCCAAATCGCCCCGGTGCAGTTCCGTCTGTAACACCGAGACTCTTCAAATCTTCTATATATGAAATAAAAGGACTCGTGTTCGGAACGTCGCTAAAATCAGAAGCCAATGCAGAACTTTCCGTCCATGAAAGCATAGTAACAGCAAGTGCCAATAGAAGAGTAATTTTTTTCATGCACATTCCCCACTTTACGTTTGATTGTATGATTATATCATGGATTGCTTTTTAAAGTCTTTGATAACAACATCGGGGGTTAAAGATTTCCGTACTTTCGCATCACATCATCGACTTCTCTTTTGATAAATAAAGGCTTTCATGTTAAAGTAATATCGGACAGGTTAGGACATGCCGATATATCAATCAATATGAACACATCGGCCTTGTGTTCCGTTCTGCAGATGAAGTCCCCACTCCGTCCCCAAATTAATATTATATAGAGGTGAACCCGCGATGGCACATGGAATTAAGAAGCATTCAATATACAAAAAAGATAAGTGGAACATGCTTACAGTTGAGGTGAGTGGCAAAACACTGATTGTTCGCGAAATTTCCGATCAATGGGGTGAAGAATCATATACCTTCCTTAGTAGACCCGCTTTAATGAATTGGGTAGAACAGCGTTTTCCAAAAACGGATTATGAAGAAAACCTGGAAGAGTGGGAAGAAATGATGAAAGCATTCCGTGAAGTATAGCAAGCGAATGTAAGGAAACAATTCCCTGCATTTACAGACAAACTTTATGAAGTATACTATTATCAATGAGAAGGAAAGAGCAATGGATAAACTTTTGATTATCTTTCTATCAGTGGTTGTGATACTTATTGTAGGGCTTGTTTTATTTGAGGGATATCTATTTCTCATCTCTCAACATGATCATGGGGGACCAGCCCCAGAATCATAAAATCAAACTGGAACGCTTTCTCTCGCAATTGTGAACTCACATACTAAATGTATTTCATTATGGAAGTTCTTCTTTTTTATATTAAATTTTCGTATGCGGAACTATAAAATTAGCCGTGTGAATATCGACAATAACCGGTTTATCTTGCTGAAATGCGATATTCAGGTTTTTCTCCAGTTGTTCCAAGCTTTCCACTCGCAAGCCAACTCCAACGCAAGCTTCTGCAATCACTGCAAAATCCGGATTTGTTAACGCACTGCCCAATGTGCTTAAATGACTAACAACCATGCGATTTTTTTCCATCCCGTACACGCCGATATTAATAATAATCAACACAATTGCAGACGCTGTTCAACTGCAGTTTGGAATTCAAGCAGTGTCTGCATGACCACGCTATCTTCTACAATGCTTTGAATCATTTCAGGCGGAGTAAGCATCTCTTGATCTAAAAAATCTGCATAATAAGCAATTTCTCCTATCACCGGCTTTAAGCATCAGCGTTGGTAGGCGTTGGGATGCGCCAACAGCACACTCTGCAGATTAATTGGATAGAGTAGCTGCTGGTTGATATACTGCTTTTCATAAAATCTACTTCCTTTCTCTATTTGATTTTGCCTTAGTTTATCCATTCCTCCCTTCACACTATGCGCAAAAAGGATTTGCTAAACGCCTGCCGAACGAATAATATGAAGATAAACAGCATGAATAAAAAAATAATCCATTCCGCAGCAGAGGTGAATAAAGTGGTTGATGCAGGGTCTGTTATAACTTTTACTATTGTCTCGTTTTCTTTAGCCGTTGTTTTAATTATGAAACGAGATTCCTTGCCACCCCAGATAAAGCGACCTATGGCATTAATTGCGATCGTATTAATCAGCTTTGCTTTTTTTCTGCTCGTGTATAGTTTTTTTCAAATGAAATAAAACAAAGGATGACCGTTCATACTAAGAGAAATCTTAGGGGATGCTTGTGAAATGGGATTTTTGCGAATGACTTGGCAGATCCTTTCGAAGCAAGTTTCGCTTAAGCAAAACTCGTAGGAGCGTGCTCAACATGCGATTCATTCCTTTGGCCGTTACGCTGGGGCTTTTATCCTGCACTTGGCAAGCCTTTGATTTAACTGTCCAAAAAACGGACGACAAACCATCTAAATTTTCTAGGAGGATTCCCATGAGTCAATTAGCAAAACGTTCCGAAATACCCGTAGAACAACGTTGGAAGCTGGAGGATCTTTTCCCCAATCAGAAGGCATGGGATAAAGAGTACCAAGAAACGAAAGAATTACTGAAAAAAGTAGATGATTATCAAGGAAAGCTTCACGATGCGAAAGCTATTAAAGCTTGCTTTGCTCTAGAGGATGAGATTTCTTTACATACGGAACGTATCTATGTGTACGCCAATATGAAGCACCATGAGGATACAGCTGAGGCAGAGTTTCAAGGACTTTCCGAAAAAGCGAAAAAATTAAGTGTCGAAGTGAGTGAAGCACTCTCTTTTATAACACCAGAAATTCTCACTTTATCAGATGAACAGTTAAACGCGCTGCTTGCAAATCCTGAGTTGAGCTTATATAAACGAACCTTGGAAGAAATGAAAAGACAAAAAGCCCATATTCTTTCCAAAGCTGAAGAAGCTCTACTAGCGCAGGTTGGCAACCTCGCTCAAGCTCCCGGAACAATTTTTAGCATGATCAATAACGCGGACATTAAATTCCCCAAAGTAAAAAACGAGCAAGGTGAAGAAGTCGAGCTTACGCAAGGCAGATACATCCAATTTCTCGAAAGCAAAAATCGTGAGGTACGTAAAAATGCATTTGAAGCCATGTATGCGACGTATGGAAAACTAAAAAACACGATTGGCGCAACGTTAAGCGCAAATATTAATAAAAATGTATTTTATGCAAAAGCAAGAAAATATCCTTCGGTATTGGAGATGTCACTTTACGGTGATCATATTTCCAAAGAAGTTTACACCAATCTGATCGAAGCGGTTCATGAATCGCTCCCCCTTTTACAGCGCTATACCACTTTGCGTAAAAAATTGCTGAAGGTAGACGAATTGCATATGTACGATCTATTCGCTCCACTGGTCGATGAATTTAAAATGGAAATTACTTATGATGAAGCGAAGACGATGGTTGAAGAAAGCTTAAAACCGCTTGGTAAAAACTATTTAAACGTACTCAAACAAGGCTTTGATCAAGGCTGGATTGACATTTACGAGAATGAAGGCAAGCGCAACGGCGCTTACAGCTGGGGAGCATTCGGAACGCACCCTTATGTGCTGTTAAACCATAAAGATAACTTGAACAGCATGTTTACGTTAGCCCACGAAATGGGCCATGCGATGCACAGCTATTTGTCGGATGCGAATCAACCATACCGAGATGCTCAATATACAATTTTCTTGGCAGAGGTTGCTTCTACGCTGAATGAAGCTTTATTAATGGATTACATGTTGAAAAAAACGACTGACCCTAAAGCGAAAATGTATTTGCTTACCTACTATGCCGATCAGTTCCGCACCACCGTTTTCCGTCAGACAATGTTTGCTGAATTCGAAAAAATCACCCATGAAAAAACGGAAGCGGGCGAATCACTAACGCCGCAGGACTTGAGCAAAATATATTACGACCTCAATAAACAATATTTTGGCAAAGCTATGGTTGTCGATCAGGATATTGAAATTGAATGGGCTCGAATTCCACATTTCTACAATAGTTTCTATGTATACATATACGCTACCGTGTTCTCAGCGGCAACTAGCTTTGCAAAGCAGATTATGAGTGAGGTTCAGACGGCAGTGGACAGTTATCTCGGCTTG
>JAQBPR010000048.1 GCA_028287395.1 Bacilli bacterium
AGTGGCTCGTATAGTCATGCTCCATCCAGACGACCTTATCAATCCTTTAGTTGAGGCTCAGGGACAATTTTATGATTTACGACATTCTGAACATAAAATCTTAGACTTTGCCAGCAATCAATAACGAAACAAATGGAGGTTCCCAGTTCCCATGAAAGTCTCTACTTTAAGATTATTAAGAAAAAACCGATATACATCAGAAACACATATACTGTGAGTAATATTGAGCGCAGTGAAGACATTGTTACACTAAATCATATGAAGGCACTTAAGGCCGACGGATTTAAATCCTATTGTTCTACTCCTTTGGAATATCAGGGCAACATGATCGGTCATACCGTGTTGTTTTCCGATCAATTAAGAGATTTTTCTGACAATGAAATTAATATGTTACAGGATCAACGTCATCAAATTGAAAAAAGATTATCTCAGATTAAAGATGAAGTGATCTTCATCTTAAAGAAATAATTGGGTTTGGCAATATGATGTGAATTGGAGTATTCCGGCTAAAATGAACCAGAAAAGTGACTTTAAAGTGATTTTAATTAATTTCCAAACTAGAATAGCCACTGCAATTCCGATAACTATGTGCAGCATGTTCATTCACCTTATTTGTTGGGTATACAATATTATTCGACCAAACGCGACTGTTTAAGACAATAGTTTTGGGGGAGATAGTAAAAAAACGGACAAATAGTAAATCGACAACTGGAATGAATTCGCAACATGTAATCTTACCAATTACATATAAAGCTAGTTGGATAACCTGCTCTTAGGAGTGGATTATTTTTTGTTGGTGAAGGAAAGAGGAAAATGCAGGGAATTGTCGAATTACTGATTATTATTTGTATTTTTCAATTCATTCGATGAGATGAAAAATTGTAAGTCCAGATGGCACATAAACGCTGAAGCAAGAATTAATGATTATAAAGGTTGTGGTGCAAAGACCATGATAAAATTGATAGGACTAATTTATGGGATGGAGCAACTATTTTGGAAACGAATTTGGATATATTTAAATGGAAGCAATATGAAGCAGCCATCATTTTACTAACCGTGAGATGGTATTTGAAATATAGTATAAGCTATCAAGATCTAGTAGAAATGATGAGCGAGCGGGGATCACATGAGTTGTGGAGGGGATTTCATGCAAAATAAAACAAAACAACAGCTTGTCGATGATTTGTTAGAACTGCGAATGGATGTTTCTGAGCTTAGTACATCAGAGATCCGCCAAAGAATGGCAGAGAAAGAATTGAAAATGGAAAATAGCATTGCTTCTTCCATCTTTGATATTGTGGGTGCTCTGATTATCGTCATGGATGCCAAGGGAAGAATTAAACAGTTCAACCGTACATGTGAAAAAATAACTGGATATTCATTTGAGGAAGTCAAAGGGTTGAGCTTTTGGGAGCTCTTTATATCACCAGGCGAAACCGAAGAAATAAAGGAAGCCTTTAAGGAGCTCCAAGCAGGTGAACCATCAAATGAATTTGAAAGTTATTGTATAACCAAAGAGGGCAGTCCCCGATTAATTTCATGGTCAAATTCGATTATTCACCAAGATGGTGGGGAGATTGAATCCATTATAGGAACGGGTATTGATATAACAAGACGCAAAGAGGCAGAGGAAGCGCTGCAAACCAAGGTAGAGGAATTATCTCGTTCTAATGCCGAACTAGAACAATTTGCTTACGTAGCTTCACATGATTTGCAAGAGCCACTTCGTATGGTTACCAGCTTTGTTCAATTATTGGCTCGGAGGTACAAGGGGAAATTGGATGATGATGCTGATGAATTTATTCATTTTGCTGTAGACGGGGCAAATCGAATGAAAGAATTAATTAATGATGTGTTAACTTACTCCAGAGTAGGTTCGAAAAAAAAGGAATTCAAGCCAACGGACTGTAAGGTCATACTTGAGCAAGTACTCATCAATATACGTTTATTTATTAAAGAAAGAGGAGCTGTAATAACTTATGATGATTTACCAACCGTGTTGGCCGATTCTTTTGAATGTATACAATTATTTCAAAATTTAATAACCAATGCGATCAAATTCCATTCCGAAAAACAGCCGCAAGTACATATTGGAGTGGAACGTCGGGGTGATGAATGGGTGTTCTCTGTACGAGACAATGGGATAGGGATTCATTCTGAGTATTTTGAACGAGTGTTTTTTATATTCCAGCGTTTACATGGTAGGGATAAGTACCTTGGAACGGGTATTGGTCTCGCCATCTGTAAAAAAATTGTCGAACGGCACGGGGGACGAATCTGGCTGGAATCGGAGCCGGGAAACGGCGCAACTTTTTATTTTACACTACCATATAGAACGGGTGATGATCTTGAATAATGATAAGTATGGAAAATCTATTGAAGTTTTGTTGGTGGAGGATAATCCAGGTGATGTAAGACTTACAAAGGAAGCTTTAAAGGAAGGTAAGGTTCAGATTAATATTAGTATAGTCACAAATGGGTTGGAGGCCATGGCGTTCCTACGAAAAGAGGGCGAATACAAAAATGCACCTAAGCCTGATCTGATCTTACTCGATTTGAATTTGCCGATTAAAGATGGTCGTGAGGTATTGGAAGAAATTAAAAATGATGATGATTTAAAATATATACCGGTAGTAGTTTTGACCACATCGGAAGCAGAACAAGATATCTTCAGAACCTATGAGCTTCACGTAAACTGCTATATCACAAAGCCAGTGGATTACGAACAGTTCATTACAGTAGTACGTTCCATTGAAGAATTCTGGTTTACGATCGTCAAGTTGCCAAGGAGAGAGTGAAGTGGGAAATAAACCTATTAATGTTTTGTTGTTTGAGGATAATCCAGGTGATGTCTTCTTGGTTAGGGTGGCGCTAGACGAAAGCAAGCTTTCTTCTTTCCAAGTAGAGTGTGTAAAACGGCTTTCGGATGGACTTGAACGATTAAAGCTAGGCGGGATAGACATTGTCTTGTTAGACCTTGCTTTAGAAGATAGCGTTGGAATCGATACCTTTGAAAAGGTTCGAGTTCAGGAAGCGGATATACCTATTGTGGTTTTTACCGGTAACAATGATGAAGCCTTAGCATTAAGAACCATACAGGATGGCGGGCAGGATTATATTGCAAAAGGACAATTTGACAGTATTAGTTTATCCCGCACCATTCTTTATGCCATCGAGAGACACCGTATAGGAATGCAGCACAAAAACCTTTCACATCTGGATGAACTTACAGGTTTGCGCAATAGGCGAGGTTTTTTTGATGCTGCTGAACAACAAATAAAGTTAGCTCAACGGACAAAAAAGGATTTATTAGTTATCTATGCAGACCTCGACGGGATGAAGCAGATTAACGATGGATTTGGGCATAAAGAAGGAGACTTGGCGTTGATGGAAGCGGCCCATGTTTTTAAAATGACTTTTAGAGAGTCAGACATCATTGCCCGTTTAGGTGGAGATGAATTTGC
The DNA here is from genome assembly GCA_028287395.1 of Bacilli bacterium. Taxonomy (GTDB): domain Bacteria; phylum Bacillota; class Bacilli; order Paenibacillales; family NBRC-103111; genus Paenibacillus_AC. The sequence goes on from JAQBPR010000048.1 coordinate 3,465, forward strand.
CATTATTACTGTGGAGGCAGGCGACGTCAATCTTGAAATTATTAAAGAGAGGTTACAAAAAAAAATCGATGATCGCCATGCGCAAGGTCATCCCTTAAAGCTTTCCATAAGTATTGGAATCGCTCACTTTAACCATGCCCATCCATGCAGTGTAGACGTACTACTGCAAGAAGCGGACAAAATGATGTATGAGGAGAAACGTACAAGTAAATGATAAAGGGGTTATCTGTCATGTATAAAAGAAAAGGTTCTGGTGCAAGAAAAATTAGACCCACAATATATAGTATTCAATCGGATTTTTATCTCTAATTTTAATACTGCATATGGCATGCAGAAATATTTTTGCACCAGAACCAATTTCTTTATATAATGAAGCACAATTTTTTTATAGATTCGTTTATGGACTTTCATTGTGATTTTGGTAAAATAGGATTGAGGTGATAAACATGAGTCAAGTGGAAGAAGTACTTCAAAATGTTTCAGAACTTTCTAAAGCTGAACAGCTACGTGTATATCTT
>JAQBPR010000074.1 GCA_028287395.1 Bacilli bacterium
TTATCGTGCGTACAGGCGTCGAATCGGAAGCTTTACGTCAGCTGGTGCCGTCTTTTGAGTCAGAAACGGGGATTCATGTACAATTGATTGAACTGGCCAGAGAAAGCTACTTTAGCTCTGTTTCCACGCAGTTGTTTGCCGGATCAAACGCATTTGATCTTGCCTTTATTCCTTCTACCTATATTGCTCAGTTCTCCCTTGCTAAAGTGATACAACCGCTTGATCCGTTCATAGCAAACCCTGAATTAACGGACCTGCATACACTGGACTTGAAAGACTTTATCATTGCGAACTCATTTGATAATAAGCTATATTCACTGCCGACAGATGTTTCTACACATTTATTATATTATCGGAGCGATCTCATTTCGTCGCCGCCTCAAACATGGGATGAAGTCATTAAGCTTGCGCGACAGTTTACGAAATCGAATCACCCTGACTCTGCTACACAATGGGGGCTAGGGATAACCGGCTTAGCAACGGAGGAGCTCCCCAAAATATTTGATACGATTCTTTGGAGTTTTGGAGGTGATATTATCGATGCGCAAGGTCAAATTGCATTGGACAGCAAATCCTCTATCAAGGCCGGCGAATGGTTACAACAATTGGTGCTGGATAAAGTCGTTCCTCCGGATGTGCTGTCCATGGGATTCGCAAATGTACGTGAGGCACTGGATAAAGGGGAAATCGCCATGGCCGTCCCTTATTGGAATGCGGCAGCGGGTACAATGAATGGCAGCGGTCATCAAGGCAATATTAAGGTAGCCCTGGTTCCAGGTATTGAAGCTGCGGATGGAACATTGAAAAGAAGCAGCTTTCAGCACAGCTGGGAGCTTGCTATCAATACGAATTCCATGCATCCGGAGGAAGCGTGGAAATTCATTTCCTATGCAACAGGCAAGCAAGGCGGAAAGCTGTATGCAAAAGCAGGTGGAACGCCAGCGCGCAAATCGTTACTGTCTGATCCGGATTTGCAGAAGCTTCGCCCGGAGTTTTCTTTGGTTATGGATAGTATGCAAATATCCCGTAATGAACCCATCGTTTCCTATTATCCTTTGATGATAAATATTCAGAATGAGGCTTTGACGCAAATATTAACACTTCATCAGTCACCCGAAAAAGCCTTGACTGCTGCAGCAAGTAAGCTTCGCAGCCTTGATATTCATGATCAAATTATTCGAATGAACTCGAAGGAGGAGCATAATAAATGAAGGTATGTCGTGCGGTTTTAATAGATGACGAAGAGTGGATTCGTGAAGGCTTGACAGAACATATCAATTGGGAGCAATTAGGCATCGAATTAATAAAAAGCTTTGGAAACGGAGCAGATGCATTTCATTTTATAGAGCAAGAGGAAGTTCATATCATACTATCAGATATTCGGATGCCTAATATGACGGGAATTGAACTGCTAGCTTCACTTCGTGAAATGGAACAGAAGCAAGCCCGAATCGTATCCGCTAAAGTAATCTTTTTAACGGGTCATGATGACTTCAAATTTGCCCAAACGGCTTTGAAGCTAGGTGCTTTAGACTATATTTTGAAGCCTGCCGAAGTGAGTGATATAGAACATGCTTTGATAAGAGCTCGAGATGCTTGGCACAAGGAATCGTCCAAATATCTACTAAATCTGAATGATGTAAATCTTAGTATAGATCCGGTTTCGATCGAGCCGATATCTTATTTAATTTCAAAAGCGCTGCAGGCACTTCATAACCGGTATATGGAGGATTTACAATTAACCCAAATTGCGGAGGAACTCTTTATTACACCGAATTACTTAAGCCGACTGTTTAAACAAGAAACGGGAATTTCCTTCAGTGAACAATTAAGTCAGATACGTGTTCAAAAAGCTTGTGAGCTATTAGTGGAAACGAATGAAAAAATTTATCGGATTGGGGAAGTTGTTGGGTATGGCAATCCGCGGTATTTTAGCGAATGGTTCGTGAAACAAATGGGGATGACACCAGGTGAATATAGAAATCGGAAATCCAGTTGACTTCAAAGTGACTGGATTTTTTTATTGCTAAACAGTGTGGAAATTCGGAAGAAAAGATAGCATTACCTCATTATGTGAAGAAATGATTTCGCTTACAATTTAGTTATAGAGAGCAACGACATCGAAATCGGAGGATAGGAAATGAGCAAAATACCTGCTTTTGAAGCAAAAGGCATCGTCAAAAATTTCGGTCGCATTCAAGCGCTTAAAGGTATTGATTTCTCCATTTACCCTGAGGAAGTCATTGGTTTACTTGGAGATAATGGTGCAGGCAAATCAACCTTAATCAAGGTATTCTCTGGGGCTCTCGCTCACGATGAAGGTGAATTGTATTTGGATGGTTCACCCTGCATTTTTCAATCATCCCAGCAAGCCCGAGATTCAGGTATTGAAACCGTGTATCAAGATTTAGCTCTTGCGATGGATCTGGACATTGAAGCGAACTTATTCCTTGGTCGTGAAATTTTCAAAGAGGGCTTGCTTGGGAAATTTGGTTTTTTGGACAAATCATCGATGTATCGAGAAGTAGAGAATTTATTCTCCAAGTTAAATATTCGGGTACAATCCCTTAAATCGAATTTTTCTGATTTATCCGGTGGACAAAGGCAAGCAGTTGCAGTAGCGCGG
>JAQBPR010000176.1 GCA_028287395.1 Bacilli bacterium
GCGCATAAATCTGTCCGTCCACCGGCAGGGAAAAGAGCTTTCCAAAGCTGTTTTTATTAACATTAGAGGTTGTAAGGATTGTTTCTTGTAGATTAGCGCCTGTTCTCTGGTTATCATTATGTTGTGTCGTTATATCCAGATCGGCAGCATGTGCAGTGCGTAGGGACGTAATTGAAACAGACAGTACTAATAACAAACCCAGGATAAAAGGTGCAAAAAATAGTTGTTTTTTCAATCGACTCACTTCCTTTTTCAGCATTATTATTTTGAAATCATACAAGAAGGCTTGTCCTGTCATGCATTTACATTATATGCACCCTACTCTCATGGAAATACAATATGTAACATAAATAGATACGTAATGTATCATATTTTTACTTTAATGTAACATTTCGTTTCTGTCAATCATTAAAATTGACATTATTTTTGACCGCACTGATTTATTGAATCCCTTGACTTGATACATTAGGTATCGTATATTAGAATAATATGATACATATCGTATATATTTGGAGGGTTAAAATAATCTATGAATCCTGACATATTCGGCGAGGTTTGAGGTTTTCTGTTTAAAGGAAGGGGCAAGATCACAAATGAACAATTTGAAAAAAGTTATCTTTATCACTAATATTCCCACACCTTACCGCATTCCATGGTGGAATAAGTTAAATGAATTTGTGAATCTGCATGTCGTCTTTATGGATAAAACGGAAAAAAACCGTAAATGGGACAATGTATTGCAGCAGAGTTCTTTTAAATATAACGTCAGCCAGGGCTTGCACTTTGATTTTCCAAAAAGAGATTGGACGCTGCATATTAATCCCGGTGTGCTTTATACCCTAATTAGATACAAACCTCAGAAGCTTATTTTGGGAGGCTATGACTCCATCACCAGTATATTAGCTTTAGGTTTTACAAAGTTTCTCAGAGTAGAAACGATCCTCTGGTACGAAAGTACCCAAGAAAGTGAGAACCTGAACAGCGGCATACTAAAAAAAATAAAAAGATCTCTCATCAAAAGCTTTAGCAAATACGCCGTTCCAGGCGAATCAGCTAAAGCAAACCTGATTTGCATGGGCGTAAAACCGGAAAACATCTACATAGCGTCTAATGTTGTGAATAATAATTACTTTTATGAAGCTGTACAGGTTTATAAAACGCAAAAGAGTTTATTGAAGGAGAGATTAGGCTTAACTGGTCAAGTGATCTTATTTGTCGGACAGCTTATTGAGCGTAAAGGGCTGCAAGTGCTGCTGAATGCATACATTAAGCTGGAAGTTGAGAATATTAGCTTATTGATTGTTGGTGATGGCCCTCTAAGACATGAATATGAGCGTTTTTGCGCAGATCATGAACTTTATAATGTACGTTTTGCAGGATTTCAGGATATGGACTCCATTCCTGAGTACTTTGCAGCTGGTGATTTGTTTGTCCTACCTTCATATAGGGAAGTATGGGGTTTAGTTGTCAATGAAGCCATGGCCAGTGGTTTACCTGTTCTTTGCAGTAAATATGCCGGCTGTTCCTACGATTTAATTCTCGAAGGCGTTAATGGATATACCTTTGATCCCAACAATGAAGCAGAGTTAACGCTTAAATTGCGTGAAATGCTCAGTGATCTTATTAAATTGGAAGCTATGGGTGAAGCATCAACCACCATAATCAATCAATTCACAATCGAAACCTCAGTAAGAGGTATAGTGGAGGCCCTAAATTAATCCCCAACTAAAGATGGACCTCTCCAGCAAAGGTTTAAAGAAAGGATGAATTCCATGTTTGTTTCTGTAATTATAGCAACAAAGGACAGGTATCAAGAACTACACAACCTTGTCATTTCACTAACAAAGCAATCCCATATCCCCGATGAACTGGTGATTGTAGATAGTAGCGAAACAAATATTGTTTCTTTCACATCCGATTCATTTGAGGTAAAGTACATCCCCACTGATCGTAAAGGGATATCAGTTCAACGTAACATTGGCATACGCAATGCCGATGTTAACGCTGATATCGTGCTTTTTCTTGACGATGATATGCTTTTGGAAAGGGATTACCTTAAAGTGGTCGTCAGAACCTTCCAAGAGGACACACAGGGGTTAATTGGCGGCATAAATGGGTTTCTCTTGCAGAATGGTTCGTTTAAAACGGAAAAGCCATCCCAGCATGGATTTCATGAAATTAAAGACCTGTATGGCTGCAACATGGCATTTCGAGCGAAAGTTATTAAAAACGTATGGTTTGATGAAAAATTAGCGTTATATAGCTGGTTGGAAGATTGGGATTTCTCCACGATCATAGGCAGAACACATAAATTGGTGAGATGTTATGATGCTTTTGGTTATCATATGCAAAGTCCAGCAGGGCGCGTTAACGGCATGAAGCTTGGTTACATGCAATTGGCGAACAGATATTACCTCAATAAAAAGCATGGGCTAGGCGTGGATTATATGCAGTTTGCGAAGCATATTATTGCAAACTTACTACGCTCCTACAAAATAACCTACTTCGAACGGTTTTGCGGAAACATGAGGGCTTTGTTTAGGGTAATCGTGCTAGGCAAAGACATTTAAGGAGGTATACCCATGGTAGTGAAATACACCACTTCTAAAAAATATCTCGGATAAAAACTTGTCTAATCTATGTGTTTATCAGACTGTCGAAGCCGGCAGTCTATTTCTAGTTTCCTAGTAACAAAATTAAACCTCGTAGAATAGATTATAGAGTAAGAATCAGACTGTTGAGAAAGTACATGCAGAAAGGATGGAATGAAAAAAAAAACTTAAGGTCAACAAGATCGAAGATAGCGAAAACAATGGATGAATAAAACGAATTTACTAAATTAAATAATGGG
>JAQBPR010000110.1 GCA_028287395.1 Bacilli bacterium
GGCGCTTCACGTAAACTGGAATACATTATTGTCAGTGAAGCGGGTGCGAGCGTTTATTCCGCTTCAAAGCTGGCGCAAACCGAATTTCCCGAGTTGGATGTATCCGAGCGAAGCGCGATTTCGATTGCCCGGCGGATGCAGGACCCGCTGGCGGAATTGGTCAAGATCGACCCCAAATCCATTGGGGTCGGTCAATATCAGCATGACGTGACGCAGAAGCGTCTTGAGGAAAGCCTCGCCGGCGTAGTCGAGTCGGCAGTAAACCATGTCGGCGTCGACTTGAACACGGCGTCGCCGTCGCTTTTATCCCACGTCGCGGGCGTGAATGGCACGATTGCGAAGAATATAGTCGCTTACCGAGAGGAAAACGGTAAGTTCAGCAATCGCAAGCAGCTGCAGAAGGTTGCGCGCTTGGGTGCCAAAGCCTACGAGCAATGCGTAGGCTTCATGCGGATCAGCGGGGGCGACAACCCGCTGGATAGCACCCCCATCCACCCCGAGTCCTACGGGGTGGTGGATGCGCTGTTCCAGGAGCTCCGCCTGGAACTGCGCGAGCTCGGCTCGCAGCAGCTGCGGGAAACCCTGCAGCTGCTCGAGCCAGAGGCGCTTGCGCCCAAGCTGGGCGTCGGTGTCCCGACCCTTCGGGACATCGTGGACAGCCTCCAGCGGCCTGGGCGCGACCCCCGCGAGGCGATGCCTTTGCCGATCTTCCGCACGGATGTGCTGAAGATCGAGGACCTCGCCGCGGGCATGGAACTGCATGGCACCGTGCGCAACGTCATAGACTTTGGTGCCTTCGTCGACATCGGCATCAAAAATGACGGACTCGTCCACATTTCACAGCTAAGCGACAACTACGTAAAGCATCCGATGGATGTAGTTTCCATCGGCGATACGGTCACCGTCCGCGTCTTGGAAGTCGACATGAAAAAAGGCCGGGTTAGCCTTACGATGAAAAAACAATAAGCACAACCTGCAAAAGAGCAGCCTCTGTTATCTCAGAGACTGCTCTTTTCAAATGGTTCGAGTTGTTTAAAGTGAGTTATTTGCCCGTATGCTCAGTAGAATTAGCTGCTTCACTATCTTCCATGTAATGTGTGCGATAAAAGAACCAACAATCGTTCAATAAACGTACTTGTCTGCGGTTTTTGTGGTGATAAGCGTGCATGAGCTGTTTGCATAACCATTGCGGCATCCGGTATCAACCCCTTTCGGATCGGAATCCGTCGCTTTTTAACAGCATATGAAGGAAGGATGTCGAATGTGAATCGTATGTTATGATCGCAGCTTCTGCTGACACTGCCGTCCTACTGCTAACGGGCAACAAGAATCATTGTTGCTCATTAGCAGAGTAGCAGAGTAAGACGGCGTAGTCGTTTATCCTTGTTTGCGTCTTGGCGTCTATGGAGGCTGTTAAGCTTCCATTTCATCTTCGTACCACTGCTCCAACTGTGCTTGCAAAGCACGGATCTCCGTCAAAAGCGAGATAAGCGGATAAGCGGTTTCCGTAATCCCGGCAAAATTTTGCTCCAAACGATTAATATAATCCAGGCCGTTCGTCACAGGATAGCGCTGATCCATCACTTCCAGGTTGTCGCATTCAATAGTCATCACAGGCAGCTGCGGGATATTGCCCGCTGTCAATTTAGCGATTTCCTTGTGCAGTCTGCGGTTGAGTGCAGTGAGTTGATACATATGGGAGTCCGGCATCTCCACAAACTCTAAGTGCTCTCCCAATTGAAGCATTCCATATCTCATTTTTGCCATAACCATAACGTGCCCCTTTACCCGAAAATTATCTGAATTCCATTTTAAAACGGACCGTCTGAGAGAATGTCTCCATGATCATTAAAGTATACGGTCAGTCCGCCTGAATCCGAAATATAGCTCCAAACCATTTTTTGATGAATCTCAAATAAAAACAAATTAGCCAGATGGCTTGGATTTTTGAGATCATAGCCATACGTCCCAAGCCGTGTTAGAATATCCGTATACGATACGGGCAAACGCACTTGATCCACCTTTTCTAAAGAATGAAATAATACCGCATATTGTTCGCCTGCTTTATTTTTAGCTACGGTAATAAAAGGCTCACTGAAATAAGGAAACGCGCGAACTTCCGTTAAATCAAGCGTAGAAAGCTTAGCTTGGTATCCTTTAACAAGAAAATATGAATCTCCGGTAACCTGCCCATGCTGCTGACAACTGGTTAAAATAAGGATCAATAGCAAGGAAATGAGCAAACTCCAAAATCTTTGCATGAGTACCTCCTTTACCAATCGAATCTTACTTGACAGTGTACCGAATGTAGGGTACAAATTCAAGTAGTAGAAAAACTCTATGACTCAAGGGGAAAAAGTATGGATGATAAGCAGCTGCAGCAATGGGTGAAGCAAATTTCGTTGGATGCGTTCGGCGTACCTTTTAAACATCAAGCCACGTTCAACAGTAGATTAAGAGCGACGGGTGGGCGATATTTTACCAAATCTCACAATATAGAAATCAGCACGATGCAGCTAGAACTTCACGGGTTGGAGGAAGTGGAGAAAATAATAAAACACGAGCTCTGTCATTACCATTTGCATCTGGCTCGTCGGGGTTACCAGCATCGGGACGCTGAATTCAAACAATTGCTGAAGCAGGTGGGAGGTACGCGTTTTTGCAGTGCTTTGCCGCTCGCCAAAAGAAAAGAGCCTTATCGTTACCGACTGGTATGCATAAGCTGTCAAATGGAATATTTGCGTAAGCGAAAAGTGAATCCGCTTAAATACGCTTGCGGCAAATGCCGTGGAAAATTGAAGCTTTACCAGATCGTTTTGGTAAAGGGTTCGTCTTGACTTCATCTATAGATCATGATAAATTAAAATTTGTAACTTTCCCTGATAGCTCAGTTGGTAGAGCACTCGACTGTTAATCGAGTTGTCGCAGGTTCGAGTCCTGCTCGGGGAGCCATTCTTGGAGAGATACCCAAGTGGTTATAAGGGGCTCCTCTGCTAAGGGAGTAGTCGTGTAATGCGTGCGAGGGTTCGAATCCCTCTCTCTCCGCCATACATACCAACATCTTCTTGCAAAAGATAACAAAAACCGCGAACTGCTTAGGCAGCTGCGGTTTTTTGCTGTTACATCCATTTTCTGCGTTTGTAAAAAATAATCAAACCAATTGTTATAATAATCATGACCGCCCAAACTGCAGGATAACTGTACGCCCATTGCATTTCAGGCATATTTTTAAGATTCATCCCATATAAGCCAACGATAAAAGTCAGCGGCAAAAAGATCGAGCTGACAATCGTCAATGTTTTCATAATTTCATTCATACGATCTGATTTCATGCCCATTTGCAATTCCAGCAGACCGGTTAATCCTTCGCGGAAAGAATCCAACGAATCGACCACACGCGAAATGTGATCATAAATGTCGATAAAGTAAAGATCCGTTTCTTTGCTGGTATAAGGTAAGTTTTGGTGGCTGATTGCCCCCATAATCGTTTTTTCCTCAGCCATGTAACGTCGGACCTGATGCAATAAACGCTTCAGCCGAAAAATATCCTTGGAAATCCGAATATACGGGTTGCGAAAAATCCCCCGTTCCATTCGCTCCACCTGATCCTCCACATGGTCGACCAGTAAAGTGTATTCGTCTACACAACGATCCAAAATATGATAGAGAATGTAACCAGAGTTGACCATTCTGCCTTCGATTTGCTGTAATTCATGATAAACCTCTTCGAGGAAGGGAATGTCATCTTTATATATAGTAATGACATAATTGCTGCCGATTATGATCCCCATTTCAAGCGGAACCATATCATTGGGATGAACCGCATAAAAAGTAAGAAACGTTTGATTTTTATACCGATCCAATTTTGGGCGCTGCTTCATATTAATACAATCCTCGACCAGCAAAGGATGACATTCAAACATTTCGCCTACTACATGCTTCACTTCTTCCGGGGTCGGATTAAACAAACGAATCCAAGCAATCTCGTCTTCCCGTGGGATACGGACTGTTTCTTTTGTTACATTTTGCGTAGCTACATTATATATGAGCATGGCTACCTCCATAATCATTTCCATTTCATTATTTAACAAGCATAACACAAAAGTTTTTCCTTGTCTTTCGTATGCATATCCGTTATAATAACTTTTGTTGTCTTGAAAAAGGCCGCTGCAGAGGCCCGTTGGTCAAGTGGTTAAGACACCTCCCTTTCACGGAGGTAACAGGGGTTCGAGTCCCCTACGGGTCACCAAATTATGAGACATTAGCTCAGCTGGTAGAGCACCTGACTTTTAATCAGGGTGTCGAAGGTTCGAATCCTTCATGTCTCACCATTTTGCTTTTTTAGGAAGTATACCTCGTACCATGCGGTCATGGTGGAACGGCAGACACGCTATCTTGAGGGGGTAGTGCCTTCGGGTGTGAGGGTTCAAATCCCTCTGACCGCACCATACATACTAATGCTCGGAACCCTTGCTGTGTAAGGCTTTTTTCTATGTTACAGATGATTTTAAATTAAAATTGTATCAGTCATACTTAATGTTGATGTAAAATTGATGTAAAAAATAAATAGATTTCAGCATACTACAAGGTAAAATAAACAAAAAGAAGAGATTTGACCTTGTTGGGTCGGACCTCTTCTTAACTCTTAAAATATAGAAGTTATTCAATTTGTCTTAATCTGAGGGAACAATGAATCAAACGTGTCGGCAGCGGCTTGCTTGTCCGCTTTTTGAGTATGAGCATATAAGTTTAGTGTTGTTGTTATATTCGCATGGCCCAATATATCAGACACGTTTTTAATGTTAACCCCTTTATTCAGCATCCATGTAGCCGCGGTGTGTCGCAGATCGTGGAAGCGGATATGTCGTAGCTCGTGTTTAATTAAGAATTTCTTCCAGTAGCTGTCCAAACTATAGGGGCTTAACGGCTTTCCAGAGATGGCTGTAAATATAAAGAAACGTTTCCCCTCTTCCCACAGATTCGAGATCAGCAGCCTCTCCTTATTACAATAGATTTTATACTCTTTTAGCTTGCTGATGATCGGAGCGGAAAGGGATAATGAACGTCTGGAGCTCTTTGTTTTAGGCTCAGAAATTAAATAGCGGTTTTTCTTAGACGAGCTTAAGGATTGCTCAACCGATAACGTTCCTTTTACAAGGTCAATATGCTTCCATTCCAGCCCTAGTAGTTCACCTTTTCTCAACCCGGTGGTAAGTGCTAATGTTATCATCATTCGCCAGTGTGGAGCTGCATTTTCTAGTGCAGTTAATAAAAGCTTTATTTCTTCATCTGCATATACATTTATTTCAGTACGATCTATTTTGGGTTTCTTCACACCATCGGCAGGATTAGACTTGATCAACTTCCACTCTACCGCTCTTGTAAATACGCTGCGAACCGCTCTAAGGACATAATGAATAGTACCGGCTGCAAGTGTTCCCTTTGTAGCACCCATCTTCTCTGCACGTGTTAACTCATCCATCAGATTGATAATGTGCATTGTTTTGATATCTCCTAAACGTGAATGTCCGAAAGACGGTATTGCTCTGTTCTTCAAATGAATGAGGTAGATTTCTAATGTTCCTGGTTTCAAATGCTTAATTGCATACTTCTTTTCCCATTCCTCAACAAAAGCTAAGAAAGTCATTTTGTCCAATGCGATGTACTCCCCTGATAATACCTCCTGTCTAAAATTTGCATACTCATCATCCAGATAGTCCTGGAGCTTCTTCTTTGTTTTTAATAGAGCATTATCCTCAATTGTGATTGTCTTGGTCTTTCTAATATATTTGCCGTTTGCCCCTTTACCTAGGCTTACAGTGAAGAACCAAGCATTTTCACTTCGCTTCTGAATGTTGGCCATACCAAACATCCCCTCCTTTTATTTTTAATCTTCTGCGGATAAATCGCTCCAGATCAGCTCTGCTGAAGTGGGGGCGATTTATAGTCAACTGCTATTTTTGGCGACAATTCAAAATCCCAACGCTTGGGAATTTGAGCAAAATCAATCTACCCCATCAGCTATTGATATTGTGGAAATAAAGCCTTGAGTACATCCACAATACGTTGTAGGACAAAGAGGTATTACCAATTAAAAGAAGTCGAAACTGTATTTGCAAATCCCTTGGCTTCTCGTAAGTCGCTGACAAACTGATGAACCTCAGATTCAAACGCTTCTTGAATATACTCCCCGTGTGAAAAAGGAAGACTAGTTAAGAATTTTTTAAGTTCGGTTGAGTCTAATCGAAAAGTATATCTCGTAATCTCATATTTTCCATTAAGATTTATCTCTAATTCTGCAGAGATATGACCCTCGAAAATAGACAAATCGCTTTTTACTTTTGTATGTATGGTTAAATCGTAACTTCTAACGATTTCTATTGCATTCCCTTCTTCATCTCCATACACTTTTTCGTCATTAAATTCCCCAGCATATATAGAAAAATCTGTTTTGATTGAAGCAAAGGAGAACAAATCACCTGGCGTTACTTTTAATAATTCACAAAGATCATCCATCGTATCAAATTGAATACCCTTGCCATTTTCATTGACCAACGCGGATATTGTTGTTCTGGAGAGTCCTGTTTTATCAGCAACATCTTGTATTGACATTTTTCTTTCGGCCATTAAAACCGCTAAATTGCACTTTATCACAATATCACCTCTTTCACCCATTATAGCATATATTGCACTCATTTCAACCAGACTATTGATTATTATGTATTGACAAGAGCCGACAAAAAACGTATATTGAACTCAACGAAATAACCAGACTATTGGTTATTTTGATTACTTAACCGAACAATTCAGATAGGAGGAGAATCAATGGGAGTTATACTAAATGATCTAGAACGGCTAGACAAATTGATCATTAAAAAAGGACATTCTAGGCGTTCTTTCGCAAAGGATGTAGGTCTTGGGGAAGCGACAGTCGTTCAAATCTGTTCCGGAAGACGTAACCCGAGCCCACGAACAGCGAGAAAGATCGTTGACGCACTGAATGTTGAATGGGATGAAATTTTCGAGATCGTATCGGGTTATCCCACTCAGATTACAAATAAGGAGAGTGAAACGTGAAGAAGAGGCGGGTCAAGAGCAAACACAATCTAAGCCCAGCAGATTTTAAAATATTAAAACAGATGCGGGAGGCGGCAGATGGAGGTTACTTTGTCAATCATGTCAATCGGCTTATGGAGACAACTATGTCAGCTGATATACCTGTTTATAGAAGGTCGAATAGCGTAGAGAAGCTCAAGCTTATCGTAATTCGGCAATTGGCAATAATGGCCAATGTAGTAGCCGCGGAAAAGGGAATCGATATATCGTTCACGCCTGTTCATCCATCTATAATCTTCGACCCGGAGGTGAAGCGATGAGTCACAGTAAACGCGCAATATACCTTGCAGGAAATGATGAAGCACAGGGCTCACGTTTGATTGAAATCGCAAGGGATGGAGGTCTTGCAAATGCAGAAAATCACACTATCAGTCAGTGAAGTCGCAGAGCTGCTGGGTGTTTCTTCTACGTCGATTTATGCAATGGTAAGGGAGGGACAAATCCCGAATAAAAAAATCAGAGCTCGGATCCTTTTCAGTCGAGAAGTTATTGAAGCCTGGTTACGTGGTGAATATACAGAAGCAAAAAGGGCATGAGGTGACAACATGGACGACAGAGAGCTAGTCGTCGCTTTTGGGAAAAACAGAAGCGATACAAGCTGGAAAAACGAGTACTTAACTTGGGCTGAATTTGTGAAGAATCTAGGCTTTCGGCGTACCGATGAGACAATGGCCGAATATGACCGCATGACGAAGGATCAAAAGGGCGCGATCAAAGATGGCCATGCCTATGTCGGCGGGCAAATCCGGGGAGGCAGGCGAAAAAAGGAATCGGTCGAATTACGCGACATCATCACGCTGGACGTGGATCACGCTGACGAGCATTTCATTTTTGCGGTGGAACTTATGATTGGTGGAATGGCTTACGTGTTCTACTCCACACACAGTCATAGACCTGGTAAGCCGAAATACAGGCTTGTCATCCCTGTCTCCCGATCGATGACCCCAGACGAACATGCAGCCGTTGCTAGGAAGTTGGCGTTATGGATAGGCATACACCAATTTGACCATACAACATTTGACGTTAACCGGCTTATGTACTTGCCAAGCTGCTCTAAGGATGCGACTCCAGTAATGGAAGTGTCTGAAGGCAAGCCTATGGATGTGGATGCGGTACTGGCTGCGTATGCAACGGAAGGTAAGGACTGGCGCGATCCGCTGGATCTGCCAAGGCATCCAGAAGAAAAGAAGCCCTTGGAGAACAGCGGAAAGAAGCTCGCGGATCCAAGGGAAAAGCCAAGCATCATCGGTGCGTTCTGCCGGCAATACGACATAAGCACGGCAATCGATAAGTTTCTCTCTGGTGTGTACGAGCCGACTGCGGTCCCAAATCGCTATACCTATATAGGAGGTACTTCCTTTGGCGGCCTTATCATCTATGACGATTACGGTGGCGATACATTTGCCTACTCCTGTCATGAGTCAGATCCGATAAGTGGGCGGGAGGTTAACGCCTTTGACTTGGTAAGAATACACTTGTTCGGAGATATAACCGAAGCTGAAATTGAAAAGAAAACTCCGTCTAACCGGCTGCAATCCTATAAGGAAATGTGCGCCATGGCAGCTGAGGATGATCTGACAAAGATCGATCTTATTAATTCTCGGATGGAGCAGGTTAGGGAAGACTTCGGAGAGATGAATTTGGATGAGAAGCCAGAGGATAGCGAATTTTGGAAAGCTGCTCTGCAGATCAACCCCAAAACAAGACAGATTATATCAAACTCTTGGAATGCAGAAGTGATTATCCGGAAGGACCCGGCGTTTAAGGGGTTACTGGCTTTCGACGATTTCGGGAATCAGGAAGTATTTAAGGGGGATTTGCCTTGGCGGAAAGCACTAGACGCTGATAAGTATGAGGCTTGGCTTGGGGCGGACGATAAAAGGCTCCGGCACTATCTCGGTAAATACTACGGTATCAAGTCTCCCGGCATGATCCAGGACGCTTTTGCGGAAATTGTGCATAAGAACAAGTTTCATCCAATCAAAACTTATTTACATTTACAGGTTTGGGACGGTCAGCCAAGACTGGAGACGTTATTCATTGATTACCTGGGAGCTGATGATACGCCGTATGTAAGAGCCGTGACGAGGAAGGCATTCACAGCAGCTGTAAGGCGAGTCATGGAGCCGGGATGCAAGTTTGACCATATGTTAGTGCTAGTCGGTGAACAAGGAGTTGGGAAAAGCACAATCATTCATAAGATGGGGCGAGAGTGGTTCAGCGATTCGCTAAAGACATTAGATGGTAAAACAGCTTATGAGCAATTACAAGGGGCATGGATCCTAGAGATAGGCGAGCTTTCAGCTTTGAAAAAATCCGAGGTTGAAGAGATCAAGCATTTCGTTACTAAACGCGATGATCGCTATCGTGTGGCTTATGATCGGCAAGTATCAGACTTCCCGAGAAAATGCGTATTTTTCGGCACAACGAACAATTATACATTTCTGCAAGATGCAACCGGGAACCGCCGCTTCTGGCCAGTGGACGTCAATAAGGTTAACCGCAGACTTGATGTGATGGATCTGAACGACGAGCTGATCGGATTGATATGGGCAGAGGCCGTGGAATCTTGGGAAAAAGGTGAGTCTTTGTATCTCGATCCGGAGCTGGAGAAACAAGCAGTTAAACACCAGGATGATCACTTTGACGAGAATCCGCAGTCCGGGTTAGTGCAGGAATATTTGGACAGGCTGCTTCCCGAAAACTGGGAGGATCTGGAGGTTTATAGTCGCCGCTATTACATTGTAGGGGATGATCTGGCACCGAGACAGGAAGGCGTTAAGCGTCGGGATAGAGTTTGTGCTATGGAAATATGGGTGGAGTGCTTCGGGAAAAACCAGGCGGACTTGAAGCCGCATGAAGCTAGAGCGATAAACGATATGCTGCGACGCATACCGGGGTGGCAACCTTATGGGCATGGTACAGGAAGAATTCGATTCAAACATTACGCCTTGCAAACAGCTTTCATCAGAGCCGAGACTCAAAGAGTTATCTGATACGGCTATTGTGTCAGATATATCAGATTGTATCAGATCAACTGATACGGCTTAAACCCAATCGTCATAAGGCTTAAACGGCTATTGTATCAGTTGTATCAGATACTTTTATAAATAATAAAAATATTAGATTAGAGGGTAATATACACCCTAACACACAATACAAGAGGTTATAGGATTTAACTGTTCATCTGATATATCTGATACGTCTGACATATCTTTGATTTGGAACGGCTTCAACGGGTTGCAAAATATCACGGTTTACAGCTTATCGAAGTCGTAATAATGAAAGGGTTGCGAAAATGAAAAGCAAAGAAGAAGCGTGTTTATCAATTGATATGGATCTTATCAGAAAAAATGCATACCTCCCTGTAAAACTGGCAGAGCTTTCTCTCGAGGATCCGGATACTGCTTTGAAATTGCTTCAAGCTTGGGGGACATGTACAAAAAAAATCGACGTTTTATGGAATGAAGTTGTAACAGCTTTAGAAAGAAAAGATATGGGCCTAAACACCAGGATTGAAATGGCCAGAATCAAAATAGATAACGCGAAATGTGTACATGTGGCTTCTCTTGTTCAACAACAAACGGCCGTGACTCATATAAACGGAGTCACTGAAAGAATGCTAGAACTAGACGTAACTCCTGTGAATATCATCGCTGAAATTGCAGGACTTGACAGGGAAATCGAAAATAGCTTGAATCGGTAAAAGTTAACTGACCCACACTACAGAACGCGGAATAGGACAAAGAAAAACGCCTCCACTGTGAGGAACAGCGAAGGCGTACACTCTACTTAGACCGTATTAATTATACCACAAAGGAGACTAGAAGATATGTTTAAAGAGTATGAAAATTTGAAAGCAGTATTGGCCAGCATGGATGACAGAGAGGCGGTGCTGCAGGGTGAAATTCGGCAAAAAGGGATTGAGAAGGAGAAGGCAGAGGCGAAGTATCAATTGATGATCGAGGAAGATGCGGAGGGATCTGCAGTCCATTCTTCTGAGAGCTTGAGTAAGCTGAAAAAGAAGATCGAGGAATTGGACAGCGATATTGCATTGGGGCAGGAACGTTTGAGCAAAATCGCCCAGACGAAACAATTAAAAAGCAGAGAACTGCATGATGGCATTATTGCTGGGTGGCAGCGTGAAACTGCTGTTTTACGTCAGGAGTTGCAGCAGAGGTTTGATGCAATGCTTGAATATCGGGCTAAACTCACGCTTGCCGTATGCGAGGCGCATGAGATATATAATAAAGCCGATCAAATGCGGTCGATGATTGCAGAGGTTGACCGCCTGGCTAACCCAATAGGCTACACGATCAGATCGCATAGCGGTATATCCAATCAGGTCCCTATCGATAGTATTACCGGCGAGAATGATGGCATTCTACCAGACCCTGACGAGCTGCATAGAGTTTTCAATTCCGGCTGGCTGCCAGACTGGGTTAAACATTATTCTGAAACGGGCGAAATCATCAAAACGGGACCGATAAAGAAGCAAAAACAGGATGAAGCACGATTGAAGCAGCAGGAGGAGCAAGAACGGCTTCAGCAAGAAGAAGACCAGTTAGTGGACCAAGAAGAAATAGAACATGAAATCAATTTTGGAAGGGGACAATCGAAATGACATTAAAAATACCTGTAGGGCGTATTGGTCAATGGAAGCATCCAAAGTATGGGACAATCAAAATGACACAGGAGACATTCAGCCAGATGATTAGAAACTTCAAAGCGAAAGTACTGGGGCGTGACCCATTCATCCGTGTTGGCCACGATAAATCAAATGATCCAACGTTTGGCAGCACTAAAGCGGAAGGGTGGATCACGGATCTAGTTCAGGAGGGTGAGTTCTTATTTGCCCTGGCAGATCCAACAAATGAAAAAGTTGCAAAGATGGTTCAGAACAAACAGTACCGTTATGCGAGTCCGGAATACCAGGACAAATACCAATCGAAAGAAGACGGCTCGTTCAAGGGTGCTGTGCTTGAAGCGTTGGCGCTTACAAACGAACCTTTTCTAACGCAGCTTCCTGAAGCTCGTTTGCTGGCGGATCCGTCAGATACATTTTATTTAGACTTCGGCAATCCGGATGATGTACGGAAGCTCTCTGATGATTTAAAGCGGCTTGCCGATGAGTCAATGCTTGAACTTGGTTACCAGATAGTTGATGGCAAGTATATGCTCACTAATGGTGCCGGAGCTGAGTTAAGTCATTTAGACGAAGAAACTAAGAAAATGAGCGATGAGTCGATGCTTGCTTTGGGATATAAAATTGTCGATGGGAAGTATGTACTTTAGAGGCAGTCTGAAAAGTAACATCCGTGCACACGAAACGAAACGAACTCGGATAGCACAACGCTATCGTCGGGCAATGGGAGGATGCGTATGGACTGTAGAGACCAGCGAGGTAGATTCGCTCCGGGAAACCAGCTATCTGTAGGAAACAAAGGCAACCGGCGGCCAAAGTGGAGGAATCAAAATGCCGTCAAACATGGCTTTTATGCCCGCGCTTGGCTGGATATCTTTACGATTGACGCTGACGGCTGGCTGAATATCCGAATTATCGGGGGGAAGTTTATCGGCATTCGTGTGCATCCGGATGCATTTGAAAAGGGTGCAGATGGAATCTATTTGAGGGAAGATATTGTGGACGTAGTAGAGCGAGCTAGGAACGATCCAATCGACGAAACGGAACGCTCTGAATAAATTGACGTTACTTTTCAAGGAACGTACAACAAATGTAATATTGGAGGAATGCGAATTGTCTAGTTCAAATCAGTTTTTAGTATCCATGAAATTCATGGGGATTGATGCGTTGAGCCCAACCATGCAAAAGATGACACAGCAAGTAAAGCAGATGAAAAGCCAGGTTGATAAACTTGGATCCGGGCCAAGCGGTGGATTTAAGTTCATTGATCAAATGAATGCAGGCTTAAAAGCTTCTGTTAAGATTCTGGACGATCTGCAAGGTAAATTCGACAAGATGAAGTCTTCCGGGTTCGGAAACATCATGACAGGTACAGCCATGGTTGCTCCGATCTTGAAGGCCTTGGATGATGCGGGACAAATGCAAACGAAGATGATAACCATAGGTGGTGCTACTGGCAGCAGTCCACAGGATTTGAAAGCGATGCAGGGTATAATTCGTGAAGCATCAAATGTAACAAAATTCTCAAGCTTACAAGTAGCTGATATGGCAGTTAAACTTGCTACATCAGGTATGACAGCTGATCAGGTGAAAAGTCTAACTCCGATCATGGCTAAGTTTGCAGAAGTACAGCAATATGGTAAAGGATCTGCGCCAGAAGAAGCTATCACACAAGCCGTTTCGTCTGCGCATATGCTTGGCATTTATGATCCGAAACAACTGGATGCATACTTAAACAAATTCAATAAGGCTACCTTTATGACTCCAGGTAACACCTCGGAGTTCTTTGATACATTCAAGTATCTTGCTCCTACGGCCAAGGGTATGGGAATGTCTAACGATGACACACTTTATACAGCAGCCTTGGCAAATCGCGTGGGATTACTTGGAAGTATGGGCGGTACCGAATCAGCAGATATGATCCTGCGTTCAATTCCGGGTATCTTCGGAGGTAATGGACATGTAGATAAGAAGGGTAATTTTAAACCCAGCAAGCAGCTTGGCGCAATGATGGATTTAGGGCTTGCTAAAGCAGATGGTAGTTCGGTTTTCTTTAACAATAAAGGCGAATTTCAAGGTATTGAAAACTTTATTAAGAAATTATCGGATGCTAGTAAGGGCGTTAATCCTGAACAACTTATGAAAGATTTCAAGAACATGTTTGGTATGCAAGGTGAGAGACTTGCCGTTATCTTAAGTGAACGCGGCGGCGAACAGCTCCAATTGATCGAGCAGCAAATGGCGAATATGTCGACTCTTACTGATTTTCAAAAGAAGTATAACGAATCTTACAAAGGTCAAATGGATCAATTCAAAACGAATTTAAGCAACCTGAGCACTGATGTAGGAAATGCTCTTGCTCCTACAGCAACAAAAATGTTGAATGCCGCGCAGCCTTATATTACGAATGCATCCAAATGGATCCAAACACATCAGGATGAAGTGGAAAAGATTGCAAAAGTCACGGCTGAGTTAGGTGGGTTTTTACTCGTGCTAGGAGCTGGGAAGATTGCTATAGGTACGATCGGCAGTCTGGTTATTTCCCCACTTAAGTTGGCTGCTACTTCTCTTGCTACGGCTTTTGGAACGCTTAAAACAAAAACCATAGCCAAGGATCTAGCACCTCAAGCAATTCAAGCCAATATCGTTAATGTATTTGGCGGGGTAGTCAATGGTGGGGGTGGGGGTGTTCCGATACTAGAACCAGGTGGAGGGAAACCGACTCCGACAATTCTTGGTCCAAATGGCAAACCGATTAGTTCAGCTCCAGTATTAAGCGAGGCTGCGAAAGAAATGGAAACCGTTGTGAAGTCTGGGGCTTTTGCGAATGTCACAAAGTCAATAGGGAATGGTTTATGGACAGCTACAAAAGGTTTTAAATCATCATTGCTATTTAGCGCCCCCTTTGCAGCTATGGATATCATGAATGCTCCAGAAGGCCATAAAATAGAAGCTGCTTCAAAAGACACCGGTAGTGTTATGGGGGGATTTGCAGCGGCAGGCTTTGGAGCTGAATTGGGTGCTGGAATAGGTACAATGGTTTTCCCAGGTCCCGGCACTGTGGTTGGTGGTATTCTAGGAGCAGTTATCGCAAGTGCCGCAGGTAGTGTAATCGGGGAAAAGCTAGGCGGCTATATTTACGGCTTATTTAATAATACAAAGCCGCCTGAATTACCACACGTAAATAACGGATGGTCTGATACGGCTAAATATGTTGACATGCAAAATAGCGCGCAAACAAAGAATCAATCATACACAGATAACAGCACTTACAATCTCAATGTTACATCTACTGATCCAAAAGCAAGCGCGGATGCATTGCAAGCTATTTTAAGTGGAAACCTGACTAAAAGAAGTAGTTTGAATTTTGGTGGAAATTAGGGCTACTATATTGATTGCAACTGCATATTTAACAATTGTACGGAATACTTCTTGCGGAGTATTCCGTTTCTTTGTAATCTCCAAAGTGTAAAACTTGAGTAAAAAAAAGAGGGATGAATGTGAAAGAACAGAAACCGGTCATTACAAGAATTGTATTAAATGAAGAACAGACTAGACGTTTTCTTAGCTTTTTCATTCCTGATGCAATCCGGATCGCGTCAGCACGGCTCGAACAAGAAGCTCCGCAGGAACAGTTGATTGCTGGCCAGGATGACTCGATTATTACTTATTTGTAATTGTGTAGCCTAGCAATTTAAAGCAATCAAGAGCAATCGGGAGTTTGTATAAACCGAAAAATACACGTTATTTTTGAATGTTCCACGGATGGGCTAAACGGCGCTCACGGCTGAATTTAAGCCTATATGAGAAACGCTTTAGCCCGAGTTCGTGACATAATGGGTATTATCGGACACCAACGGTAAGGTCGCGCTCCAAGAAGAAATTCGGGCCCGTCCGTCCCGAGCTTTTCCTGTGATTGTTTTTGAAGAAGGTGAGGATTTATACGTAGAATTTTAGTAAGCGTAACAAATTCAACTCTTTTTGTTATATTTCACTGACTGTTATGTTATTATTCATTGCAGTTGCTAAATTTTTGGGAGGAGTTACGATATGCCTTACAATGCAAGCCTAGTAAAAACGTTTAAAGATAACAAAGCAATTAATCGTCAGCCGACAAACAGTCATCCCACACTAATTTCCGAATTACAAAATGCAGTTCAAGACAAGGAATTAGCGCTGATCGCTGCAAGTGTCTTGCTTTCAAGTAATTGGATTGAGGGAAACGACTTATGGATCCAAGATAAGAATGGAACTTTAATCAAAACAGATCCATACCCAAGAAAGAAGCTAGTAACCGTTCAGTTGGGTTCCGCTCACTTCGCATCAGAAGCTGCATTCTCTCACCCAGCAGTAATATTATACGAAGAACTTGATTGGGTGCTTATAGCTCCAATAACCAGTAAAAAATTCGGAAAAGGGCTTACTCTTTTAGTAGATATTCCTAAAGGTGCTTGCGCTGGACTTGTTGAGCCTTCCACAGTGCAGATTGATCATATTCGGGCCATTAGTAAACGGAGAATTATTGGCACCCTTACAGGTACAATACCCGATCCATACATGGATAAAATTAACGATGCAATTTTAGAAAAATACACACCGGTATTGTTTAGGAAGCAAAAACGAATTCTGGAAGAAAACAAAAAACTCAAAACAGAGGTTGAAAAACTAAAGCAACAACTTGCAGAAAAAATAGTAAAGTGATATGATCTAAGTACGGACAAGCCAATGCTTCATGGGCTTCATGCGAAATAAGCGTGGTAACGGACAGGGGTCCCATTATCTTAGGATAGTGGGATTGCCCTTTTTTATTGAATGTTGTTGCATAAAGAGTATCTAAAATCATAATAATATAATACGGAAAGCCAATGTTTCATGGGCTTCATGCGAAAGCATGGTTGACAGCACCCTCATGTAAAAATGGGGGTGTTTTCTTTTGCTCTTTACCCTTAAATCTGATATAGATGATCAGCACCGCTATATCATCTCCTCGTGAAGTCGCGCCCAGAAGTCAGAGGACCCTATAGCGTAGCGCATATCATCCAGCTGGCTTCTAATAATTTAAGGTTATCGGAAGTCAGGAATTGCATTAAAAAAGAGCCCCCGTTAAGGAGCCCTTTGTATTATAGGATCGACGCCAACCTGATCCGCGGATACCGGGAGACCTGTGGATCCACTATGCAGGAGAAACAAGCGTAATACTCCCCGTTTTTGACGGTGACGGTGCAAGTCTTGATCTGCTCCTGCAGCTGTCGGTGTAATTCAATCTGCACGTCGCCAATTTTGGAGAGCCGTACCCCGTTGCCGACGATACTAAAACCTTGCTTGTAGGTAAAGGAACCATGTTGCTGTTGTGGCTTGAATCGCGGGAACTCAGGCTTCTCTCCTCTATTGATGCGTCGGAAGAAAGCGTGAAATGCTCCGTCTATCCGTCTGGCCACGTCCTGCAATACTTTGGAGTCTACTTCTTTCAATGCGGGTATATGCTGCTTCCGTTCGTTCAGCGTACTAGCCTGATCGAAGTAGGTATGCGTCATCCCTTCTTGTTTGTAAGCAAGGATCCGTTCTTCCAGCAACCGGTTATAGAGCAAGCGGCAACGCTCCAAGGTAGATTGTATCTTCTGTTTTTGTTGTTTGTTTGGATAAATTCTATATTTGTAAGCTATGAGCATTTTAACACCGCCTTATGATTTTGATAATCCCAATGCTTGGGAATTTGAGCATTAAATAAACTATCAAGGGGTGACACGTTCGCCGCGCTTCAACCGCGGGAGCTTCTCAGATCATCGAGACGCGTAACCTCATCTCTCCTTGAAGGCTAAGTTCGGGCCTTATGATTCGAATGATATTCCCAACGCTTGGGATTTTGGAGCCACTATTGCGGATCTACGGTCTTTAATGGAGAAATAGCTTCCCGAATAAGTTCTATTATTCTAGCGACATCCTCCGGATAATGAATTAAGATAAATTCATTTAAGTTGATAGCTTGTTTTTCCATGGCTAACACACTCCTTGACGGGACGCTTGCGTTACCTTTACAGTTGGCAGAGTTTTTATTTGTTCGCAGTGGTCACAGCAGGTGCAGTCCACACGAATGGTGTGCTCACCGTTCTCGAGATTATATCCGGCTTGTACCTGTACTGGCTGACCGCAGCAAACGATATGATTTTTGATTGCGATCGCCAGCTGCAGCTTGAAATTATCGAATACAAAAGCTTTGATATTCCGGATCTCTTCTTCCGAGGTACCTTCTTCAAAATCGTTGTAATCCTCAAGCAGCTGGTGGAAAAACTGAAAGCTTGATTCAATCCGCCCTCTTTTAACAAACTGGTTGTAGTCGTCGTCGCTAAAGAAAGTAAGAATAGCGTACTGCGCGCAGTCTTTTTCCTTGCCGATAAAAATGTAGTCGCATGAAATTCGGTATAGCTGAACAATTTGCGCGGCTATGTTGCGTGGCATGCGCCCTGAATCCTTCTCATACTGTTTGATCTTGCGAACAGTCACACCGCAAGCTGTTGCTACTTCCTCTAAAGTGTGTCCGCAGTTAATCCGTGCTGCGCGTAAAGTGAATTGAAACATTCCCTTACCCCTCCTGATGAGTGATTTTTGAACAGCTTTGCAGTGGTCAATCGCGTCCTAATCTCTGCTTAATAAGAGCTAATTCTTTGTGAAACTCATCCAGACACGTTTCCAAATCGGTGTCGTCGTTAAAGAAATACTTGCTTAGAACATCTTGCGCTCTGCCTTGGATGAACTTACCGTCTTGATCCAGCTCAGGGAGATCATATAATGCGAAAATCTCTTTGTGGAGATCATCATTGAATTTTGAAAACAGGTCATCAATTGCTTCGTCTAGTTTCTCCAGTTCTTCCTGCAGCACGGTGATGTGTTCGGTTAGCCTATTGCCCTTGTTTTGGACAGCTTTACCAGCCTTAACTAAAAATCTTGTTAACACGAGAATCCTGTCTATTTCCATTGTTTACCGTCCTTCCACCATTTGATATTCATAATGTATACTTATTCGTTTCTTTTGTCAACAACAAAGTAAACTTATTTGTTTCTTTAAACTCGTATAATTGACATATGAAACTTTAAGATGTACATTAGATTAAAAGAAAGGAAGCGATGGAATGCCTCTAACGATAGGTGAAAAAATCAAAGTAATTTTAGGAAGGCGAGGCATGACCATAGCCGATTTATCCGGCAAACTGGATCAATCACGCCAGAACCTAACGAATAAACTATCAAGGGATAACTTCACTGAAAGCGAAGTTAAAGAAATAGCAGATGCTTTGGAGTGTGACTTTGACGCTGTATTTACGCTTCGCGACACCGGAGAGAAGCTATAGTACAACACAAAAAAACCGTCGACCATAATTGTAAGTGGCAATTACTATAAATCACGATGGAGCGAGATACATTTACCTTGTGGAAAGAATAAGAATCCCGTGGAGGGAATGGAAAAATTGACAATGAGGGGATTGTGACCTAGACGAGGAAACCCCTACCACTGATGGACGGGGTTTTCGTCATATGTCAATATTATCGGGAGCGGGTTAACGCGGTAGGCTCAGATCTTTTGGATTACCCTTTCATCCAGAGGATTCTTTGTCTGAAGTTGTAAACCTACATTATCTCTCCAAACTGGATCTGCTTGAGTATTCAGCCAGATAGAGAAGTTGAAAACAACTTCTAATTCTTTTTCTTGGTCAAGACCTTTAAAAAACAGTCGAAAAGGTTTACCGTCCAATTGGACAAGTACCGGGATAAAGTGCTCCACCAGCTTCATATCCGAATACTTGTCTTTTGTAGCGTTGTGCCACTTGTACCATTCAAAGATTCTGGCAAGGCCTAAAGTTTCGTATTGTTCGACTCGTTCAAAAGTATACAGTCGATAGCCTGAATCCGATTGAGATATAGAACAAACGGGCTCATTCCAATTAAGTCCCTGACCAGCATTTAAGATACCAAAACTCGTTTGATCCGTGCGGAAGCGGGAGATTTTAAGGAAGAAATCATCAAACTTTTGTTTGCGATCTGCTTGGCTAAGTAACACTTTTTCTAGATCAATCTCGTTACTTCCAATCAGGTTGAAGCGGGTTCGCCATTCCACCATTTCCTCCCAGAATGAATTGGAGATAAGAGCCCAACGTCTCTGCATCCCATTGAACGTGTCCTTGTTGCATATAAACAGGACAGCAACTGGTAACTCCTCACCCATTGTTTGTAAATAATGAAGATAATACTTATAGGTTTCAAACTTCTCTCGAAGCTTATCACCGAATTCTGTCCCTCGATCCACTTCTATTAGTATACGCTGGCTGTTAACTACAATATCGCCGTCTGGCTTAAATCGGTGTGTTTGCCCTTCATACTCAAACTTTATAGAATTATAGCGGTTGTCACGATAATCAAAGCGAAGCTGCAGGTGTTTATTCTTAATGCGCTCCAGTTTAAGTAGTACCTCTGCGAGCATTAAGTGATGGTAAACCGCAGCCGATGATGGGCGGGGCGGCCGTTGCAATTCATAGTGAAAGTCACCCCAGTCTTCATCCCATCCGGATCCAATATATCCCGGTACAATACCAATCAGCTCCTTAGCATATTCATGACCCGCTTCGGAGAGATAAATCATATCCTTTGTTCGACTCAGCTTAATAGGCTCACGTACAATGAATCTCAGCTCCTCGAGCTTCTGCAGATCCTTATACGTGTTTTTAATAAAAGAGAGGGAAGCGGATCCGCCAGTAAACCTTTGTGACAGTTCCTCGATTAATTGGTCATAGAGGACTCCACGGAATTCAAACAGGATCTTAACAATAATTTTCTGCTTATTGGTTACAGTTCTCATTTGAAAAATACTCAAGATGTAGGCACCACCTTACCTTCCATCTGATCGATCCATTCATTAATACTTTCCAACCGGAAGAGGATCCGAGACCGAACCCGAAAATGAGGAATCTTCAACTCGCGGACCAGGATATAAATAGTAACTGTGGAGACTCCCAATAGCCGAGCGACATCCGTAACGGTAAGAGTTTTTTGTATCATGTTTAAGCACCTCTTTCTTAGTTTTGTTTTAGTTTGAGCCATGTATAAACTTAGTCAGCCGGTGGCTCGCCGGCTTGTGGGGTAATGCAGTGTAGTAGTAGAGAATGGCGTTAAATCAAAGCTTCGTGTGTTATGTACGGTAAGGCTTCCCAGTATAAAGTGTGCTACTACCTTAAGTACGAACGGTCTTATCAACGGTATTTCCCTCAGTAGTAGCGGTTCACATCTACTCTAATCGCTTTTAATAGATCTTGTACCAGAACGATTGGTAAATTCCACAGTATTATTTTGGACATAAAAATAACGACCTGAAGTTCCAGCTCGTTTCCTCAATGGGCAGACTTGCCCTGTTAATTTTGTTTTAAACCCCTCGGAGGGAATTGGCCCTATTTTAGCGGCACTTAGACATGGCATAACTTAACCATGGATTAAGGAGACGGACATAGCCGCCCAAACTTGCGCAAATGCGATCACAGTCGCTTTTGTTCAACCCGAATAGGATTGAACTTCTAAATAAATAATACGTTGTGTTAAGGTATTCAGTCAAGACCTTATTTGTGTTAACACGGGAATGGATCGAGTATCTTGCTATGTGGATGTTTTCGCTTGCTTAACCTGTGAGTTGTCAAAAGGTCGCACGAGATGGTCTGAAAGGGGTATTTCCTAATTTAGTACCATGTGCTAGAATCAATCTGCAAGCCTAAAATTGTTGTGAAATTGGGTTATCATACCGGGGGTGGTCATCGTGGGAAAATTAAAAGATTCTGATATAAGGGAATTGCTAAAGCAAAAATTCACATCTCACGATGAATTCATACTTGACCCTACAACAATTGTAGTGGACGAATTAGACGTATGTTTTGGTTCTGCGAGGGTTGATGTCGCTGTTATTAACGGTAAATTACATGGATATGAAATAAAAAGCGAGAGGGACAATCTAGATAGATTACCCTCTCAAATTGAGTATTATAACAGAGTGTTTGATACAATTACACTGGTTGTCTCTCAGGTTCATTTAGAAAAAGCTCGCCAATTGATACCTAAATGGTGGGGGCTCGACTGCGTTGTCGAAAAAAAAATAAGTTTTGCCATTACTACGGTCAGGAAACCAAAGTGTAATAAGACATTTAAATTATTAGATATGACTCAATTATTATGGAAAGAAGAGCTATTAGAACTTCTTGAACAAAATTTCATGAGTAAGGGGGTAAAGAGTAAGACGAGATTTCAGCTTGGTACAATTGCTGCAGAGAAAATTGAACATTATCGTGTAACAGAATTTGTAAGAAGCAAACTTAAGTCGCGAACAGCTTGGCGAGCTGTTCCACTACAACAACTATGTGATGATTTGCAGATATAATAACCCAAGTTGTGTTGTTGCCGGGTCCTCTCGCACTAATAAGAGCTATTTCTTTTATTTCAAAATCGCCGTATGAAAAGCCCTCCTTATAATAGTGTTCTGAACGGTAAATGTCGGCCGCGATATCCTTGTGGCTTCTTATCAGTTTCCTTGTTTTCGAATCCTTTTTCCCTTTTAACACCCAATACTTATCATTGAGTGTATATCGGGCTTTCGGTAGTATACCGTATTTAAGTCTAGAAAAATCAATTTCTGTATCAGTAAATCTAGTCACTCCGTAATCAGATAATATGAGACGGCTCCTTATACCCGTGAATGCTGGATCTGTATAAATTTTTGAAAATATTTTAAACTCATACCTATCAACAAATATATCTTCTCCCGGTGAAAGTGAAGCTAGGTTATCAGGGCAGGAGGTAGAGGCAATAAAAATATTATTCAAAAATGTACTACCTATAATATGTTGGTTTAACACGGATTTAAGTTCCGAAAACTTCAAGTTAACTTGTTGTTTGTCAGGCATAAAGTGTAAATCTAACATAATGTCTATGCTTAAATTCTTCCCTGTTATCCAATTAGAAATTACATTAAATGCAGTGTCATAGTCTCCATCTTCAATGTCTTCTGGAACGGGGATTCTAATTAATATGCGATCGGTGAGTTTATAAATTTGATCTGCGAGTGTAGGGAAGTCTTCAATCAAAAGAACAGGATAAAGTTTGAGTGTTCTTTCCGAAGAAAGCTCCAACAATGATTTCAACAGGATAGCATCTTCATCATCTGAATAAGCAGTATCCAAATATGCAGGGTGATCTGACAAAGAATATTCTAACTCAGTGAATATTTTGTGAGGGTCTTCGTAATCGATTATCTCGATTACAGGAATAATGGACGACTTCTGAGTTTCAGTCAATTTTTCGAGAGCGGCTTTTTCACCGGCTTTCCATTTCAGGATAGGTGCATACTTTCTAGAGCTGTGCATGTTAAACCTCCAACATATGGGCTCCATCGGTTGGAGGATTTGCTGTTAACTTCAGATGACACAATTTTACTACAAAAGTCATATTTTGGCGATGTAGAACGTGTATCTGACGTTATGTTTTGGACAGTTGTAGCGGGTTTGTGGAATATTATTTATCTTTGGGAATAGTGGATGCATCCTTTGATCGAGTTATAGGATTAATATTATGAAATGACAATGTGAAATAAAAAATGTATCTTGATGTAAAACTGATGTAAAAAACCTGATAAAATGCCGTTAACTTATGATAAAGTAATATAAAGAAATCACTACGAACCTTGATTCTAAAGGGTTTAACGACATTATAACAGAAGGTAAGATAAGCACAATGCAACCTTGAGGGGGTAGTGCCTTCGGGTGTGAGGGTTCAAATCCCTCTGACCGCACCATACATATTAAAACCCTTTGAAGCCCGTGGTTGCG
>JAQBPR010000127.1 GCA_028287395.1 Bacilli bacterium
GCACTATTGGATGACAAGATGCTGGTAGTGGAGCAGTATCGTAAACCTCTGGAGAGAAGCCAAGTGGAAATACCGGCTGGCAAGCTGGAATGCGGAGAAGACCCTATGGAAGCAGCGGGACGAGAGCTGGAGGAAGAAACGGGATATCGTTGTGAAACCCTGCGCCATGTTTGTTCTTATTACACTTCCCCCGGCTTTGCGGATGAATTGATTCATTTTTATGTAGCGGAAAATTTGGTCAAGGGCGAAGTAAATCTCGATGATGACGAATTTTTAGAATGTGAAGCGATTACGTTAGAGCAGGCTCAGCAATTGATTCAAGAGCAGCGAATTAGCGATGCTAAAACGATCGCAGCCGTATATGCTTGGCGCCTATATAAACTCACGGGATCATTTTAAGCATGAATCGTTATTATGTGGATTTGCATATTCATATCGGTCGTACGGAAAAGGGCAGCCATGTAAAAATAAGCGGCTCGCGTGACCTGACTTTCTTCAATATTGCCCATGAAGCTTCAGAGCGTAAAGGAATTGCGATGATTGGGATCATCGATAGCCATTCTCCTGCCGTACAGGAAGAGATCATGGATTATTTGCATCGCGGCGAGATGGAAGAGGTGGCAGGCGGCGGGATCCGTTACAAGCAATCTACGATTATATTGGGAAGCGAAATTGAAGTGCGTGATGAAGGCTGCGGGCCTACGCATGTATTGGCTTATTTACCTCATTTGCAAGGGATGCAGGATTTCACCAAGTGGATGAGTCGTTATATGAAAAATGTTGAATTAAGCTCTCAACGCATCTATGTATCCTCGCGCGAATTACAGCAGGAGGTGATCGATCGGGGCGGGATTCTAATTCCTGCACATATTTTTACACCGCACAAAAGCGTATACGGCAGCGGCTCGACACGAATTTCGCATATGCTTGATCTCCGGAAAATCGCTGCGGTGGAGCTAGGCTTAAGCTCGGATACCCAGATGGCGGGTTATATCTCTGAGCTCGATTCGCTTGCTTTTATCACGAATTCGGACGCGCATTCGCTGGGGAAAATCGGTCGGGAATATAATCAAGTGGCAATGATGGAGCCAAGCTATAATGAATTGATCAAAGCGCTCGCAGCGACGGAAGGTCGAGCCGTTGTCGGCAATTACGGTTTGAATCCCAGATTGGGCAAATATCACCGTACTTTTTGCGCACAGTGCGATACCATTGTAGATGAAGCTCACACTACAGTCGATCGCTGCTTTTATTGCGGGAGTAAAAAAATTGTACGCGGAGTGATGGATCGAATTCGTGATATTGCGGACAGGGAAGCTCCGATTATTTTACCGCATCGACCGCCGTATCATTATCAAATTCCACTAGAGTTTATTCCAACGCTAGGCAAAAAGAAGCGTGAATTACTGTTAGGGAATTTCAGTACCGAAATGAATATCCTTCACTCTGTTTCTCGAGATGATCTGGCTTTTGCAGTCGGCCAAGAGATTGCAGATTATATTATGCAAGCGAGAGCAGGCACTTTGGCTGTGGATGTAGGCGGCGGCGGGCATTATGGTAAAATTTTGCGTAAGGCATAGTTATTCGGCTTGTTTTAGGCGGTCATACATTTTCCAGTTTCTTCATATCTTGTACTATTAGGACAAGAGGGGGAAACGGGCTATGTCGGATTTGCCCCGCGCGATGCGGAATTATTTAAAAGAGCATTTACCGCTTTATGTATTTGTTTCCGTTTTATTTATAACCGGTGTTATATTCGGTGCGGTTATAGTACAAGCCTTAACATTGGAACAAAAGCAGGAGCTTAGCCGACATCTGGGCAATTTTTTTCAATTGATTGATCAAGGAAGCGAGTTCGACGGTAAACGTTCGTTTTTGCAATCGTTGATGATGAATCTAAAATGGTTGGCGCTCATTTGGTTATTTGGACTTTCGGTCATTGGACTTCCTTTAATCTTGATTATGGATTTTGTCAAAGGTGTTTTTGTTGGTTTTACCGTTGGTTTTATGGTAGGGGAATATGCTTGGAAAGGTATGCTGTTTGCATTAGTTTCCGTGGTTCCACAAAATTTATTGATGATTCCAGTGCTTCTGATTTGCAGTGTGTCAGCTATTTCCTTTGCGGTATACCTGATTAAACACCGCTTTTTGAAACAACAGCTGGGTACCTCGGTTCCGTTGGCTCAGTATATGGGAACGTCGCTTTCCTTAGCGATTATTTTGTTCGGTGTTTCATTCTATGAAGCGCTGCTTTCTCCTTTGCTTATGAAGTGGGTCACCCCGATGCTTCTATCGTTTGGATGAGCATCAAGTTACCGCAAATGGTTTGACTTTGTTCGACTTATCCCCCTATAATAGTAAGGAAATGATCAGTTTGATCGGGAGGGTAAGGGAGAGGAAAATGGAAGAGCGGATTGAGAAAATCAAGCAGCAGTTGCAATCGCAGGGTTATAAGCTGACCCATCAACGTGAAGCGACCGTTCGCGTGCTGCTCGAAAATGAAGAAGATCATTTAAGCGCGGAAGATATGTTTATGCTCGTCAGAGATAAAGCGCCTGAAATTGGTCTGGCTACCGTTTATAGAACCCTTGAACTGCTGAGCGAACTGCATGTAGTAGAGAAAATTAATTTTGGCGACGGCGTGGCTCGTTACGATTTGCGAAACGACAGCACACACCATCACCATCACCATCTTATTTGCGTGCAATGCGGTGCAATGGATGAAATTTTAGAGGACTGGCTGGGTCCGTTGGAAGAAAGAGTCGAAGCAGAATATCATTTCACAGTGATCGACCATCGTCTTGATTTTCAAGGCATTTGTCATCGCTGCAGCGGTAAAGAAAACAATAAATCAACGGAACCCAAATAAATAGAAACAACTATAGATAAAAGAGTGTGTTCAACTGAGGCTGGAAAGCACATTCATTTCGCAACATAGCTATACTTTTTGAACATACTCTAAAGGCATCTTTAAGCGGATATAATTTACGCTTAACAGGTGTTTTTTATGTTCAAAATGAAATACGCAGATTTTAAGGAGATGGCATCATGATCATTGGTGTTCCGAAGGAAATTAAAAACAATGAATATCGTGTGGCTTTAACGCCAGCGGGGGTGGGTATGCTGCGCAAGTTGGAGCATCAAATATATGTCGAGCTAGGGGCAGGCGACGGAAGTGGATTTAGCGATGCCGAGTACAGCCAGGCAGGAGCAGAAATTTTAAAATCAGCTGCTGAGGTCTGGTCAAAGTCTGAAATGATCTTAAAGGTAAAGGAACCGCTGTCTGAGGAATATGGTTATTTTAAATCAGGTCAAATTTTATTTACTTATTTGCATTTAGCGGCGGCTGGCGCATTAGCCGAGCATTTGACCCAGCAGCAGGTCACAGGCATTGCTTACGAAACGATTCAACTGCCAAACGGCAGCTTACCGCTGCTCACGCCGATGAGCGAAGTTGCTGGCAGAATGTCCGTACAGGTCGGAGCGCAATTTCTCGAAAAATATTATGGCGGACGGGGGATTTTATTAGGCGGCGTGCCGGGTGTTCCGCCCGCGGATGTGATTATTCTAGGTGGCGGTATTGTCGGAACCCATGCGGCAAAAATGGCTCTCGGTTTAGGAGCGAATGTTGTTGTAATCGAGCGCAATCCAGAACGCATGCGATACTTGGACGATGTGTTCGGAGGGCGTTTGCGAACGTTGATGTCTAATCCTTTAAACATTGCTAATGCTGTGCAAAAAGCCGATCTGTTGATCGGTGCCGTGTTGATTCCCGGAGCTCGGGCGCCCAAGTTAGTAACAGAGGAAATGGTAAAGCAGATGAAACCGGGTTCGGTCATTGTTGACGTGGCGGTCGATCAAGGGGGGACGATTGAAACAATTGACCGCGTGACGACGCACAGCGAGCCAACGTATGTTAAACACGGTGTACTTCATTATGCCGTTGCCAATATGCCTGGAGCTGTACCAAGAACTTCGACCTTTGCATTAACGAATTCAACGATCCCCTATGTTCTAGAGCTTGCCAACAAAGGACTGGAAAAAGCGCTGCGTGACAATAACTCATTAGCACAAGGCGTCAATACATACAAAGGAAAAGTGACGCACAGCGCAGTGGCGGAAGCGGTAGGGCAGCCCTATTCCATGCTGAATACTTTACTTTTGAAATAGTAATATTATAGCTTAGTTCGTCCAAACAGCGCATATACTTGGTAATAGAGTG
This sequence comes from Bacilli bacterium, assembly GCA_028287395.1. GTDB lineage: Bacteria > Bacillota > Bacilli > Paenibacillales > NBRC-103111 > Paenibacillus_AC. The sequence goes on from JAQBPR010000127.1 coordinate 4,223, forward strand.
TGTTTATCAGGAGGTATGCGATGATATTTTCTTTTCGGAAGTTTAGAAAAAGGATGAAATTTGCCGTTCAGTTGTTGGTATTTACCATTTTAATTTATTATGTGCTCCGCGCAGCTACAAGCTGGATCGTACCAATGGAACGTTATAAAGTACCGTCGGGTCATTTTCTCAAGGTATTTCAGCAGGAAGCGCTTGCGGATCAAAGTCAGACGTTAAAAGAGCGTATAGCGATGTTTTATTGGTTTGGTGAATAAAGCAGGAATATGAGATGTTCACGTTGAATTCGTTTAGCAAATAAACCGCGAATACGAAGGGTACGTGTCGGGATGAAAAAACAACTATTGATCTTTATCCAATATTTATCCGTTGAAAAAGGACTCGCGCAAAATACGCTGGAATCCTATGAACGAGATTTAACGCAGTATATTGCTTTTATTGAAAAAAGCGGGATTACAGCCTTTAATGACACCAAAAAATCAAACATTCAAAGTTATCTATTACAGCTTAAAAAATTAGGACGAGCTTCCTCTACAGTGACAAGAAATATGGTATCGATTCGCTCCTTTTATCAGTTTATGGTGCGAGAACGGCTGTTGGATTTGGATCCTTCTTTAAATATGGAAACCCCCCGATTGGATAAAAGACTGCCGAAGGTTTTATCGATTCAGGAAGTGGAGGCGCTTCTTGAAGCGCCCGAGACGACGACTCCTCATGGAATGCGGGATAAAGCGATGCTTGAACTGCTTTATGCGACAGGAATGCGCGTGTCGGAGTTAATTTCATTGAATGCGGGTCATGTGAATTTGGGCATGGGTTTTGTACGTTGTATCGGTAAAGGCTCCAAGGAGCGAATCATCCCATTAGGCCGCATTGCGGCAAAATGGCTTCACGAATACATCCAAAGGATGCGTCCAAAATTATTAAAAGAATTAAAAGCGGATGATGCGCTGTTTATTAATCATTTGGGAACTCGTCTAACTAGACAGGGATTCTGGAAAATCATCAAAAAACATGGTCGTGAAGCGAAAATATTGAAAGAAATTACGCCGCATACACTACGGCATTCTTTTGCCACACATTTATTGGATAATGGTGCTGATTTACGTGCAGTCCAAGAAATGCTGGGACATGCGGACATTTCCACAACCCAAATTTACACCCATGTCAGCAAAACACGGATGAAGGAAGTATACAACCGGACGCATCCGCGAGCGAAAATTTAATAAAGCACATGCTTACGATGTCAGTTTGCTAGGCAAACTTTTAGGAGGCGGCATTAGATGGAATTTCAGCGAGTTTGCTTCATTGTATTAGACAGTGTCGGTATAGGCGAGCTTCCAGATGCTAACCGTTTTGGTGATGAAGGGGCTCATACGCTAGGACATATTGCCGAAAAAGTGAGCGGATTTCAATTGCCCAACCTGCAGCAAATGGGTTTAGGGTGTATTGCGCCCTTAAAAAATATCCCTGCATCAGAAAGTCCTACAGCATATTATGGGAAAATGGCGGAAGCATCGATAGGTAAAGATACGATGACGGGACACTGGGAGCTGATGGGGCTCAAAGTAACCATTCCTTTTCAAACGTATCCGAACGGATTTCCTGCTGCGCTTCTAGAACAATTTGAACAGGAGACTGGAAGGAAGGTAATTGGTAATATGCCAGCTTCCGGAACGGACATTTTGGTTGAGCTTGGCGAGCGGCAAATGAAAACCGGAGAATGGATCGTCTATACGTCGGCAGATAGTGTTTTTCAATTAGCCGCTCACGAAGAAATCATTCCATTGGATGAGCTGTATCGAGCTTGTGAAATAGCGCGCCGCCTTACAATGCAGGATGAATTCGCTGTGGGTCGAGTCATAGCACGGCCCTATGTGGGACAGCCAGGTGCGTTCACTCGCACATCAAATCGTCACGATTATGCAGTTAAACCTCCGGCTCCGACAGTGATGAATAAACTGCAGGATGCCGGTTTGGATAGCATAGCTGTAGGAAAAATTAACGATATTTTTACTGGAGAAGGCGTAACAGAATCACTGCATACGGTCAGTAATAATGACGGCATTGCCAAAACAATCGAAGTGATGAAAAAGCCGTTTCGCGGCTTATGCTTCACCAATCTGGTTGAATTTGATTCTTTATACGGACATCGTCGTGATCCAGTGGGGTATGCTAATGCGTTGGTTGAATTTGATCGTAATCTTCCAGATATCATGGCGCAAATAAGCTCGCACGATTTGCTCATTCTAACAGCAGACCATGGCAATGATCCCACTCATTCCGGAACAGATCATACACGCGAATATGTCCCTTTGCTGGTATGGAACCCTTCCTTTAAGACTCCGGTTAGTTTAGGGGTGCGTACGACATTTGCCGATGTGGGAGCAACCATTGCAGATAATTTCGGGTTAGAAGCGATTGGACAAGGACGTAGTTTTTTAAGCCAGCTTCAATAGAAGAAAGGGGCTTTTTAATGAGTGAAGCGGATCTGTTAAGCAGAATAGACGAAGCCCAAAGCTATATTGCCAATAAAATCACACTGAAACCGGAATTGGGTCTTATTCTTGGCTCTGGTTTAGGTATTTTAGCTGAATTAATTGAGGATGCCATCGTTATTCCGTATGCAAATATTCCCCATTTTCCTGTTTCAACGGTGTTTGGTCATGCGGGTGAGCTAGTTATCGGACGTGTGAAAGGGAAGACGGTCGTGATGATGAAGGGTCGCTTTCATATATATGAGGGCTACTCTGCGGAGGCTGTCTCGTTTCCTGTTCGTGTAATGAAAGCGTTGGGTGTACACACCTTGATCGTAACGAATGCAGCGGGAGGAGTAAATACCTCTTATGAAGTTGGCGATTTAATGCTGATTCGTGATCATATTAACTTTACAAGCCGTAACCCGCTTATCGGTTCGAATGAGGATCAGCTTGGTGCTCGCTTTCCGGATCTTTCGGAAGCCTATAATCGCAAGCTTCGAAAGGCAGCTATTGATGTAGCATCACAGCAGCAAATCACATTGCGTGAAGGGGTCTATATAGGTTTGCTGGGTCCTTCATATGAAACCCCTGCCGAAATTCGCATGCTGCGAATGCTTGGCGCTGATGCGGTTGGTATGTCCACTGTGTCCGAGGTTATCGTCGCTCGTCATGCAGGAATTGAAGTTTTGGGTTTTTCATGTATAAGCAATATGGCTTCCGGTATTTTGGATCAGCCGCTTTCCCATGAGGAAGTCATGGAGACAACAGAACGCGTGAAGCAAAAGTTCCTGCATTTGCTGTTAGGTATCATTCCGCTGATTTAGTTATTTAGTAGGTATAGGAGGTTTCTTAATGGAAGCGACGGAGAAAAACTATTTGGAGCAAATAGTTGAAGCGGCGAACTATATTAAGCAAAAATTAGCGAATCGAAGCCCCGAAATTGCTCTGATTCTTGGCTCTGGTTTAGGCGATTTAGCGGATCAAATTACGAATAGCTTGGTGATTTCATACGGTGAAATCCCTCATTTTCCGCTATCTACAGTCGAAGGTCATGCTGGACGTTTTGTTATTGGTGATTTGGAAGGAAAATGTGTAATCGCAATGCAAGGGCGGTTTCATTATTATGAAGGCTATGCGATGCAGAAGGTAATTCTTCCCGTTTATGTAATGAAGCAGTTGGGCACTCAAACGCTTGTTATTACTAATGCAGCGGGGGGAATGAATCGTTCCTTTCAAGCGGGCGATCTGATGCTTATTACGGATCATATTAACATGACTGGTAACAATCCGTTAATTGGACGCAATCATTCGGAGTTGGGTGTTCGTTTTCCCGATCTATCTGAGGCATACAACCGCCAATATCGTAAAGTGGCACTTGATGTGGCCCGTAATATTCAAGGGTCGGATGGCCCGTTAAGACTGCAGGAAGGCGTTTATTGCGGTATCAGCGGTCCTGCGTATATGACACCTGCAGAATTGACGATGCTTGCCAAGCTTGGTGGAGATGCAGTGGGTATGTCCACTGTTGGAGAGGTCATCGCCGCTCGTCACTGCGGTCTTAAAGTACTCGGCATTTCCTGTATAACAGATATGGCCATCGGCGAGGAGCTATCCCCGCTGACACATGCACAGGTGATGGCGACCGCGGAACGAACAAAGCCAAAGTTTATAGCACTGGTGCGAGGTTTTATCGCTAAGGTTGAGCTGGTGGATTAAGTGGTGGTTGAAAAATCCGCTTTTAGGAAGGAAGACTACTGGAATTGAGCCCATATTGGCTGTTTTTCTTAGATTTCGCTATATTCAACTGCACTATTGCATTTAGATTCACTAATAACGGTAAAAAATGTTAATCAAGGTGTACTTTTGCAGTTAATTTTATGAAAGGTTGTGTTTAAGTGAAATATATTATTAAACTAATTGGTGGCTATCATGGTGGCGTATACGGAGTCAAGGGAATGTACAATATTGTGCCCATTGAGAAAGCGATAGAATTTGACGACTTAAAAATTGCTCAAGCAAGACTAACTTATCTCGAAGAGAAGGGTTATAAAAACTGTACGTTAATTACAAAATAAACTAAACAATGTTCCCTCATGATAACATGAGGTTTTTTTGAGTACTACTCAAAGGGATAATATCATGGTAGTGGTCTTTTTTATTGTACCATATATCGTATCAAAAACCGTTCCAAAATCAAAGTTGTATAAACGTTCATCCTATGGTACAATTGGACTACTACTGTTAAGGAGCGGTTAAAATGAAGATAGGCTATGTTAGAGGTTTACCAGCCGATCAATCATTGGAAATGCAATTAAATGCATTAAAAAAAGCGAATTGTGAACGGATCTTTACGGAAATTGCATACAGTGCGAAAGATGAACGAATTGAATTACAAAAGGCATTCCATGTTTTACAGCAAGGAGATATACTCGTTATTTATAAATTAGATCGATTAGTACATTCCACCAAGAAGCTTATTGAAGTTTATGAACAGCTCATTACACGGGGTGTCGAGCTAATAAGCATCTGTGATGGTTTAGATACGACAACGCTAACCGGACAGGCCATGTTCAAGATGATTGGTGTTATCGCCGAATTGGAACGGGAAAAGATTATTGAACGCACTAAGGCAGGTTTACAAGCAGCTAGAGCTAGGGGGAGGAACGGGGGACGGCCCAAGACGGACAATCAAAGGATAGAGCGAGCAATCCATCTATACGATGCTCATAAATATTCAATTGCTGATATTGAGCATTTGACAGGTGTGAAAAAAGCTACTTTGTACAGAGCATTAAAACATCGTGAGATTGCCAACTAGTGAAATGATAAAGGGGAAGTGTGCAAGTGAAGGTTAATTTGAAATTTTCCACTAAAGGACAAACAGCGATTAAAAATTTTGAGAATGATGAAATTATTGAAATTTTCGGTAGATACAGCAATACATTAACAAAGAAATATATGGTGAGCATTTCTGTTCCCACAGATGTGAATCAGAATATTGTAGAAAAGGGAGCAATAACGATTTTGTTGGATAATGTAGAATGCGATGTGGAAACTTTTTTTAGAGAATTAGGCAGAGATATCAAAATTCCTTTGAAGAAAAGATTTGAAGGTAAATTAGATACGATATTCAAAACAGAAATCATTGAACAATAATAATATTATACAATGAAATTTTTTAACAAATGGGCCTGAGCGTTTCTTGCTGAGGTTTTTTCTATGTTTAACGTTGAATACATTCGATTATATATGTACTGATTTGTTTAAAATTGGTATGATATATGAAACGCAATATAGCCGACTGGAGTGAATTAGACGTATGGATAAAATTCAGATCCAAAATGAAATCGAAAGGTTATATAAGGAACGTAATCAGCTTGTAGAGAATGGGATTTATCAGAAAGCAGAGGAAATTGCGAAGAGTCTCTATGCAGAAAGGGCTCAACTGGACGAGGTTGGATTTGAACGCGTCATTAAAACTTTGGCAAATGATATTTTATTTGCGACAAAAGAATTAAGATAAAGTGAGGATTCGATATGGAACTAAATAAATATCAAATTAAATTTGAGCTAGGCAGACTAAAAAAACTAAAAAATGACTTAATCGATCAAGACATTACAACCAAAGTGGGGGAATTATCCAGCCTGTTGTTTAAATTAAGGCAAGAATTAGATGAAGCAGAATTTGAACGCTTGCTGCAAACGTTGGCTCAAGAAATTAAAACAGCTGCAAAAGAAATGCAATAGACAACTTCAATCAGGGTGTACTTATTGCTACACCTTACTCGATATACTCTCTTTTAAACACACTTTAATAGAGAGAGAGCGCTAAAGTATCGACAGTGTTTTTGGAATATAAAATGGCATCTCCACCAATAATTTCAATGCTGTCTAATGAATCGAGAAATCTTCGGACTAATTGTTTGCTGTGCAGCAGCTTTTGTTGTAGAATTTCAGCTAATTTGTGAACTGCTTTTTTATGCTGGGCTTTTTCCAAATAAACTGGAATCATGCTGCCGCGAAAAGCAATAATTACTTTCATTATGCGCAACCTCCTTCATGGAATACATTATTTTCTAGTTAGTATAAGGGATAAACATTAATACAATATTAAAAAAGTATGTCAAAGTTGTTAATTTTGGGGGATGCGCTCATGCGAATGGTCGATTTAATTCATCAAAAACGGCAAGGAAATCCATTGTCAGCTGAAGAAATTACTTTTATTATAAAGGGTTATACCCATGGAGAACTCCCCGATTATCAGATGGCTGCTTTTTTAATGGCTGTTTATTATCAAGGGATGGCAAGTCAGGAAATAGCTGATTTAACGATGGCCATGGTGAATACGGGTGACCGGATTGATTTATCACCGATTCATGGGATTAAAGTGGATAAGCATTCAACTGGCGGTGTAGGGGATAAGCTTAGCTTAATTATCGCCCCGCTTGTTGCCTCTATAGGGATTCCTGTTGCTAAAATGTCGGGCAGAGGACTTGGTCATACAGGCGGTACCATTGATAAATTGGAGTCTATTCCCGGATTTAAAGTAGAATTAACCAATGAGATCTTTATTCGTCATGTCAATGAATATAAAATGGCGATTGTCGGCCAAACCGGCAATTTAGCGCCTGCAGACAAAAAAATATACGCGCTGCGAGATGTTACGGATACAGTAGATTCCATTCCGTTAATCGCCAGCTCCATCATGAGCAAAAAAATTGCGTCGGGAGCAGATTGTATCGTGTTGGATGTAAAAGCGGGCAGCGGCGCATTTATGAAAACGATCGAGGATGCAAGAAAGCTAGCGCAAACGATGGTAGACATTGGGAATCGTTTGAACCGCAAAACCATTGCAGTGATTACGGATATGAATCAACCGCTTGGGCATGAAGTAGGCAACGCAAATGAAGTTCGCGAGGCGATTGAAGTATTGCGCGGCGAAGGTGCAGAAGATTTACGGGTCATTTCATTAACAGTTGCCGCACATATGGGCGTTCTGGGTGGCATTTATGCAGATGTGAATACAGCTTATAATGCATTGGCTAAATTACTTGCGAATGGTCATGCGCTGGAAACATTCAAGCAGTTTGTTGCAGCGCAAGGTGGCGATGTGGCAGTTATTGATCATCCTGAAAGATTGCCGCAGGCGAAATATCATTTGGAAGTTCAAGCAGATGAAGTGGGATACATTGAAACAATGAACGCTGAGGCAGTTGGTGTTGCTGCAATGATATCGGGTGCGGGAAGAAGTAAAAAGGATGATGTGATTGACCCTGCTGCAGGAATTACAATCAAGAAAAAAATTGGCGATTATGTGCAAGCCGGAGACACGGTCTTCATCATTCACAGTCATTTAATGGACAATGAAAAAGCGCGCGAGATTCTAAAAAAATGTTTTACTCTAAGTGATTTTGTACCATCATCAGCCCCATATATTCATGACACGATCTTATTTTAATCAGAAGGAGGACAAAGCAGTGCAATCCGTGATATGGCCTTCTGAATGTATGATTTTGGACACTAGCGATCAGCCTCTTTCCGCTGATATTCTATTTCCATATGCATGGGATGAATCGATGTGTCGGCAAATGAAAGCCGATAGTCCGGCGTTGATCCATATTTGGCGGCACCCTAAAGCTTTTGTGCTTGGTTTAAGAGATCGTCAGCTTGCCTATGTTTCGCAAGCAGCAAATTGGCTGCTGGGACAAGGGTATGATGTCGCAGTACGTAATACAGGCGGTGCTGCGGTTCCCTTAGATCTGGGTGTAGTCAATATTTCTCTTGTTATGCCCAATCCACACCACACGTTAAACTTTCGCGATGATTTTGCCAGGATGGTGCGATTCATTCGCCAAAGCTTGTTGCCGTGGACCTCGGCTATTCATGTCGGTGAAATTAAAGGCAGCTATTGTCCTGGAGATTATGATATGAGCTTGAACGGTTTAAAGTTTTGCGGGATTGCGCAAAGGAGGCAAGCTAAAGGTTTTGTTGTGCAAGCTTTCGTCAACGTAGAAGAGATCGGGACAGCAAGAACTGATATAGCGCGTTCATTTTATGAAAGAGCTTCAAGTGGAGTTGAGCAGTATCCGATCATTGATACAGATCGAACAGCAAGTCTAAACGAATTAATACCATTGTCCTCGGCGCATGCATTTATTGAACGGTTTAAAGAGGTTGTAAGTGAAACTTTTCTCAGGGTGAACGCTATTACAGTAGGAAGCCACGAAGAAATGTTTTCGCATAGGCAAATTTTGCAGACGATGGACGATTTAAGATTGCGCTATGCGATAGTTAAGGGATAAGAAGTAATTGGAGCGGAAATCAAAGATAACGGCTGCGCCGACTTTTAAAAAGCAGAAAGCAGGGACGATCCCTGCTTTCTGCTTTATTCATTTTAATTATGTGATTCAATTTACAGGGAAATGGTTAATAAAGAGTAGTTTAATCCCTTTTGTGGCAACAATATAAGTAGGTTATTTAGAGTTCATTTTATTCGAATGAGGTGTTTGGGTGCGAAAGGCTGAATTAGAACGTCCCATTGAAAAAGAAGCAAATCTAACGCCAACAGACGGAGAAGTCACTGCGGCTCCCGTTAGCCCATTTGCTATCCTTTCCGTGGAAGGCGAGCTTATAAACAAGCAGGCTATGCCGAAATTAAACGATTCGCAGCTCATTGAATTAATGCGGCGAATGGTTTTTACCCGGGTTTGGGACGAGCGTGCGGTTAATCTCGGACGACAAGGTCGACTGGGCTTTTATGCTCCCGTTTCCGGACAAGAAGCAAGTATGATCGGCAGCGAATTTGCTTTGCAGAAAGAAGATTTTGTTTGCCCGGGCTATCGGGATATTCCACAAATTGTTTGGCATGGATTACCGCTATATCAATCTTTTTTATACTCGCGAGGACATCAGCATGGAGGACAAATTCCAGATGGAGTCAAGGTACTTATGCCGCAAATTATTATAGGCGCACAAATCTTGCATGCGACGGGAATTGCCATGGGAATGAAGAAGCGCGGTCAAAAAAATTGCGCTATTGCGTATACAGGTGACGGTGGATCTTCAGAGGGTGATTTTTATGAAGGGATGAATTTTGCCGGTGTGTTTAAGCTTCCTGTTATATATTTTGTGCAAAATAATGGCTATGCCATAACGACACCCTTTGCGAATCAAACAGCCGCGTTATCGATTGCTCATAAAGCGATTGCTGCGGGCATACGCGGTGTTCAAGTAGACGGCATGGATGTTCTGGCCGTGTATCAAGCGGTCTCTACTGCTGCGGAACTTGCTCGGACTGGAGCAGGGCCGACATTGATCGAAGCACTTACTTATCGTTATAAGCCGCACTCTATGGCGGATGATCCAAGCAAATATCGCACAAAAGAGGAAGAAACAGAATGGCAGGGCAAGGATCCGATTGCACGCTTTCGTAATTATTTGACAAAGAAGAAGCTATGGACAGAAGAAGACGAAACACGATTGAAAGAAGAAGCAAAAGCTACTGTTGCGGAGCAAATTAAAAAAGCAGAGGAAACGGAAAAAATGACTGTTGGTGGTTTGATCGACAGTATGTTTGAGCATACACCACCCTATCTTGAGGAGCAAAAAAAACTATGGCACAAATGACGATGCTTCAAGCGATTAAAGACGCCATGCGTGTAGAGCTGGCACGGGATCAAGATGTGCTTTTGTTTGGTGAAGATGTGGGTAAGGTTGGCGGCGTTTTTCGTGTTACCGAAGGTCTGCAAAGCGAGTTTGGCGAGGAGCGTGTATTTGATACGCCGTTGGCAGAATCAGCTATATCGGGACTTGCGGTTGGTTTAGGAATCCAAGGATTTCGCTCTATCGTTGAAATCCAGTTTGTTGGCTTTATCTACGAAGCATTGGATCAAATGTGCGTCCAAGCGGCGCGTTTGCGTTACCGTTCAGGCGGGAAATATAATGCCCCCATCACATTTCGCATTCCTTTTGGCGGCGGTGTCAAGGCGGCTGAACTGCATACGGACTCTTTGGAAGGCATATTCATTCAGACACCTGGATTGAAGGTAGTCATCCCGTCCAATCCCTATGACGCCAAAGGGCTGCTCATTTCAGCGATACGCGATAACGATCCGGTCATTTTTATGGAGCACTTGAACTTATATCGATCCTTTCGCGCTGAAGTACCTGAAGGCGAGTATACCGTTCCAATTGGCGAAGCCAATATAGTACGTGAGGGTAGCGATGTAACTTTACTGACTTATGGAGCCATGGTGCATACTTCTTTAAAAGCGGCAGAAGAATTAGAAAAAACAAAAGGGATTAAAACAGAAGTGATTGATCTTCGCACTCTGATGCCATTGGATATTGAAACCATTTTAACTTCCATTAAAAAAACCAATCGCGTCATTATCGTGCAAGAGGCGCAAAAATCAGCAGGTGCCGCAGCGGAAATCATCGCACAGATTAATGAGAATGCCATTCTCTATCTCGAGGCGCCCGTAGTCCGAGTTACAGGTCCGGATACAGTGTACCCTTTTGCCCAAATTGAAGATGAATGGCTTCCTAATCCACAGCGCATTATTGAAGGCTTAAACAAAGTGTTGGAATTTTAACGAAAATACGGTTTACAATGTTTTTTGAAAAAGGGGGTTCCGTTTAGTGGCGATCATGGAATACAAATTTCCTGAGCTGGGTGAAGGCATTCATGAAGGTGAAATCGTTAAATTGCATATTAAACCGGGTGATGTAATTACAGATGAAGATATGATTATGGATGTGCAAAATGATAAAGCAATCGTCGAAGTACCTAGTCCTGTTCATGGCAAGGTTGTTGACATAAAAGTAAAGGAAGGGCAAGTTTGTCATGTGGGGGAGCTTGTCGCAACAATCGAGGTTGAAGGCGAAGAAGTCCAAGCTGAAAAACCATTAAATGAAGCTAAAATAGTAGAGAATTTGTCTGAATCGCCTAATGTCCAGCCCAATATTGCTAAACCAAATGTGCTTGCAACACCAAGTGTGCGAAAGCTGGCAAGAGAAAAGGACTTGGTTATTTCAGAAGTTAAAGCGAGCGGACGTAATGGTCAAGTGACTCGTGACGATGTGATAGCAGCAGCCACTAAGACTGACACTGCGGCACTGACACCTGCTTCAAAGGCATCGGATGCTCAAATGTCGACTTTACAATCTCATGAAGAACGAATTCCATTTAAAGGCATACGTAAAATCATCGCCGATGCGATGAGTAAATCAATGTATACAGCACCGCATGTCACGCTTTTGGACGAAGTGGATGTTTCTCTGCTTGTAGCCTTTCGTGAGAAGATGAAGCCCATCGCTGAGAAGGAAGGGGTAAAAGTAACTTATTTACCTTTTATTATCAAGGCACTTATCGCAGCGGCTCGTCGATTCCCTGCAGTTAATGCAATCTTGGACGAAGAACATAATGAAATTGTGTTAAAAAAATATTACAACATTGGCATCGCCACCGACACAGCCATTGGTTTGATGGTTCCTGTCATTGCAGATGCGGACAGCAAAAATATATGGACACTTGCTTCGACCATTAAAGATTTAGCGGAACGAGGACGTGAGGGCAAGCTGGCAGCCGAAGAATTGAAGGGCAGTACCATAACCATCACGAATATTGGTTCCGCTGGGGGGATGTTCTTCACCCCAATCATTAATTTTCCTGAAGTTGCGATCCTGGGTACAGGCCGAATTAGCGAAAAACCCATCGTAAAGGATGGACAAATTATCGCAGCCAGTGTGATGGCTTTATCACTTAGCTTTGATCATCGAGTGATCGATGGCGCTACAGCACAAAACTTTTTGAATCAGATCAAACGACTGCTCGCCGAACCTGAGCTGCTCATAATGGAGGGATAGTATGGTAGTTGGAGATGCATCGGTAGAAATTGATTTATTGGTAATTGGCGCGGGTCCTGGGGGTTATGTCGCAGCAATACGGGCAGCGCAGCTAGGTCAGAATGTTTTAATTGTAGACAAAAGTGAGGTAGGCGGCGTCTGTTTAAACCGGGGCTGCATCCCTTCCAAGGCGCTTATTTCAGCGGCGCATCAATATAACTCAATGAACCATGCCGCAGATGTCGGCATTACTGCAAAAGAGCTTAAATTAGATTTTTCGAAAACACAAAAATGGAAGGCGTCCATTGTACAAAAACTAACTGGCGGCGTTGCCGCACTGCTAAAGAGTCATAAAATTCAAACCTTTAAAGGCGAAGTGATGTTCATTAATGAACAGGAAGCCCGCGTTTTTAATGAAAACGAATCCCCACGTTATAAATTTAAAAACTGTATTATTGCTACAGGGTCACGTCCAATTGAATTAAAGGCTTTTCCTTTTGGAGGACGCATTCTCTCATCTACGGAAGCGCTTGAATTAGAGGAAATTCCGCAAAGCTTGATTGTCATTGGCGGGGGTTACATCGGCATTGAATTGGGGCAAATGTACGCAAAGTTCGGTGTAAAGGTAACGATTTTGGAAGGTACTGCGACGATATTACCCGGTTTTGAAACGGAAATGACAAAGCTTGTGGCGCAAAATTTAAAAAAGCTGGATGTTGAAGTATTTACCGAGGCATTAGCGAAATCAGTGGAAAAAACGGATGCCCATGTCACCGTAACGTTTGCTGTTAAAGACGAAGAAAAAAAAATAACAGCAGACTATGTGCTGGTTACTGTGGGGCGTCGCGCGAATACGGATGGCGAGCTGGGCTTAGATTTGATCGGGATTAAATTATCTGATCGAGGCCTTATCGAAATAGACGAGCATTGTAAGACGAACCTGCCTCACATCTACGCCATAGGCGATGTTGTCGCAGGACCCGCTCTGGCGCATAAAGCCTCTTATGAAGCTAAAGTAGCCGCCGAAGTCATTGCGGGTCAGTCCAGCCAGATTGATTATAAAGTGATTCCTGCTGTTGTTTTCTCCGATCCTGAAATCGCCAGCGTAGGGTTAAGCGAAACAGAGGCGAAGGAAAAAGGCTATACAGTAAAAACGGGAAAATTCCCTTATACGGGTAATGGACGCGCGCTATCTATTCAAGCAAAAGAGGGCTTTGTGAAGCTGGTCGCAGATCAGGAAACAGGGCTGATTCTAGGCGTTCAAATTGTTGGAGTGGAAGCATCCAATTTAATTGCAGAAATGGGCTTGGCTATCGAGATGGGAGCTACTTTAGAGGACATTGCACTAACAATCCACGCCCATCCAACCTTAGGTGAAATGGTTGGAGAAGCAGCTGAAGCGGGTTTAGGCCACGCTATTCATCAAATAAATAAATAAACATAAGACTTTAGCAGCGCGTAATGTAAATGCAATTTAATCCCCATGTTTTTGGGGCTGCAACCGACTTAAAGATTTTTAAAAAATTCCCGGCGGGAGAATGTTCATACCGCCGGGAATTTTTTTATCCTACTTGATTAAATCAGGGTGAATAGCTTTGGCTATTTCAATTAGCCCCTGTGTCAGCCGGGGGCCTACCCGAACGAGCGGATTGGATTCAAGTGGAAATAATTTCTTGTTTTTTATGGCGTCTATCTGATCCCAACCCGATCTTTTCATAATTGCATCAAGAATGGAATCCATTCCTGATTCGCCCTTCGCATATAGTATAACTTCCGGATTTTCCTTTATAATCGCCTCTGGGTCAATTGCAAACCAACCCTTAGTCCCTGCTGCAACGTTGGTTCCGCCTGCAAGTATTAGCAGTTCATTCAGAAACTCACCGTCTCCCACTGTCCAGCCGGGAGAGAACTCCAAATATACTTTTTTCTTCGGAGCATCTTTTACTGCATCGACCACTATTTGTTTTTCCTTACGCATTTGATCCGTCACTTTTTTTGCATTTTCTTGTAGATTGAGAATGAGACCGACTGTTTCAATTTTAGCCATGACTTTGTCAACTGTTTTTGGATCATTTGCAAAAACTTTGATGTTATGTGCTCTGATCTGATCTATTGCTGTTTTGTTTATGCTGGAGGAAGCGAATACGACATCCGGTTTAGTAGCCAAAAGCGCCTCCAAGTTAAGATTCATATCGCCGATGTGCGGTTTCGACTTTGCTTCAGCTGGGTAATCACTGTAATTATCTACCCCAAATAACTTATCGCCGGCACCAATCGCATAGACTGTTTCCGTTTCACTCGGGAGTAATGTTGTAATCCGCTCAGGCGCTTTGTCAAATATAAGCGATGTTCCTGTGTCATCCTTAACCGTTAAAGGGTAAGTAGTTTGTTTTGAAGCCGTTTCAGCACTATGAGTCGTCTCTACTTTACTGGTTACTGAGGGGCTTAGCTGAACATCCGCTTTCTTATTCATCGAGCAGCCTAGGAGGCTAACTGACAGCGCTAGCGCTATTAGAAGTATAACGCCACGCTTCCATACTTTGTGATTCGTTTTCATGTTCATTTCTCTCCTTCGATTTTCAATCTGGAGAATTTGCCTATCATCGGTTCAACACCTGGTAAAGTTACCACATCACACGAAAAACCCTCTATCCGCAAAGGGTAGAGGGTATAGCAATCCAAATAGATAGATCAGATGAGATCTTCTTTTCGATCAGCTAAATCCTTTTCCACGAAGGATTTCGTAAGCTAAGCTAGTTAGGCAGGTTTCCTGACTTATGGGTTTCCGAATACCTCGCCTTCCCATTCGTTTCTGAACAGTGGCATTTTGAGGTTTCCCCATTTTACAGTGGCGGGACCGCGTCGGATTTGCACCGACTTCCCTTTTAACCTCTACATCCAAAGATATAGAGGCACCTAACAGCATTAAAGTGATTCATTTTCCGATAAGTTTGTATTCTCATCGAGAAGTATAGGGGAAGTTTGGGAAAGTTGCAACAATTATTTTCGAGATTTAATTCTATAATATTCTTGTATTTCTCATGTCTTTTCCCTATAATCATAGTAATATGAATGGTTCAAAATAATATTATTTACTGCCACGAGGTGCCAAAGCAGAACTAAGGTCTGCTTCTGGTTAAAAGGGAAGCCGGGATTAATCCGGCACGGTCGCGCCACTGTGAAATGGGTGCAGTCTCCATGAGATTGCTAAACAACCCGTAAGTCAGGAGACCTGCCTCATTGGGAACGCTCACGATATCCTTCGCGGAAAAGGGGTCTGGCTGATCAGGGACTTTTTTCCTCGAAATGCTGCAACCTCGTTCCTAACGGATCGAGTTTTTTTTATTTTTAAAAAAGGAAGAGGATGTTTCTATGAAAGCTTGTTCATTTTTACCTGCATCGACTCATATTATTAACGAATTGGGGCTTCAAAGTCACATGTACGGTGTTACCTTTGAGTGCCCGTCGGATAAGCCTAAAGTGGTAAGATCCTTCTTGGAGAATACCCACCACAGCAGTTCGGAAATCGATCGAATTGTTTCGGAGTATGATCGCGAAGGTAAGACATTGTATTATATTGATATGGATTTGCTGCAAAGCATTGAACCGGATGTCATCTTTACGCAGCATGTATGCAATGTGTGCCAGATTGGCACCGCTTTTGTAGAAAAGGCGATACATACTTTGGAGAAACAACCCAAATTGGTGCCGCTCGTTCCTCGTCGATTCGGAGATATATTTGAGAATGTCTTGACTATTGCCAGTGAACTTGGACACTTGGAAAAAGGAAGGGCGTTGATTGCTCAATGCAATGGCCGGATCGACGCGATTATTGATACATTGAGAGCCAATCGGGCAGCCCCTCGCAGAGTAATGATCATGGAATGGCTCGATCCAATCTATAATTGCGGTCATTGGATTCCAGAACAAATCACTTTAGCCGGAGGTGCAGATGCGTTATCCTGTCCAGCAGGCTACTCCGTTCCTATCGAGTGGGAAAAAATCAAATATTATAATCCTGAAGTCATTGTTGTGGCACCATGCGGGTTTCATATTGAACGTTCATCAGAAGAAGTCGATAAATTAAAAGGATTGGACGGATGGGAAGATCTCCAAGCTGTAAAGAACGGTGAGGTTTATTTGGCTGATGCAGACTTTTTCACAAGACCGAGCACCAGTGTTGTTGACGGTGTTGAGTTATTGGCTGCCTTGTTTCACCCGCATTTGTTCCATGCGCCAGCTTCCGCAAAAGGGAAATATACTGTAGTAAAGTAATGGAATGGAGTTGAATCTGGTGAAGAAACCAATTATTATCGCTTCATCTGGCGGTAAGGACGCTACGCTAGCTCTACATCGCATAAGAAATATGAAGTCTTTTTCCGATATATTCACACCTGTCGGGATGATGACGACATTAAATGCGAATACCATGAGGTCCACAGCCCATAATATTCGCTTAGATATCTTGGAAGAACAGGCAGAATCACTGGGATTGACATTTTACCCTCTATTTTTACATGAAACGGCTAACCATGGTTTTCACGATTACGCCAAAATAGTGGGGGGCTTTTATGAAGAGATGAAAATGAAAGGCATCTATCATGCGATGTATGGGGATATTCATTTGGAAGACGTGAAGGCATATCGTGATCAATTAAACGAAAAACATGGAATCACGGGCGTTTACCCACTGTGGAATTGTCATCCTGCCGGATTGATCATAGAATTTCTTAATCTAGGGTACAAATCCATTGTTGTGGCCGTCAACGGAGAAAAACTCGGCTCAGAATTCTTGGGAAAAACATTAGATACCGAGTTCATTCAATCGCTCCCATTACATGTCGATCCATGTGCTGAAAACGGGGAATTTCATACACTTTGTTTTGAGGGGCCTGAGTTTGCATTCCCAATCGCTGTTGAAACTGGAATCCAAACGAATGAAGGTTCACATTATTTTCAGGATATGTTTTTAGAAAAAAATAAACTATACAAAAATATAGTTATAAGTTAAAAAGGTAACTTCACCCTGATCTTACCCCTTTTCGTGAATGGAGCATTATTACGTTTGCAATCCGCTGCAGCGATGAGCTTAGGAAAGTTATAGATCATGAATCTTCTGTTATAAAGTTTGGTCAAAACATCTTTTTCGGAAAGAAACTTCACTTTATCATACTGTTTCCCCAGCAGCCAACTTATGAATACTATAGGGGAATACCACCCCTCTGATTCTTCGCACTATAATTTTACATTGGCCGCAGGTGATTCTTGAAGTCGGGTGGCTTTCGATTGCCCATAACATGCTAAACTAGGTTCCCCCATTTATCATTATAGATCAGATTTCTGAGAGATTTCCGAGTTTCCCAATTTGCTGATTCCAATATAGGGATAGCAGGATAGTTGTCGGTGTAGCCAATCGACATTAAGGCGATAGGGTCAATATGCGGAGGGATATCTAGAATATCTCTAATATCATTTTTTTTATAAAAGCTTACCCATCCCATAGCCAACCCTTCCGCACAGGCGGCAAGCCACATGTTTTGAATAGCGCAAGCTGTAGATAGAATATCTGTCTCAGGCATGGAATTTCGTCCAAGGACATGAGATCCGCCACGTGTTGGGTCGGAGGTAATGCAGATGGTTAAAGGGGCCTGTTTAAGTCCTTCAACCTTCAGACTTAAAAATTGGGTTTCCCTTTCCCCCTCATAATGGATGGCTAACGCTCTTCTTTCTTTATCAGCAGCCCAAGCCAGACGACTTTTAATTTCATTCGAAGTAACCAGGATAAAGTTCCAAGGCTGCATGAACCCTACAGAGGGGGCATGATGTGCGGCATCAAGCAATTTGATGACCGTTTCTGATGGTACTGGATGAGATAAAAATGTGCGGATATCTCTTCTTGTATAAATCACTTTATATAGAGCTGCTTTCTCTTCTTCAGTAAACATTCCATTCACCTCATTAGTAAGTATTCGTTTATTGTTGACGTAATTCCTTCTGTTGAACATGAATTTAGCCCAGTACAGGCTCATAAACTAGAATTAGAAAAATTCAATAAAGAAGTAAAAAGCTGCATCCAGAAATCGTGGATTGCAGCTTTTTACGTTTTAACTTGCCTTTTTGGAATATTTTTCTGAAATATAGTCAACACTTATAAAAAAACACAGTCTATGTATAGGATACAAAACTCTAAGGGGGATTCATGATGATGTTGAAGTCGCTTTTGAAGAAAAGCTTTGTGAGCTTGCTTTGTGTTCAAGTATTTTTTTTATTTGTATTTTCGGTCGTTTCAGCAGAAGAAAAAAAGAATCCCAAGCTAGATTTAACTCCGGCAGCAAAATCAGCCGTTTTGATGGAAGTGGATACGGGCACAGTCATTTTAGAGAAAAATGGCGATGAGAAGCTTCCGCCAGCAAGTATTACGAAGATCATGACCATGCTGCTGGTCATGGAAGCGATCGATCAAGGTAAAATTAAATGGGACGAAAAAGTACGGACCAGTGAATATGCCGCTTCTATGGGCGGCTCGCAAATTTTCCTCGAGTCTGGAGAGGAAATGACTGTGAAAGAGATGCTGAAAGGCATTGCGATGGCTTCGGGCAATGATGCATCTGTAGCTATGGCGGAGAAAATTGCTGGCTCCGAGGAAGCTTTTGTGCAAATGATGAACGATCGCGCTAAGCAATTGGGGATGAATAACACGCATTTTGTTAACTGCAACGGACTTCCTGCAAAGGATCACTATACTACCGCGCATGATATTGCCTTGATGTCGCAGGAATTGTTAAAGCACCCGGAAATTACGCAGTTTACGGGGGTTTATCAAGATTACTTACGTAAGGATTCAACCAAGCCCTTTTGGTTGGTTAATACGAATAAGCTGGTCCGTTTTTATACTGGGGCTGATGGGCTGAAAACAGGATACACAGCTGAAGCTAAGTTTTGTTTATCCGCAACGGCTAAACGTGGTGATCTAAGAGTTATTGCTGTCGTGCTGGGTGAGCCTGATACGAAAACACGAAATGCTGAAGTGTCCAAACTGTTCGATTACGCTTTTTCCCAATATATGAGCTATCCGCTTTTAAAGACGGGCGATACACTGGGCAGCTTCAAAGTAAGTAAAGGTGAAATAGCAACTGTGCCGCTTATCGCAAAGCATCCTTACAGCATTTTATTGAAAAAAGGTGAAGCAAGCAATGGCATTCGTCATGAGCTGCAATTCAATTCGAATTTAAAAGCACCGGTTCAAGCAGGCCAGCAAATAGGTAAAATTGTCGTCTATAAAGGTGACCAATTGTTAAAGGAATTTCCACTGGAATCGCCGGTACAAGTGAATAAAGCGAGCTGGTGGGTATTATTTAAACGGACGACCTCACATTTGTTTTTTGTCAAATAACAGCGAATATCCGCAGTGAAAAAGTGTGAATTTTCAAGGATTTCTTCTATTTTTAGCGAATTTCTTCTAGTTTTGTCAGCCATGCAGGAATCGCGCTTTGACTTGTAGAAATCAATGTTCATGAAGGCTGACAATTATAACCAATGGGTTGTAAGTGCAGTTGGGGAGGAGTGAACAGACATGAGTCTTCAAATTGATTTGGAGCATCGACGTAAAACGTTGATCGTTCGTTTAAAAGGGGAGCTCGACCATCATACTTCGGAGTCGGTGAAGCATAGGATGGAAGAAGCGATCGAACAAGGGCAGCTTACGCACATTATTCTGAGTCTCAAGGATTTAAATTTCATGGATAGCTCAGGGATAGGCGTCATACTCGGAAGATACAAACAGATCACCGCCAAGGGTGGGAAAATGGTCGTTTGCGATGTTAATTCCGCCGTTTATCGTCTATTTGAAATGTCAGGACTGTTCAAAATTTTGTCTATTCATGATACCGAGCGTCAAGCGATCTCGAGTCTGGAGGTCGTCTCATGAGAACGAATGAACCTAATTTTATGAAGCTGGAGTTTGCGAGCCGTTCTGAAAATGAGGCCTTCGCCCGCGTGGCTGTTGCCTCGTTTATCGCGCAATTGGATCCAACTATGAACGAATTGACCGATATTAAAACGGTCGTTTCGGAAGCGGTAACCAATGCGATTATTCATGGATATGATAATGCTGCAAATGAGATCATTACAATAATAGCCGAGATTGCCGGTGAGCAAATAACGATAACTGTACAGGATACAGGCGCGGGCATTGTTGACTTAGAGCAAGCCAGGCAGCCACTGTTCACCTCTAAACCTGAAATGGAACGCTCTGGTATGGGCTTTACGATTATGGAAAACTTTATGGATGAAGTAGAAATTGTCACGGGCGTAGGTAAAGGGACGATCGTTAAAATGACGAAACGTATTGAATCAAAAAAAGCGTTGTATAACTAGGGGTTTGATCTATGGATGTCCATTTGAAGCACGCCGCTCATAACTATCTCGACGATTCCGAAGTGAAACGGTTGATCGCCCTCAGCCAGTCCGGCGATAATATTGCTCGTGACACACTGGTGAATTGTAATATTCGTCTCGTATGGTCGGTTGTACAGCGCTTTTTAAACCGCGGATATGAGGCGGAAGACTTGTTTCAGATTGGTTGTATTGGTTTGTTGAAGTCAGTGGACAAATTTGATTTGTCCTATGATGTGAAATTTTCCACCTACGCCGTGCCCATGATCATTGGTGAAATTCAACGTTTTTTGCGCGATGACGGTACACTGAAAGTGAGTCGATCTCTCAAAGAGCTTGCCAATAAGGTGAGGAAAATGAAAGATGAGCTATCCAAAAACATCGGACGCATTCCAACCATTAAAGAAGTAGCGGATGAATTGCATATTACGCCAGAAGAAGTCGTTTTCGCTCAAGATGCAAGCAAACCGCCTTCGTCCATTCATGAAACCGTATTTGAAAATGACGGTGATCCGATTACATTAATGGATCAAATTGCCGATGAGTCACAGGAAAAATGGTTCGAAAAGCTTGCGCTGAATGAAGCCATTGGCACCTTGACGGAACGTGAACGCTTGATCGTATATTTGCGATATTACCGCGATCAGACGCAATCAGAAGTAGCCATTCGCTTGGGAATTTCCCAGGTACAAGTATCCCGCCTCGAGAAAAAAATATTGCAAATGATTAAAGACCAGATCGCTCAGTAGCGTTCTGGTTTTTCATTTATATCAAATAGTTAAAACTTTTAGTTAATGACATGTACTGCTTTAATGATTACTGGTATGATAAATTTATACATAAAAATTAATACAATCTTTTAGTAAAAGATATGGTACTTTTTAATTAACTAATCGTTAAACTGGAGAGTGAACCGATGAATTACTGGCTGGGAAGTAAGGTTAAGCTTCGTCCTTTAGAAGCAAATGATCTTACATTGTTTGAGATGCTGGACGATGAATTTGACAAAAATATCGAAGCGATCCGCTTTCCGCGAATGAAGGATAACTTAAAATCTTGGATTGAAAAGGAAATGCAATCGCGATTCGGCGATGCTTTTCGGTGGATTGCGGAGGATCAGGACGGCAATGCGGTCGGGACGATCGAAACTTTTGCCTGCGATCGCAGAAATGGCACCTTTAAGTACGGTATTGCGATTGCCAGGCCTTATTGGGGACAGGGGTATGCTAAGGAAATGATTCGCATGGTGATCCAGTATTATTTTTTTGAACTAGGCTATCAGAAGGTGACGCCGCATGTATTTTCTTTTAATGAACGATCTATTCAATTGCATCAAAACTTGGGCTTCACATTAGAAGGCAGATTAAGAAAGATGATTTACACGGATGGAAAGCATTACGATGAGATCCACTTTGGCTTAACGAAAGATGAATTCAATCAATTGGAAACAAAAGACCAATCGTCGAAATGACTATCGGTCTTTTATTTTTTGCATACTATCCCTTATAACGGTATTTTTGGGAGAGGGATATCAATGAGTGAACGTTATATTCCAACGATTTATATACGTTTTCGTAAGCATATCCGCATTGGAAAAGGGGAGCCCATTGTTTTAGGGCGAATTGCCGATCTGCTTTCTGAGCCAGAGATAGAAGCGAAGCTGAATCGGCATATTATATACTATCCGAGCCCGCAAGATGGCAATCGTGTGCTGATCGATATGCTTAAGGTGATCCGAAGTATTCATAAAATATACCCTGTTGTTCAAATTGAACATTTTGGCGATCCCCATGTACTGGTTGAAATAGCAACTGGAAAAGCTCGTCCCCATTTTCTTATTTTGGCTTTGGTATGGCTGCTTCTATTTATCGGCTCCGGTTTGACTATACTCAATTTCCATGCGGATGTGAGTATGCTGCAGGTGCATCGCAGAATATATGAGCTGCTGACCGGAAGAAGCATCGCCCATCCATATTTATTGCAAATTCCTTATTCCATTGGGATTGGAGCCGGTATGGTACTCTTTTTCAACCATTTGTTCAAAAAGAAATTTAACGAAGAACCAAGTCCTTTGGAAGTAGAGATGTTCCTGTATCAAGAGAGCTCCAATCGCTATGTAATTACAGAGGAATATGGGAAAATACGGAAGCGGAAGGACTTAGCGGATCATGACAACGGGACTTAATATATCTACGGTCGTGATTGACTTAGCACAGATCATTATTGGTTTAGCGGGTGGAATGGCAGTTGGCGGGGGATTCGTCGCCTTCCTCGTCGTTTTGGATATTATCCCTCGACTTGCGCAAATATCCAAATCATATGACGTCATCCATTGGTATGAGGGTGCAGTCGTTTTTGGGGTATTGGCTTGGAGTACGTTTGATTTTTTCAATTGGCCGCTGGCACTTTCCCCCAATTGTACGCTTTTTTTCGGTTTATTCGCAGGGTGCTTTGTGGGTATGCTGGCTGCCGCCTTAACAGAGGTAATCAATGTACTGCCGATTATGGCGAAACGGTTGGGTATGGATG
The DNA here is from genome assembly GCA_028287395.1 of Bacilli bacterium. Lineage (GTDB taxonomy): Bacteria > Bacillota > Bacilli > Paenibacillales > NBRC-103111 > Paenibacillus_AC. The sequence goes on from JAQBPR010000127.1 coordinate 27,469, forward strand.
GCTATATAATCTGGCTGTTGATGGCCATGATTCTTGGCAAAGTAATGGGCTCATTATTTGAGTGGCTTATTTATTAAATGAAAGGAGAAATGAATCGAAATGGATAAGATGAAACCACAAGAAAAAGAAATGAAAAGTACGGATGAAATTGCTAAAAAATTGGCGGACAACATCCGTCTTCTTGAAGAAAAGATGGGCTTGAATAAAAGCTTTGATGTTATTATGCGAGAAATGATATTTGGGGGCAAGAAAACAGGTATTTTTTATTTGAATGGTTTAGTAAAGGATGAAGTGCTGACAGAAATTATTAAACGCTTAACCTATATTGAAACGGATCAGTTGGGTGGCAAACCTTTGCAGCAATTTATGGATGCTTTTGTTTCATATATTCAAGTGACTAAAGTAGATAAAATGAGTGAAGTAATCAGCAAAGTATTGGGGGGCGCGACAGCGCTATTCTGTGAAAATGAGACGAGTGCATTGCTGATTGACGCGAAAAACTTCCCCGTTCGTGCTGTGAAGGAGCCTGATTTGGAACGGGTCGTTCGCGGAGCGCATGATGGTTTTGTCGAAACGATGTTAATTAATGTTACTTTGGTACGTCGTCGTATCCGTGATCCGCGCTTGAAGCTAGAAGCATTACAAGTGGGAGAACGAACGCAAACGGATGTATGTATCGCTTATATTCAGGACATAGCTGACCCGAATTTAGTGGAATCGATACGTGATAAAATCAAATCAGTAAAGGTAGATGGCATTCCTTTGGGGGAAAAGCAGCTTGAAGAGGCGATCATCAATAAAGGATGGAATCCCTATCCTTCCGTACGCTTTTCCGAACGTCCCGATGTCATTTCGTCACATCTATTGGAGGGTCACATTGCTATATTCGTCGATACATCACCGTGTGTGATGATTATGCCAACGACCTTTTTTCATTTAGTACAGCATGTTGAGGAAAATAGACAGACGCCTTTGGTGGGTTCTTATTTGCGCTGGGTCCGATTTATTGGGATATTCGTATCTATCTTTTTATTGCCGCTTTGGTATTTAATGGTTATACATCCCGAATTGAAGCCAGCAGGTCTTGAATGGATCGGCCCGCAAATGGCGGGACATTTACCGATTCTGCTGCAATTTATTTTCGCAGAAATTGGGGTAGATCTTATGCGTATAGCGGCTGTACATACACCGAGTCCGCTTTCTACAGCTATGGGATTGGTTGCGGCGATATTAATCGGTGATATTGCAGTGAAAACGGGCATGTTTGCGAATGAAGTGATTTTGTATCTTGCCGTTTCTACCATTGGCATGTACGCCACACCAAGCTATGAGTTAGGATTAGCCAATCGGCTTTTAAGACTTGTGCTGCTGATCGTTAGCGGTATCTTTTCCGTACCTGGTTTTATTATTGCTTGTACGCTGTGGGTTCTGATGCTGGCGATCACTCGCTCGTACAACTCCCCTTATTTATGGCCGTTTATCCCGTTTAATGCGAAAGCTTTGATAGAAATTCTGATTCGTCGACCCTTCCTTTCCATGAAGACAAGACTCAGTTTAACGAAACCAATCGACAATAAGCGACAATGAACGGGGGCATTGCAATATTGTCATATCGTTGTTGATATGTTACTTTATATAGTAATATTTGAGTTTAACAGGGGAGAGGAAAACAGCAATGTTTTTACATGGAACGAGTCATATTAACAATCAAGGTCATTTGCAAATCGGCGGTTGCGATACTAGCAAATTAGCTGCTGAATTCGGTACACCGCTTTATATTGTCGATGAGGCGCTAGTTCGCCAAAGATGCCGCGAGTTTGTCGATGCATTCCGCGCTTCCGGTTTGAAATTTCAAGTGGCTTATGCAAGCAAAGCTTTTTGTGTGATGGCGATGTGTCGAATTGCTGAAGAAGAGAATATGTCCTTAGATGTTGTTTCAGATGGAGAATTATATACAGCGATGGAAGCAGGATTTCCGGTGGGGCGCATTCATTTTCACGGCAATAACAAGTCGATTCAAGAAATGGAAATGGCGATTGACGCCAAAATCGGCTGTTTTGTTGTCGATAATTTCGTCGAATTGCATATGCTGAACGCTGTTGCAGCTGAGAAACGCCAAACGGTGAAAATTTTGCTAAGAATTACACCAGGTGTGGAAGCACATACGCATGAATTTATTTCTACAGGTCAAACCGATTCTAAATTTGGCTTTGATTTAGGTAACGGCGCTGCCTATCGCGCGATTGACGAAGCATCTAAATTATCCAATTTGGAAGTATTGGGGATTCATTCGCATATTGGCTCTAATATTTTCGAAGTCGAAGGTTTTAAAATGGCTGTTGAAAAAATGATCGGCTTTGCCACCCAAGTACGCGCAGAATTAAATGTAACGTTTAAAGTCGTCAATTTAGGCGGCGGTTTTGGGATTCGTTATGTTGAAGGGGATACACCCTTGCCGGTTGCTGAATATGTGAAGGCAATTACGGACGGTATTATCGACTTTTTTGGCAAGCATCAATATCCCATTCCTGAAATTTGGGTTGAGCCGGGTCGCAGCATAGTAGGTGATGCGGGTACAACGCTTTACACTGTGGGTACATCTAAAGATATCCCCGGCATACGTAAATACGTAGCTGTCGATGGTGGCATGACGGACAATCCGCGCTTTGCATTATACGGCTCGCGTTATGAGGCTGTGTTAGCTAATCGTGCGGGTGAAGCAGCAGAAGAGATTGTTTCTGTAGCCGGCAAATGCTGTGAAAGCGGAGATATGCTAATTAAAGATATTGCTTTACCTAAGGTGAATTCAGGTGACTTGCTGGCAATTTCTTGCACTGGCGCGTATAATTACGCGATGGCTAGCAATTACAACCGTATTCGTAAGCCTGCTGTCGTTTTTGTGAAGGACGGGCATGCAGATTTGGTCGTTAAGCGTGAAACGTATGGCAATATTGTTGGTAATGATGTCATTCCTGCACGTATGCAGAAGCAAGCCGCCAAATCATAATAAAAATAAAGGAGCCTAAACATGAAAAAAGGTAAAATTACACTTGAAAACGGTGGAGAAGTATTGATTGATTTTTTTCCGGAGGAAGCGCCGAATACGGTTGCGAACTTTGAAAAGCTGGCGAACGATAATTTTTACAATGGAATTAAGTTTCACCGCGTGATCAAAGGCTTTATGGCACAAGGCGGTTGTCCGCAAGGAACTGGTACGGGCGGCGCAGGATACACGATTAATTGCGAAGTAGCTACCAATGTCAGCAAGCATGAGCGCGGTACGCTTTCCATGGCACATGCGGGCAGAAATACAGGAAGCTCACAGTTTTTCATTTGCTACGAGCCGCAGCCTCACTTGGATAAACAGCATACTGTATTTGGAAAAGTTACGGAAGGTATGGAACATATCGACGCTGTAAAACAAGGGGATAAAATGGCTGAGGTTAAGGTTTGGGACGAAGAATAGAAAAAATAGCAGGCTTAAAAAGCGAGGGACTTTTGTTCCTGGCTTTTTTTGTGATCCCTATTCGAAAAAATCACGTTACACATATATATTTACAAATTGCCCAAGAAAGGGTTGAGCACTTTTTTCCATATAAATTTGATTTTGCAATTGATGTTCCTTCGCTTGATCCTCTTCAGAGTTATTGGAATCATAAAATGATGTGCTGTTATTATGGTTTTGGTCATAATTATAACGATTCATTTTCCTTGGAGCAGCAATGGGAATTATGCCTGAAACAGGTGTTAAGAATGAATTAGTCAAGGTTATTACCTCCCTTTATTTGTTTTATCATTATTCTTTAACCGCGGGGAATAGTATTGAAACATTTAAAATCCCAATAACTTAAGTTTTTCTAATGCTACGGATAAATATCCTTGCTTTTTTGTATGTAAGGTGGTAATATTTTTTCAAACAATGTTGAGTAAATAAGTAGGAATAAAAACATAACTTAGTAACCATTGTTACAATAATAACTAAATACAAACCTTCGGGGCAGGGTGTAATTCCCTACCGGCGGTGATCCTCAGAACTTTTTATTTTCCGAGGAAGTCCGTGACCCGTTTTGCGTGGAGACCATTCCTATGGATCCTCCTGTAACCGGTGGACTTGGTGTAATTCCAAGACCGACAGTATAGTCTGGATGAGAGAAGGAGCATTTCAAGCGAATGTGTTTGACAACCATTGTACTTTTTTTCACATGCGATTTACGCGAAAGCATTGTGATGAGAAGGAACAGGGGTCCGTCGACTTATTTTCTTGTCATCTGAATTCGCAATTTTGCTGCCCTGACAAATACTGTTAGGGCTTTTTGTTTTTTTCTAAAGAGGGTGAGCGAGATGGATTTAATTAATGACGAATTTTATATGGGGATTGCTTTACAATTAGCTCATGGGGCTACCGGACAAACCGGTGTCAACCCAATGGTTGGTTGTGTGATCGTTAAAGAGGGTGCAGTTATCGGGCTGGGTGCCCATTTGAAAATGGGAACGGAGCATGCGGAAGTGCATGCGCTGAACATGGCAGGCGAGCATGCTGCGGGAAGCACCGTTTATGTAACATTGGAGCCATGCAGTCATCATGGCCGCACTCCACCCTGCAGTGATAAGCTGATTGCCAATAAGGTAGCTCGCGTCGTAGTTGCCTGCACGGATCCGAATCCTCGCGTAGCTGGAGCTGGGATTGCCAAGCTGAAAGCTCACGGTATTGAAGTAAAGCTCGGCGTGCTGGAACGAGAAGCGATCGATCTAAACGAAAAATTCAACAAATACATCACGACGCGTCTTCCCTTTGTCTCGCTGAAAACGGCAAGTACGTTGGATGGAAAGATTGCTAGTAAAAATGGAGACAGCCGTTGGATCACCAATGATCAATCTCGTGCTTACGTTCATACGCTGCGCCATCAGCATCAAGCCATAATGGTGGGTGTGGGTACGGTCTTGATCGATGATCCCTTATTAACGGCACGACTTACAGTGGCGGCTCTAAATCCGATCCGCATCATTGTAGATTCCACACTTCGTACACCGCCTAATGCAGCCGTATTGCAGCAAGCGGGGCAAACGATTGTGTTAACGACCACTCAGGCCTCGTTAGAAAAGTCGGAGAGATTACGCGAGATGGGCGCGGAATTATTGACAGCAGGCGATGGACCTAAGGTTGATTTAAAGCAGGCAATGCAATTGTTGGCGGAACGAGAAATTGGCTCAATTCTGCTTGAAGGCGGCGGTCGTTTAAACGGAGCTATGCTGGAGCAAAAGTTAATTGACAAATGCTATTTATTTTATGCCGCGAAAATTATTGGCGGAGATAACGCTCCATCTAATTTTTCTTTTGATGGCTTTGCCAAAATGAGTGAAGCCATTTGGCTGGACCGTTTGAAAATCGAACAATTTGGTCACGATTTATGTATGATCGGTTATCCGCAATATGAAGGTGGTGGAAGCTAATGTTTACTGGCATTATTGAAGAGATCGGCATTATGCGCACCATTTCGCGGCAAGGACAAGCGATGATTTTAACGATCTCAGCAAATCGCATTCTGGCTGATATTCATCTGGGCGATAGTATCGCTGTGAATGGAGTTTGCTTAACTGTCATTGCATATGACGCCGTATCATTTACAGTTGATGTCATGCCTGAAACCTATCGTCGAACCAACTTGAAAAAGCTGCAAAACGGCAATCGTGTAAATTTAGAGCGTGCAATGTCTGCCCATGGACGTTTTGGTGGCCACATTGTGCAAGGGCATGTCGATTCCGCAGGTATGATTACTTCAAGGAACACGGAACAAAATGCGGTTGTATTTACCATTGCGCCTGAAGATAAGGCTATTCTTAAATATATTATTCCTCGTGGCTCAATTGCCTTGGATGGGATTAGCTTAACCGTAATCCGTGTCACAGAAGAGTCGTTTGCTGTCTCGATTATTCCACATACGCTTGCTCAAACGATTTTAAATGATAAGCAGCCAGGTGTTTCGGTGAATATTGAATGCGATTTGCTTGGTAAATATGTGGAACGCTTGTTAAGCTATAAGGCACCCAATGAAGCGCTAGGAAGTGGGAAAAAGGAAGGCATTACAGCTGCTTATTTAGCAGAGCATGGATTTAACTAAATAGGATATAGAGTAGATATATAGGAGTGAGCGCCGTGGAAAGGCTAAAATTTAATTTAATTGAAGAAGCGATCGTTGATTTAATGTTAGGCAAAGTAATCATTGTCGTGGATGACGAGGATCGTGAGAATGAAGGAGACTTTATTGCTCTGGCGGATAAAGCGACACCGGAAATAATTAACTTTATGATCAAAGAGGGACGCGGTCTTGTTTGCGTTCCAATTAATGAAGAGCGGGCACAACAGCTTGATTTGCCGCAGATGGTTGCGCGAAATACGGATTATCATGGGACTGCCTTTACCATATCAGTCGATCATATGGAAACTACGACTGGTATTTCTGCTTTTGAACGTGCAAGAACCGTTCAAGCCTTGATTGATCCGAAAACGAAAGCGCAGGAATTTCGCAAACCGGGACATATTTTCCCCGTTGTCGCCAAAAAGGGCGGCGTTCTGCGACGCGCGGGTCATACGGAAGCTGCTGTAGATTTAGCGCGAATGTGCGGTTCTTATCCAGCAGCAGTGATTTGCGAGATTATTAAAGAAGATGGCAGTATGGCGAGAGTGCCTGATTTAATGGAGCTTGCCCAAGCACACAATTTGAAAATTATCACGATTGAAAATTTAATTCATTACCGCAACGCAAAAGAAAAGCTGGTTAAGCGTGAAGTAGAGATCAAGCTGCCTACGGAGCATGGGGTTTTCAATGCCATTGTTTACTCCAATGAAGTGGATCAGAAGGAGCACGTTGCGTTAGTTAAAGGTAAACTGGATACGGATAAGCCTGTGCTGGTTCGCGTTCATTCGGAATGCTTAACCGGCGATGTGTTTCATTCACGTCGTTGTGACTGCGGTCCGCAATTGGAGGCGGCTTTACAGCAAATTGAAGATGCAGGTTCTGGCGTGCTGCTCTATATGCGTCAGGAGGGCCGCGGAATCGGGCTGATCAATAAATTAAAAGCATATGAGCTGCAGGAGCAGGGATTTGATACGGTAGACGCGAATATTAAACTTGGATTTGCTGCAGATTTACGAGATTATGGCATTGGTGCACAAATTTTAAAGGATCTTGGCATTCGCCAAATGAAGCTGTTGACCAATAATCCGAAAAAAATCAAAGGCATTGAAGGATATGGTCTTGAAGTTGTCGAGAGAATGCCCATTCAAATGGTGGCAAATGAAGATAATCTGCAATACTTGAAAACGAAAAAAAATAAACTAGGGCATTTGCTCAAATTTGCTGGAGACGTGGAAGGGGATTTTTCAATATGACAAAAGTTTATGAAGGCCATTTAGTATCGGAACAAGCGAAGTATGGTATAGTGGTGGGTCGATTTAACGAATTTATTACAGGCAAGCTGTTAGCGGGTGCTTTAGATGCCTTGAAACGTCATGGAGCAAGCGAAGATGATGTGGAAGTTGCTTGGGTTCCGGGTGCTTTTGAAATTTCGTTAATCGCGCAAAAAATGGCGGAAAGCGGCAAATACGATGCGGTTATTACATTGGGCGCGGTTATCCGCGGGTCAACGCCGCATTTTGATTTTGTCTGCAATGAAGTAGCTAAGGGTGTGGCGGCCATTGGGTTGAAAACGGGTGTGCCGACTATTTTTGGCGTGTTGACCACAGATTCGATTGAGCAAGCCATTGAACGCGCAGGCACTAAAGCTGGCAACAAAGGCTGGGAGGCCGCGGCAAGTGCGATTGAAATGGCCAATTTAGTGAAGCAGTTGAAGGCTTAAAAAAGCATACTTCAATGGGTGCTTACGAAGCAAGTTTTCTAGCGAAAAACTCAGATAATGCTTACGATGCTAGTTTTCTACGAAAACTTTAAGGGGGATTCCTTTTGAAAGTAACCTATAAGCTGGCTTCTTTTGAAGGCCCCTTAGATTTGTTGCTTCATTTAATCGATAAAACGGAAGTGGATATTTATAATATCCCGATTAAAGAGATTACGGATCAGTATTTGACTTATTTAAGTGATATGCAGGAAATGGAATTAGATATAACAAGTGAGTTTTTAGTTATGGCGGCAACGTTATTATTCATTAAAAGTAAAATGCTGCTGCCTAAACCTCCCATCTCCACATTCGATGAGGATGGTTATATGGACGAAGGCGAAGACCCGCGTGCGGAACTCGTGCGTCAATTGCTGGAATATCGTAAATATAAAGGAATCGCCGATCATCTTCGTGAAAAAGAACTGGAACGCAGCTTAATTTATACGCGGGAACCCGTAGATTTAACGCCATATGTTCCTATTGTTCAGGAAAATCCGCTGAAAGGCATTTACATTACCGATTTAATGAGCGCTTTTCAAAAGGTACTGCGTCGATTGGTCGGGCGGAATGTGGTTACGCGAATAAAACGCGATGAAATTTCTGTTAAAGACCGGATGAAAGAAGTCATTCATTTGCTGCAATTAAGAGGCGGCAAGCTGCTATTTTCTAAGCTGTTTGACGATGATATTACGCGCGAGGACATTGTCGTCACTTTTCTGTCAATGCTCGAACTGATGAAAATGAAAGTCATCGTATGCTATCAACATCGATTATTTGATGATATTGTCATACAGGCAAGAGAGGGTGGAATAGCCGATGGATTTGCGGCAGATGAAGTCAGTTATTGAGGGGCTGCTGTTCGTGTCGGGAGATGAAGGAATTGATGCTAAGCAATTAGCGGAGATCTTAGAGCAGGATATTGCAACCGTTATCGATGCGGTCAGACAAATGAGTCAAAATTTCCTGCGTACAGGCAGAGGGGTGCAAATCATTGAATTGGCAGGCGCCTTTCAAATGACAACTTTACCCTCCCATGCGATTTACTTTGAACGCTTGGCCTATTCGCCTACACGTACCTCATTGTCTCAATCCGCTTTAGAAACTTTAGCGATTGTCGCCTATCGTCAACCGATTACGCGTGTAGAGATCGAGGAGATTCGCGGCGTTAGAACCGATCGAGCGCTGCACTCTTTAGTGGCCAAAGAACTAATTGAAGAGGTAGATCGAGCGGATGCACCAGGCCGGCCGATTTTATATGGTACGACGAAGCAATTTATGGACTACTTTGGCTTAAGCGGCTTAAGTGAGCTGCCGGAAGCGGCTTCGTTTACGAGTGATGTTAATTTGGAAGAGGAGACAAGATTGCTCTTTGCCAGATTAGATGGTAAACAGATGACTTTTGACGATATTTCTGGTTCTGATTTGGATGAGTCAAGCGAAGAGGATGACGAAAGCATAGAAGAAACAATAGAAACTTAAAGCGCATTATTTTCCAACCGATAACACATACTAACTTCGCATTGAACGGCAGGCTTACGCTTGCCTCAAGCGGAGTTTTTTCTGCTGTCTTTTTGAGACGGCGAAGCCGTTTATCCTCGTTTGCAGCGAAATAAGGGAGGCAGGTAAACTGTGATTTGGATATGGCTTGTTTTGATTATTGCATGTGTGGCAATCGTCCTCTTTATATGCCATTTGCGGATATGGATGTTTTTCTCGCGGATGAAGGATAACGACTATCTTTTTATTGAAATCAAGGCTTTCGGTTTTTTACGCTATCGTTATGAGATTCCTTATATCCAATATCACAGCCTATGGGGCGGTATTTTAGTTAAAATGGGTACTACGATGGCAGCGACTCAACATGAATTGCACGATAAACAAAAGCAACAATTAACGCCGCATCGCATTTCGAAAATCTTTCATTGGGGGAAAAAATTACTAGCGCACGTTTTTGAATATACAGCTTGGCTTAAACAAACCTTAATGCATGTGAAATGTACTGAATTTCGCTGGGATACGCGTGTAGGGATTGGCGATGCTGCGGAAACCGCGTTAACTACAGGGGTGATCTGGGCGGTTAAATCATCGTTATTCGGTTATGTTTTTCATTATGTTAAATTGGATACAAAGCCAATAATCTCAGTGCAGCCACAGTACAATGATATGGAATTTTCTACGAAATTATCTTGTGTTGCGAAGATTCGCATCGGATATATGCTTTTTGCTTTCTTGCGTTTATTCGTTCGTATATTGAAAACAAAAGACGGAGTCCGCGTGTGGCGCAATATTTTATCCAAAGCCTGACTACTTGAAATAGAAACATTTGTTCTGTATGATATACGTATTGATACAGAACAAATGTTCTAATTCGGAGGTGGTGGCATGGTAGACAAATATGTTGGCCGGATAGTGCAGATCATTTATTTGGATCGAAGAAACAAGCTTACGCAACGTGTGATCGAAGTTAGAGCGATTGAAGGCAATGTGGTTAAAGCGTATTGTTTGAAACAAAATGCGTTGCGAATATTTAAAATTACAAACATCCTTGCTGTAGAGCCGATGACAAGAAAACGATCAGGGTGATAACTTTTATGAAAAACAAAAAACGTGTGATTATACTGATGGATGTCAATCCTTCTATGCTTCTGTAGAAAAAGAGGATAGTTTTATTTGGTGACCGTGAAAGAAGATAGCTTTAGCGTGGACAACGGACAACATTACTGCCTATTTTTGCTCATACGATTTTAATTCGTCGGGGCGGGGTGTTTATGCAGGGGAAAACAATGGATGTTTTAAGTGGAGCGCACTTGTCTGATTTCTTTGAAACACCGGTTCATGTATGTTGGCATAATGAATGTGCGCATGGCTTTCCGTTATTTGACAACGCCGGAGTCCAGGTTCAAATAGAGGCTAAGCTGCTTTTCAATTTCCGCTTTAGCCATTTTTAAAGGTATTTTTTGTTATAACGGAGGGAAAATTATGTGCGGACGTTATACGATAACTGTAAGTTTAGAAGAGCTAATGCTGCAATTTTTTATTGATCCCGAATGCAGTATATCGTATTATCAGCCAAGATATAATATAGCTCCCGGACAAATGGTTATGGCGATTATAAACGATGGAGCGCATAACCGACTTGGAGAGCTGAAATGGGGAATGATCCCACAGCGGGCACAGGACGAGAAAGGCGGCTTTAAGATGATAAATGCGCGTGCCGAGACAGTTGCGCAAAAACCTGCCTTTCAAAGGCTGCTAGAACGTAAACGGTGTATTATTCCAGCAGATAGTTTTTATGAGTGGAAAAAGGTAGGAGATATGAAGCAGCCCTTGCGGATTCGTCTAGAAAATGGTGAATTATTTGCTATGGCAGGCTTATACGATACGTGGATCGCTCCGGATGGTCGCAAGGTGAGCAGTTGTACGATTATTACGACTGAGGCCAATGAGCTAATGGCAGATATCCATGATCGCATGCCGGTGATTTTACGACCGGAGGCGGCTGTCATTTGGCTGAATCGAGAGGTACATGATCTTACTCTGCTGCAGTCGCTGTTGAAGCCCTATGCTGCGGAGGAAATGGAGACGTATCCGGTTTCTTCTCTGGTTGGAAACGTAAGAAATGAACTGCCCGCATGCATAGAAAAAATACAAATTACATAATCGTGGAAGTTTATATATAATAGAGGGAAGTATGCTGAAAAGGTGGATGTCCTGTGCCGCAAGGTAAATATTTTCGCATTGGTTATGGAATCGTTGTCGTTCTGCTGATTATATTTTTAGCGAATAAAGTGGATTTTATTTTTACGCCTATTGTTACTGTAGTGAAAACGCTGCTGCTGCCATTTATTATTTCCGGGGTATTGTATTATTTGCTGAGACCGTTTGTCAGCTTTCTTGAAGCGCGGAAAATCAAGAAATCGATAGCTATTTTAAGCATGTACTTGGTGATGTTTGTGCTTGCGGCTTTAATTATCATCGAGGTTGGACCGATTATTCAAAGTCAAATCAACAATTTAATGAACAATATTCCCCAAATCATTCATGCGGCTGATGCGCAAGTGAATAAGCTTCAAGAAAATAAATGGATTGCGGATTACTTTTCGCAGCATCAAGATGAAATTTCGACTAAAGTATCTAATTTCGTTAATGGCATTATTTCCAACACAGGTCAAGCGTTCAATAGTGTAATGGGGTTCATTTCAAGCATTGTTATTCTGCTTTCGACGGTTCCGTTTATACTTTATTATTTGTTGAAAGAAGGCGACAAGATTCGTGCCTTTGTAATCAAATTGGTTCCCGATCAACATGATGAACAGGCTGTGCAGATTATGGAGGATATGGATAGTGCGTTAAGCGCCTATATTCAAGGGAAGATTTTTGTCAGTGTTTGTTTGGGACTACTCATTTTTATTGGTTACGCTGTGATTGGGGTTAAATATGCGCTGATTCTTGCTCTCGCGGCAGCTTTGATGAATGTTATTCCGTTTGTCGGTTTATTTATCGGAATCATACCTAGTGTTGTTGTAGCATTCATTGATTCTCCGGGGATGCTCATTAAGGTGCTGATTGTCGTATTGGTTGCCCAACAGATTGAAAGCAACTTTTTGTCGCCACAAATCATGGGCAAAAAGCTGAGTATGCACCCGTTAACGATCATTTTACTTTTGATCGCGGTTGGCAGTCTGAGCGGACTTCTGGGGATGTTTGTAGCCATTCCTACCTATGCTGTGTTAAAAGTGATCGCGAGCCATTTTTATCGTCTCTACCAACTTAGGCGAAAAACCGAATGAATGCTAGCTGTGCTACAAACAAATTTTAAATTCGCATAGTTCTTTGGAAACCGTAACATCCGCTAGAGTTACAACTTCACTATTGTGAGATTTGATATAGCCGCTGCCAATATGCATGTCTTGTTGTGTAATCGAAATAATTAGGTGAAAAATAATGGCGTTATCGAAATCTACATCGGATTTAAGCTGATACCCACTTCTATACATTTCTATCACCCCTTTGTAAATATAGACAGGATTAAGGAGAAATATGTTATATTATTGCATGTAAATAGATCATTATGGGGGAGAACTAGATGGATTTAGATAATGTAAGGAATTTAAGGTGCCGAACGGAAAAGGTAAGCGAAATTTTGTTTTGCTGGGTCTTATCTTATTGGTGGCTTAATTATCATCTTAATATTTCAGGGGTCAAAAAGTAAAAAGGATATTCATGCCCCTATTTATAAACTGATTTAATTCGCGTTTTTTAAATTTTGTCACCTATTGTTCCTGATAATAATATCCTATGGTTATATATCATGTGGAAGAGGTGAAAGGATGGCAGTTGTTAAAGCAAGAGATAAGGATGTTACGCTCTTAGCAAGGTTGCTTCGAGCTGAAGGAGAAGGAGAAGGACAATTGGGAATGCTTCTTATCGGAAATGTCGGTATTAACCGGATTCGTGCCAATTGTTCTGATTTTAAAGGGCTTCGTACTATTCCACAAATGGTATATCAAGCCCATGCCTTTGAAGCACTTCAGCATGGTTACTTTTATCAAAGAGTAAGACAAAGCGAAAAGCGTTTAGCCCGCCGTGTCATCAATGGAGAAAGATATTGGCCGGGGAAATTCAGTTTGTGGTATTTTAGACCTGAAGGGGATTGTCCGCCGACATGGTATGGTCAAAATTTAGTAGGACGCTATAAATTGCATTGTTTCTATGAGCCAACCGGAGCTACCTGCGAGAATATATACAATACGTATTAAAAACCGCTCGACAAGCCTTAATAAAACCCCTGAAAGTATCTGATAAACGATACACTCTGGGGTTTTTAAATTTAATTAATAGGTGCATTAGCACATTTTTCAATATGCCCTAACAGGAGTACTTCATTCACATAAAATATGCTATGACCTAATGCCCAACCACAAATAAATTAGACTCCATATAATATCCATGTAGTACATTTTATTAGGTGGGAGAGGTGAATCATATGAGCGCAATAGCTGGAGGTTTTACAACTACATGCGTTATCTAGTTCTATTTATTCTTTAGTAAGTATTAGTAGCGCGTGGGTTATTTAAAATAATAATTTTAGGGGATGAATAGGAGAGGATACAGTCGAAGTTATTCTTCTATATGGCTTACTAATAAAAACAGCCATCAAATAAATGGCTGTTTTTATTTTCAGATTAATAGAATAAATTTTAATTATTAACATCGCGTAAAGCTTTGATGACTTGTATTTGTGACATTTTACGAGCACCTAGTACGGCGCAAATCATGGCGATTGAAGCGGAGAAAATCAACACGGTTAGATAACTCCATGGAATATGGAGAAAATCAGGCGGAGGATCAAATACCCCGGAAAGCACTTTTACGAATATTTCTGCGATGCCAAATCCTAAGACCACACCGGAAACTCCACCACCAATCAATATTAACAGTCCTTCACTCCATAAGAAGGCGCTTAGTTGATTCTTTTTAGCACCCAGTGCTGTGAGGATTGCGTAGGTACGGCGGCGTTCTGCAAGCTCAAGCCAGAAGATAAGCCCGGAAGATCCTGCTACTAAAAGTATAGCAAAACCAATCTCCAACTTAGTAAGTCCTCGTAAATTCACAGCTGTAAGGCTCGAACTGATTGTGCCTTGAACGGAACCGATTTCGGTTACTTTGCTTCCAGAAAGGTCTTTTGTAGTATTCCGAACAACTGTGGCTAGATTCGTCGTGTCTCCCTTTGCGTGAATCAAGAGAATTTCTGAAGCATTCGATCCAGTTTGTTGAGCAATATAAGAGGCATTTGCGACTAAAAAGGAATCCTTAGGTGCTGTTGGAAACTCCTTTACTATCCCAATTAAATGAAATGGAATCACATGGTACTGTTGATCTGCGACGTTCTGGAGACGAAGGTTTACACGATCCCCAGGGTGAAGTTGGTAATCGTTCATTGTCTCTTCCGAAATAAGGATTCCATCGGGAACGTTGGCTAGTGCAGACAATGTTGCTTTGGCATCACCATTTCCAAAAAAAGCATTCGATATTGTACTTACTTCTCCGATATGTTGAGGATCAATTCCATATAAATCCTGTAAATCATTACCAACATAAGCGAATCGGTGCTGCATAGGCTGGATGGCAGAAATGCCAGGCATTGCTTGTAATTCGCTTAATTTGTTACTGGGTGGAGATGCCGTTGAACCGGTAATTGTGACATCAGCCCCATTCGTCAACTCTGCATCTGCAAGGGATTGTACATTATAGGTCGTATTAAACACTGCAGTTGATACGGCGAATGAAAATGTAAGTGAAACCAAGATTATTCCGCGTGTAACAAGTGCTTTTTGTCTGCTGAGCGAACTAGATATAATATGAGAAAGTCCTCCAACCACGGGGCGTAAAACAAAGGCAAAGATCATATTGCCACGTTCTAAGCTTACCAACCAAAGACGCATTAGCAAAAGCGATCCTCCAATCCATAATCCGAGAGGGGCAATAAACGCCTCATAGTTGACGGACGTTTGGACGACGCCTTCAGGTGCTAAGACAAGCTTGTAACTGGTGCTTGCTACTCTCCAAAACGATATAGCGGAAAGAGCTAGAAATGTGATATCCAGATAGTAGCGTCGCCATAACGGTTTTCTCGTATGACCGATAATTACTTTGACAGCAGCTACTGTAGATTGTTTTGTTTCCTTCCATGCAGGGTAAACCACAGCCATGAATGCAAGTAAAAGCCCTGCAAAAGCCGCAATTATCGTCCAAAGAACGGTAGATGAATTCCACTCTAAAGGAGTAGCGATAAGCATGGAGGCGATGAATGCCAGTAGGATACCTAGTATTACACCTACTATCCCTACGATGAGCGACTCTGTACCCGCTAGGGCAATAATCTGGGATGCGGTCGCTCCGCGAGTTCGCAATAACGCCTGCTCCTTACGTCTTCTTTGCGCACTTGATGCAGCTATCGCTAATGTGAGCAACACTGCCAAAATTGCTCCTGGAAGTCCCAAGAAAAAAAACAACACTCGCGTGTAAAGTGCGTCCTCGCGTACGCCACCTAGACGAGCCGCAAGATTATCTCCCACAATACCACTACCTGCAAGACTTGCTTCAACATGGTTGGCTAGCTGCTTTGCTCTAGCAAATGCGGCGTTCGGATCTGTAGGCAATTGATGGGGGATCCGAATATGCAGTTCTGTACGAACCGAGTCTGCATGAACATTTGCTTGGGGATCAAAGATACTATGCCAAAGTTGATCTGGCAGCAGTAAAACGTTATCGGGAGGTGCTTGCGGCACAGTGCCCGCCGGTACGCCAACGGCTTGAAAAAGTGAGTCAGCTTCAGGGAGATCGATCACACCTTCGATTTTTACTTCTACAGGTGACAATCCTACACGTTGAATTGTGACTAGATCACCAACAGTCACATGTAGATTGGATGCTGTTTGCTGCGCTACTAACACACCGTCCATCGAACCGAGAAGCGGACGCAGTTCCGCAGGAAAGCTCTGTTTGTAATCGGATGGAATTCCTAAAGCTTTGCCAGGACCTGTTGTTTGCGTTGTGCCCCCTGTGTTGGAGCTAAATCCAGCGGTATCCGCATAGCCGATACTGTCTAAAGCTGTATAAGGTATTGCCTGCTTTATATTTGCGATCACTTTTTCTATATCAGCCCCAGGTGTTAGCAGAATCTGCCAATCAACCGGGAGATGTTGGACAGCTTTTTGTGTCATTGCAGCATCGCTGGAAGCAATAAAGTTTCCTAGTGAGGATAATAAAGCAACCGTAAGGGCAACACCCGTCATGGCTCCCAATAACCGTCCGATGCGACGTATAATAAGGCCCTTAATCCAGATTAGGGTCATCAACATGATGTGTCTACCTCGAGTCTACCCTGTTTCATAAACCATTGCGTGTCTAATCGCTGGGCTATTTTTATATCGTGGGTTGCGACAATAAGTGCTGTATCTGAATAATCCAATGTGGATAATAGTACATTGAATAAATGATCTGCAGTTGCATAATCGAGTTGACCTGTGGGTTCATCCGCTAGAATCAACTTAGGGCGACAAGCAATCACTCTTGCAACCGCCACGCGCTGCGATTGTCCACCAGATAGTTCCTCTGGAAGTTTGTTCGCAAGATGTTCTAATCTAATCCGTGATAATGCTTCAAGTGCCATCTCGCGTGCTTGTTTGCGATTCATGTCTGTGAGTAATAAAGGCAACTCGACATTTTCAACAACAGATAATGGGGGAAGCAGGCTTTGCGTTTGAAAAATAAAGCCAATATTCATCGGGCGCAGATTCGTACGATCTCCAAGCAACGGCCAAGTGAGGATGCCTGAGGTTGGAGCTTCAAGGCCACCCAACAACTGAAGCAAAGTGGACTTGCCACTACCTGAAGGACCTACGAGGGCGATTCTATCGCCAGCTTTAATTTTGCAGGTAGCGGAATCCACTGCAACCACACGCGTATTTCCGCTGAAATATTCACATGCGATCGACTGTGCTTCTAACAGCCAGCCCTCAGCTAAGGGAACCGAACTTGAAGAGATTACTCCTAAAGGAGACTCAGTCATAAACAACCCTCCCGTCATGCAAGCGAATAATGTGGTTAGCGTGCTCTGCCAATTTTTCACTATGCGTTACAACTAATGTAGCACTACCTTGATTGCGGATTTCATCGAGGAGCATTAATATATGCTTCTCCGTTTCCGCATCCACTTCGCCTGTTGGCTCGTCGGCCAATAAAATATGTGGCACTACAGATAAGGCTACTGCCAATCCAGCGCGTGCTGCTTCCCCGCCCGAAAGTTGTGAGGGATATGCATTGCTGCGATGGCTAAGACCGACCTGATTAATCAATTGCAAGAGCCTTTGTGAATCGTTCTTGCGGGAAAGTCGCATTTGCAGTCGAATATTCTCCGCCACTGTAAGGTGAGGAAATAGGTTGCCTGACTGCAGCAATATGCCCATTTCAGCTGCACGGATAGCTGAGCGTTCGGCTTCTGGAAGGCGTGTAATTCTTTTACCCATCAACTCTACATGCCCGCCATCTGGCACATCAAGACCGGATAAACAGGCCAACAGCGTTGATTTTCCACTGCCGGACGGACCCATGACGGCTACTGTCTCACCCTTACGAACCTGAATACTTACTCCTCGCAAGGCTAACGTTTCTTCATCACCTGTATGATAAAAACGATATAAATCTACAGCTTCAAGTACAATCATTTTATATCCCACCTAAAGCTTTTTGACATTTTATCCCACTGGTCGATATTATCCGCTCCAAGTGGTGCCCACATAGTTAGGACTGCCAACTTGCCGTTTTTATAAAAATAATAGCTTTCATTATCGAGACGAACCTGCTTTCCCGTAACGGAGTCTGCTTCCGAGTTTGAACTGTATGAAACCTTTATCGCTTTTTCTTGGGAAAGCGATACTTCTTGGATACGATCTATTTTTATCGCTCGTCCTGTTTTTGTCATTTCAACAATCTGAGTTCCTTTAATACTATCTACTGACGGTGCTTGCGTCGCGCTCTCAACCGCAACTTTCACTCCGTCCAGCTTGTCTGCAAAGTCAACGGCTGCTTCTTGTTCTTTTCGTGCCCATCCTTCCGGCACTTCAAGCGAATAACCTCCCTTAACAGAACTGTAGTTAATAAACACCTGCGAATCAGAAATGTCCCCTGTAGGGTTTTTTTCTGGCGGAACGGGTTTATCGCTTGAAACTGGCGAAGAGGATGGCGAAGAGGACGGGGACTGGGAAGGAGGTGCAATAGTATACAGATTCGATGCGGGAGGTAAAGTAGTAGATATTTTTGGAGATTTAGTTTCGATTTTCCCACCGCAGCCTCCTAACAAAAAAACCAATATTAAAGCAATAAGCATACCTTTTTGTTTTTTCATCTTCACTACACTTCCTTATTAAGTATTTTTAACTTTTTATAAGAACATATTTTATTATATGGTGTTGAAATGAGAGGACTATGAGAGGACAATGAGAATAAACGAAAAAATCAAATAGGTTATTATGATTTACTAAATATGCCAAATTGTCACAGCAGATTTTTAAAGTGCAGCGCTAATATAAGAAACGAAAAGAACCTTTCTACTAGGTAGAAAGGTTAATCAATTAGATCAGACGTTTATTGTGTTTTCGATAAGCGGAGTATAATCTACTTATTTTTCTAAAATATGTCTTATCTTTGAGTTTTTTAAAAAGGCTATGTGAGGGATTATGAAGGTTAATTTCAATAATCCAAATTCGTCCTTTTTTATCTACTGCAAGATCAATACCACTTTGAAATGAATAAAAGGGATATTTCTCAGAATAATGAATAATTTTATAGCTTAAACTGATAAGTCGTTTCTTTATGCTTTCTATCTGCATTTTATTGAATTTTAATGATTTGATTAAGGCTTCTTCTATAGTTGTTGCGTAGCCTTTACCACTACTCAGATTCGATACAACACTTCCATGTCCGGACACCTTTGCAATCATCCCCGCATACTCCCACTTGCGGTTTCCGTCTCTCATCATCATTACCCTTATATCAAAAAATCTTCGTTTGATTTGCGCTAAATCAATTGTTTTCTGAATAATGAAAGATTGATTTGGGCTAATTTTTTTGATTTTATTATACAAATCTTTTGTCGAAGGAGAAAAGTTAGCTTTTCCACGAACTTTAACAAATTGATATCCATTTACGGTTTTCCATACTTTTATTATTCCTTTTCCAGTATGCTGGGTGTTTGCTTTAATATATACACTATTATATTTGTTCATGAATGAGGAGAATGAACTTGGTGTGAAAAAAGCTGTCTGTGGCAAATGTTTTACGATTTCTGGGCTTTTAGCGTAAAAACGATGAAGCTTCCATTTTGCCAGCCTTGCTAGCTTTTCATTCATACCATCATATCCTTTACTTTTTGATACCGATATTGATAATTATTGAAGGTCTAACGATTTCGATAGGCTTATATTTGGTTTTATTGTGGGTTCTCAAACAATGGTTTAGGTATGGAAAGATCATGAATTTCTACCCGTATAATCTGATTAAGTCCATCTACAAATACTACTTTCGGCAGAAGAGATGCGACCTCCGCTTCATTCATCATTCCTAGACTCAAAATAATGATCAAATCACCTGGTTCAAACAGATGTGCAGGTGGGCCGTTTAAGCATATTTTTCCGGATCCTTCCGGTGCTGGAAGAGCATAAGTTTTCCACCGAGTCGCATTCCTAAGACTTGTCACCTGAATCATTTCGTAAGGATTAATGTTCGATTCTCTCATTAATC
Source organism: Bacilli bacterium (assembly GCA_028287395.1). GTDB lineage: Bacteria > Bacillota > Bacilli > Paenibacillales > NBRC-103111 > Paenibacillus_AC. The sequence goes on from JAQBPR010000127.1 coordinate 47,668, forward strand.
CTGCATCAATTGTAATGCTACCGACATAGTTCAAATTGGCTTCCGTCACGGTAGCTTGATGAATTTTCCCTTTACACATCAAACGGAGCATATCAGTTCTCCTTTGTCTTTGGTCGTATATTTAATAATATGAAAAGGAATATCACTCGGCTTGTGTTTATGCCCATTTGTATTCTGATCTAAGGCAATAGCCGTTCCCACCGATAAAAGTCTGTATAAGATAGCAGATGACACTCGTATAGGCTTCAGTAATAAGGAGAGAAGGTAAATGTAATGCCTGGAAAATGGGGTTTGCACACGTTTTATTTGAAGGATCACAATATTAAACGAATACTGCCAGAGACACGCCTATTAAGCGGAACTTCTCTTAGGGAATTACTTCGACAATACGGCTCGGTATACATTAAACCCAATATGGAGCACACAGGAAAAGGTATTATGAAAGCATGGAAATCCGATAAGGAATACCATCTAGTTAAAGTAAATGATCGGAAAATGCGGTTTTTTGGAATCAATACACTAATAAAACACATATTGAAAATAACCGGAAAAAAGCCATATATCGTCCAAAGGACAATCCAACTTGACACCTATTTTGGTCGTCCATACGATATTCGGGTAATGATGATGAGGGACAAGAACAACAAGTGGCTTTACACGGGGATGCTTGCTAAAGTTATGGGGCCTTCGAGCATTATTAGTAATGTACAACGCGGTCGAGGTTATGTCACAACGGTTGACCAAGTTTTGAAGGAATCTTCGAATTCAAAACCCAAACAACATAAAGAAATAGAAGGTAAACTGATTCAAACAAGCTACGTGATTTGCAATAGGTTTAACCGGTACAAATACAGTTCACAAATTGGGATTGATTATGCTGTGGACCATCGATGTCGACTTTGGCTGATCGAGGTAAATTTTGATTTTCCGTCACATTCACTTTTCGCACGTTTACCGGATAAATCCATGTATCACCTTATTAAACGTAGACGTGCAGAATATCTGAAATTCAGAAAGCGCCAAAAGATTAAGTGAATTCGTGAAAAGTTTAAGGATAGATGCCTAGTTCAATACGAATGAATGAATCATATATCGAATTGAAAAAGCCTACTGGAGGAATTATTGAGAAATTAAAAAATATAAAAAATAGTGGTCAACATATAGGGAGTAAGTGGAATAAGACCAACGTATTATTGGGAAATCGGGAGATAAGTAAATACATTCCAAAAACCAAAAAGCTAAATCAATTCGTACTAAAGTCGATGCTGGATGAGTTTAAGATGGTTTACTTAAAACCGATCAACGGTACTTATGGCAATGGTGTTATACGAGTGGAGAAGCATGAGGAAGGTGAGGAAGTAACATTTCATTATCAGATGGGGATAGAAAAAAAGAATTTCTTATCTCTTCCTTCTTTATATCGTTATATCATACTTTAAACCGTATATGTCAGAAGAACAAATTACTGAATACAATAATATTCTGGAAAAGTTAGGACATGATATCGCAGTCGTCATGAACAAAAAATATTTAATGCTCAACATGCTCGGTGTTGATGTAGGTGTGGATAGAAGCTTCCATCCTTGGATTATAGAAGTAAATACAAATCCAGATCTCTATATTTTCAAAAAATTAAAGAATAAAGAAATTTTTCGAAAGGTTTTTCGTTATGCCAAAAGACTAAAAAGAGCCTAGAAAATCGAATCATTGCTTATCCACATATCTCTGAAAGGTTTATGATTCTGATGATTTTAGCCTGAAACGCGAAATCAGACCTACAACTAAACCTGAATTTGGTTATGCTAATTTTGATGATTAGTGTTCTTATTTTTCTGGAGTTCGATCTATAAATAACCTAGTTACAGATGTGGTATCACCTTGTTCTTTTTCTTCCTCAGTCGCTTTTTCTTCAAGAGGATCGTGCATATTTATGCTTGGTGCTATTGTCGGTTCATGGTTTTTCTTATCGGTCATAAAGTTAGCTCCTTTTAACAATTAATTTATCTCCACAAAGCAGTAACAACAGCGGCAATTAATACAATAGCTGTAATAACAATAATTCCAATGATATGACCAAAATTCTTAGTATCTGATTTCACAAAAACACATCCCATTATCAAGATATAAATAATTTATCCAATGTTATGAAATTTATCCTTATCAGATGTACTTATTGAATAAAACCGCCATTAATATGGCGGCTAGAGGAATATTATTCATCAATATACTCTTCTTCAAAGAATTCTTCTTGCAGTAATATAACGTTTTTGATAATTTTTTAAATCACCAATTGTTACACCATAAACCGATCCCGTTGTATTATGAATAAATTTTCCATTACCAATGTAAATCCCTACATGTCCAATTTTTCCTGGGGTTCCAACACTAAAGAATATTAGATCACCTTTTTGTAGATTATTCTTATTAACATACGTACCTTGCTTGCTTTGAGCATTCGATCCCCAAATTAGATTAATTCCTTCTTTTGCAAATATGAATTTCGTGAAGGATGAACAGTCGAATATTAGGTGTTTAGGATCATTTACTCCAAATTTATAATGAACTTTACCGATTAATGATTCTGCTGATACTATTATTCTATCTGCTTTTTGTTGAGACGCAGAACTAGCTTGAACAGCTTGTACCGAAGAAGCATGAACTAAATTATTACTAGTCAAAAATGTTGAATAAAGAAAGATTGATAAGCACCCTACACCGATAATTACTCTTTTAATCAGTTTTTGGTTTACCATATTCTCCTCCTAAAAACGTATTTTGAAGATATGGGAAGTATAACACTCCATTCTAGGAATGTTTACCGGTAAATCCGACCACATCTATATGATAAAAGTGTGGAAAGACGAAAGGGAAGTTGCGATAACTGAAATTCCCGCTTATGTAGATAGAGACAAAACACAAAAAATTCCTCTTCCGTAGTTAATCGAGGATACTGAGTATTTTCTAAAGTCACTCAAATGAGTGGCTTTTTATTTTGTTTATGAAAGGAATGAATACGTGGATAAAGTCAACGATGACAAAGAAAGTGGTAGTGAGTAATGAATTAAGAAAAGCTCCCTTATTAAGGAGCTTAAATTTTTATGCAATTAAAGCAATAGCCAAAAGATCAAATAGTGCTAGTGTTAAAATTGATTGTCTGCCTCCGAATCCGAATCCCAATGCAGATGTTTTTGCCTTTTTATTAGATATAGTTGCTTGTCCATACGATGTGGTTCCAGAAGTGTCTAAATAGACATTCTGTTGATCCACATCAACAATAACGCCTTCATGACGCTGTCCATAAACTGTATGAACGGAGACTTTGCGATTTAAACAGCTATTACACGCATGATATTCTTCGTACATATTATCACCTCACTTTTTTTACTATTATATAAAAAAATAATGGTATAAGTGAGGGCTTCCATAATTAAAGTTTAATTTGCTGTACCCAATGCATAATTTACCATTCTTTTGCAAACCCTTTAAATAAAATAAAGGAGGGAAATAGATGCAGGGTCGGAATGAAGCGCTCAAGATTCTCGGTCTTCCAGAGGAAGCTAATCGTCAGCAGATTGAAAGCCGATATTTTCATTTGGTGAAAAAATACAAATATCTCGCGCATGATGAGCAGCCATCTCCAGGGGAACCGCTATTTGTAACTATTAACGAGGCCTACCGCTTTTTAATCGGTTTTGTACCAATGCAAAAAATTCAGTTTAGAGAGCTGAATTGGCGGGAAAGGATTAATTATATCCGAGAGTATTATATAATGGAGATCTCAATTGGTCTGCTAATTGCTTTATTTGTCTTTGCAGCTGCGATACAAATACATTCTTTTAGCAAGGTACTCCAGACTGGAACTAATAATTCCGGTATTACCTCTACAGTAGGAAATCCTCTCCCAAAATCTCCATGCGAATAAAAAAACAATGCAACTTAGGAATATCCAACGCCTAGGGATCTGTAGAAGAAAGGTCAGGAAAATTTTCCTTACCTCAAAAATTAAAACACACTAATCGATAAACAATTAGTGTGTTTTTTATATTTTATTTTAATTTAGTAAAGGAACGCCGTGGCGCTTAGAAGGTCAACCACGAATCATAAAAAAGTCAAACAGGACGCTAATTGGCGAAAAAGTAGTATAGAAAGTTGCGAATTCGGATATCTTTACATAAGTAAACTGTTTAAGGGGGAGTAGTGATTATGAAGATTGTGATTCCAAGCACAATTGAAAAACAACCAAAACAGCCTTTGTTGTGCGTTGGATGTATTTGGGGCACGTGGGAAGGAACTATTCAGTATTGTCCAAGAGTAAAATGTGTTAAAATATAAATTGAGCCATAAAATAAGGGTTTAAATTTAGGGAATTAGCAAAGTGGTAATGCACGGGACTCTGACTCCCGCATCGGTGGTTCGATCCCATCATTCCCTGCCAATTATTAAATAATTCAGCACAGTAGCTTTTCAGGCTATGAATTTTATTCAGACAATATTATCCCTGTCATAACTAGCAGCAACAACCCAAGTCCATATGTAATAATAGCAGATGCATCAAAAATCCTCATTGGCTTATGCTGATGAGGATTTTTTATTTGACCACAGCCATTAGCTCCGCCCCCCTGATTTTTCACTTTCCGCACAGCTTAGTTGAAGATCAGCTATTCAAGCTTGTACAGGTGAGGGGCTTTTTTTGTTTTACTTCTACAAGCAATCAATTAGAAAAAGACATAAAAAAGTCCTGGGGGGGTAATCATTCGTGCTTAACATTCCGTTCATCTTCGATAACAGACACATCGAAATCTCCACACTTCGGACACCTAATAATATCACCAGATTTTAAATCAACAACAAAAGACGACTCATTACATTTCTTGCAGCCGACTAACGCTTTTAATGATTCCATTATATCTTCTCCTTAACTACAAAATACTCAAACGATTTGTTATTCAGTGTTACCCGTACTTATAAAGAGTATTCAATGTAACTTGCATCCTCAGTAGATTCTATTCACAAATGATAAGACGAAATTGTGGTGACAACTAGGGCTAACAAGGCATAGACTAATGCACAGACTATTCAAGGAGGGAATCCAATGCAGTTTTATTATGGTGATAAAATGCCGCTTCGTATATTGGATGAAGGGGAATTTTGGAAGCTTCAGGAATCGGAACATACAGATGTCATTCGAGCGCTCGTACCAAATCTGGAAACACAATTCGTTCAAGCGTTAAAATCATGGGAACAAGCATTTTCACGCACACAGGCCACGTTTGTGCAGTATATTGAAACGGTAGTTAGATCGGGACAGCATTTTAACCCGCAATTTTACACTCAAGTATTACAGCTTGTCCAGTTCGCCACGAAGCAAAGCCAACAATTTATTTCACTGCTGAATCAACTCGGCACGGAAAGTCAGGCACTGAAACAAAATCCGACTGCTATTGTCGTTTTAAATCATATAAGACGCGAATCGGAATATTTTATAGGCATATCACAAGCATTTTTGTACAATCAATAAATCAATTGGCTCCCTTCGTGGAGCTTTTTTTATGGGTCGGTTCTTTTTTATAGCATATAGGGATGACTAAACGTTGTTGGTATTTTATTCCTCCTAGCGGGGATTTGACTTACAACATCAGTCTATGGGGAATCCCCTATATTAGACACGGCTAATACCTATAATTAAAAAAAGGGGGTGTTCTTTTTAACGCATTTGCTCCATCCTATGACTTCATTACAAACATGTTATAACGGGATTTAAGCGCATCTTACCCAGGTGTCGTTACGGCGTCCAGGTGGGCCAGTTCATTATCGTGAACACCATCCTCAAAACCGGTCGTGTCCAAAGGATCGTTCTGGTTGGTAAATTCATCGCTTTCTGTTTCCACCGAATTTGACGTCTTTGTCTCAGTTGTCGCCAAACCAAGCTCTTCCAAGAACTCTCCAACGATGCGATCATAGATATGTGGGTTCGTACGCAGAGACTGTGCATGATCTGCACCCGGCGCCAGATACAATTGTTTGGGCCCCTGCTTAGCTCGGTACAGCTCAAGTGTCATCTCCATTGGAATGTACTTGTCTTCTTTTCCGTGAATGAACAAAATAGGAGTTTCAATCTCTGCCATATCGCGGATCGGAGAAACTAAGTGGAACTGAAACCCACCGCGCAACCAAGCGAATAATCCTGTGATATGTAGAAATGGAAAAGGGGGTAACCACCAATCCTTTCTCAGCCTATATATCAGCTCTGCTGTCAAATCGGAATATGGGCAATCGGCAATGTAGAAAGCCGCACGCCTATCGATAGCCGCATGCTGCAAGGCAGTTGATGCCCCCATTGACTCGCCAAATATACCGATCTTACAGTATTGACCGACTCTTTCGAAAAGCCAATCAACGCATGCGTTCAAATCGTGTTTTTCGTAGAAACCGAACGTTGTGGTGGAGCCACCGCTCCCTCCGTGTCGGCAGTGATCGTAAGCGAGTACATGAAAGCCTCTTTTACGGAACATCCACATATATTTAAGGGAGCTGACAAGCGATGTCGATACTCCGTGAACGAGTACGATGGCTTTCCCCGCATCCTGCGGAGCTTTGAAAAACAGTCCGCGGAGCTGGTAACCATATGGGGAACTAATGAATACCTCTTCTTTCGGCAAACGGTCAATATCCTCCCGCACTAGTGTTCCCGCGTTTGTCTCGTACTTGTAAATATCCTCATCTCCGTAAGTACGAATATGAATGACTAGTCCTGCCAAAAAGTACCCGACACCCACAAGAGCGAGCAACAAACACAGCGCTATTGACATCATAGTCATGCAAGCATCCTCCTTTTCACGTTAGTTTTTAGACAAGGAAATGGATCTTGATTCCTTGATGAACGACCGTTTTTTAGGTAGCATGCCCGGAAATGTATTGCTTATCACAAAAAAATTCTTTTAATTGTTAAAAATGAAGGTTAAATATTTCTCTTGAAATAAGAATATTTGTTCGCTATTATGAATATACTGAATAAGAACAAATGTTTGTGTCTTATGGAATTTACAGAAGGGAAGTTTGACCATGAACAAACCTCAAGAAGTAACCAAAGACGAATTAATTATGGTCAAATACCGCATTATTTATCCTGTAATCTTGGATGTATTGGAACGCGATATAGGTAAAATGAAGTTGATTGATTTGAAAATTCCTACGATCTATATAGGAAATCTCAAACATCTTCAGAACCTTATAACCCAAGAACTGACTGAAATTAAACGTGAAATGCATAAACGAGGAATTAAGATATTCAACCAGGAGAGATCGACTAAAGGGATAACCGCTAAATATTTGTGTCGTGGATACAGTCATGAAATTTCGTTTCTGCCTAACATCATTCGCGCATGCGTGATCATTAAAGTTTGCATGCTGCTCAATTTGGATATTAACGGTGAAGTTATATGAAGCAATTGAGAACTATCGCGCTTATTGATTGCCAGTCCTTCTACGCATCGGTAGAGAAAGCGGCAAACCCCGAATATAAAAATAAGCCCCTTGCAGTTTGTGGTGATCCACTAAGACGCTCAGGTATTGTTCTAGCTGCTTGCCCGCTTGCGAAAGGTTATGGTGTCACTACTGCAGAGCGTATCGGGGATGCATTAGGTAAATGTCCAGAATTGATCGTAGTCCAACCACGAATGGCAGAATACATTCGTGTTTCCCTTCAGATTACGGAAATTTATCGAACGTTTACGGACCTTGTAGAGCAATTCAGTATTGACGTTCTGTTACGTCCTTGTTAACTATCTGTAATAGTGAACAATAAAAATAATTAATAATATATATAAGGGATTTATAATCGTTTACTAAAATATATTGTAAACGAAAATAATAATATCTACTTTTAGAACCGATACCCTGTTCTAGAAGTTATTTTTATTTAGTTTTTTGGGGGTAAATTGTGGGGAACAAACAGGGAATAAATAGTTATGGTTTATTTGTTAAAACTGCATCTAATGGAAAACACCTTCGTTATATTATCACGGAAGATGGGATACCCGTTCCGGATGTATGCCTCTGGCTAGATATTGTAAGTTTGAACAGTTACTTAACAGGTGAGAGATATGCATACGCCTTATTAAGATATCTGAGGTATCTGAAGGGAATCAATATGTTATACAACGAAGTTACAAGCAAGGGAATAATTGAAGAATACATAAAGCAATTACTTGGTTTTGGAGACGTAATTATTAATATTGAGAGCAAAATGACGTTTAGTGGGATGGCAACAAATATAAGTGTTTTAAAAAATTTTTATATCTGGTTAGAGGATAATTTGAAAGTTAGTACAAACCCTCTTCTCTATAGTTCAAAATCTAAAATGAATAAAAGAGTAATGGAATCAAAATTTCTTTATGGTCAAATATGGAGTTTTGAAATTGACCAGTCCATTCTATCTCGGATTACATATAGAAAAAAACATAATCATTTAAAATGGTACTCAGATCAGGAAATAGAGAACATTATGGCTTGTTTACCAACGAAACGAGATCAATTAATTTTCCGCATTAGCATTGAAACAGGAATGAGGATAGGCGAGTTGCTTGGTCTTAAATTAGACCATTTTGACTCAAATGAACATTATCTCAAGGTTGTAAAGCAAGCAAACAAAAGGAAAGTATTGATGCAACTATAGAATCAGTTACTTGGGCAGTAAACACAATTCGTGATCTTCAAGGAAATGGTATTAAAATAAAAGCTCTAAAGATAGCTGAACTTACTGGGCTCAGTAGAACGGTGCTTTATAAAAAACATGTTCGTGGTATATGGGATCCCTCTTGGTCCAATGAGAATACTATCAATCAAGATTTGATTAATAGCTTGCTTAAAGAAAAAGAACTTCAAGGCTTAAACTCTCATATAAATGAATTAACTGATGATCTTAAAAAAGCTCAATTAAAAATCGGAAGAATAACAACCAAGTTGGAATTTGAAGTATCACGGAGCAATGTATATAAAACAGATTATGAAACATTAAAAAAAGAAAATGAACTTCTTTTGTATAAATATTTGGAACTCTTAAGAAGTTTACATGCTAGGGATATTAATATAGCTGATCTTACTACTAAGTGAGCTATAAAATTTCCCTTCGAGCCAAATCATGTGAATCAGGATGTCGATTATTTGTATTATAAATTCATGCACTTTTTTAATGTTCATTTATTTTATTCATTTAAAAATGGCTCGAGCAAGTCGGAAATTTCTTTTAATTGAATTGGATGATTTGATAATATCCAATTTACAAGTATTGAACCATGACTGGGTTTTGCATAATCATAATTAATATATTTTTTTATTATTGCATCAAGGACTTCACTGCCTCTAATATCATTTATTGGGTTACCCGTTTGAAGGATTCCACTTGGGAATAGATATGGATTCTTTAAACAATCTTGTATTAACTCATTTAATTCGTTAACATTTACTTCTAAATTAAATACTTGCTTCAACATTTCATGGATAGCCTCTGCATTTAATAAATAGTTTTCGAATTCTCTTTTACCTAATAGAATTATATGATCTTTCCCGTATTTCTCGGAAATTTCTTGATAATTTCGTTCGTCTCGATCAAGTAGGAACACATATGGAATTGGGTTGGATGAGATAGTTTTCATTAAGTCCTGAAAAACAGATGCATTTGCGATCATATATTGCTTTCTTCTCCACTCATCTCCGGTTCCCCTGAGTTCAATGACACTGTAATTGTATCCAATTTGCTTTCGACCAAACGCAGCTAATATTTTGGGGAGAAGTTCTCTTTCTGTTTTCCCTTCTACAAATATAATTTTATTTGCAAATGCAAAATCACTGTTTCTTATACCTATTTCATCCAATGCGGGACCTACCTGTTCTAATTTATTAAATATGGAGCACCCTTGTTGTTTTTTAATCAAAATAATATTTTTCTCTGCAGGATAATTAATTAAAATAGGGGAATGTGTTGTGAAAATATACTGATGCCCTGTTTGGGTTGAGATAGTATCGTAGACGGCTTTTTCTGCGGAAGGATGTAAAAAAGAATTAGGTTCATCAAAAAGAATAATTAAACCATTACTTTCACTATTGAGTAATATTATTAAAATGAGCACGTGATAAAAACCACTACCACATTTTTGAATAGGAATAGTTTCAGTTAGATCTTTAAACTTTATCTGAATATTAGTCACTTGAGTATTTATTCCTATCATTTCAGGCGAAAGATTCTCCACTTCAGGAAAAATAGCAACGAATGATTCAACAATTCGATTATAAGTTTTTTGTTTATTTGTAAGGAGGAACATCATATGTGTATGTAATTGTGTAGCTGTAGCATCTAAACGCGGTATAGACATAATACTTTGATGAGTAGGAACCCTTCTTTCTCCACTGATATAATAAATTTTCGCCTTGAGTTCATTGAATATTGATTCTAAAAGATTTTTAATTTTATCGTCAACGGTTGAAAGATTTCCCCCAATATTTACTCTGAAGTGATTGTCATTATCTTTAAAATACATCGGGTTTATATTGACTGGAGTTACTGCATCAAAAACACTTAGATCATTGAAATATGAAATTCCTTCAAATCCCAAAAAGGATATTTTGATTTTTCTGCTTGCAAAAGTACTTTTAAATATATCTTCGAATTTTTTTTGCTCTTCATGGTTAATTTGAAGGATAAATTCGAATATGGCTGGTGAAGTTGCTAAATTACGAATACCATCTGTACCATTATTACCTCCTGATATTCCCTGATAATTGAGATGCCCAGAAAAACACAAGTAGATAGCTTCAATAAATGCAGACTTCCCTGCATTATTTATACCTGTAATGATATTTAAGAACGAATGAATATCTACAAAATCAGAATCTTGTATGCTTTTAAAATTTTGTATTCTTACTTTTTCCAATATCATCTTTACATCTACTCTTTTCTCAAATTATTTTGGTAAGGGATTACTACATTATTTGTACTCAAAACTCTTTATTCAATTTATGGTATCACATAAAAAATCCCTTAGATACTTAAGTATCAAGGGATTTTTTAACCGATGCTTTCGGATTAATATTAGCATAACTTTTAGAATCTTTGGTGTCAATTCAAATTTATAGAATTCGAATAATATCCGAAAAATCAACCCATTCTTCACCATCAGATCCAGTAAGTTTCACCTTCCTGGTTAGCGTATCAATCTTAATTGCAGTTCCAATAATTTCTCTGTTTTGGAGTTCATCGAACAAAACAAAAGTCATCGGCATGGAAAGCCACATAGAAACACCTATGGCTCGTGCAACTTCTTCTTGTTGTTGTTCCTCTAGATCAGGTTTTACTTTCTTTTTCAAGGCGCGGTTTTGCTCTAATATTGTTTCCCTATGCTCCGGCAGCATCATCCGACTCGATTCCCACATTCCGTTCTTCTCCAGCTTTTTGCTCATTTGTAGTGACCTCCTATTTTGTTGCTTCTGTCTTTTGCTTGACCTGCTTCGGATATGGAAACTGCTCTCATGATTGCTGCGTCACCATAACGAAATTTAATTTTGTCCATTGTATGGGCGAGAGCCATTTTCTTTTCGCGATCCCCGAACATAACATACTGATATTCTTCATCGCTCACTAGCTCGTTTAAGGTAACACCTACTTTGCGAACCGGCAGTTTATCCCAGTGCTTATCTATCAGGATCTTAGCTATTTCGTAAACATCTTCTGCTAGGTTTGTTGGATCTGGCATTTTCATTTGTCTGAAGAATCCGCTAGGACGATCATAATCGGCTCCCATTAATCCAATACTAACAACCCATCCCATATACCTCTTCGCTCTACAATGTTGACAGACCAATTCCGCAAGTTCGAGGATGACAACAAGTATTTCCTCTAACGTCCTATAATCCCTTGGGAGGGTCATTTGGTGTCCGATTGACTTCTGGGTATCGTGCGTGTTTAAAGTCACTAGTGAGTCGTCCACACCGTTTGCAATACGCCAGTATAGATCAGCTTGTATATCGCTTTGCTTACCAAACTTCGTCCGCAGCATTTGTTTTAGTCTAGTCAATGGAATCTTGGCAAGATCTCCGATTGAATGAATGCCCATCCTCATAAAATGATTCGTCATGCGACTACCTACCATGTACATTTTGTTGATTGGCAGCGGCCAGAGTATTTCGCCAATATCTTTTTTAGGAAGAGTGAAAATACCTCCAGGACGCTTCTTGGCGAAATTATCACAACTGGTTTTTGCAAGCAGCTTGTTTTCTGAAATTCCAGCTCGGACGTAAACGCCAGTTTGCTCCATTACTTGGTTTTGTATTTGTTTTGCGATTGTTTCAGGCTCCCCGAAGAGTTTAAGGCTAGCTGTTAAATCGACCCATTGCTCATCTATGCTGAACGGCTCTACAAGGTCTGTAAATGTTCGATAAATGTCGGTAATTTGAAGGGAGACACGAATGTATTCTGCCATACGTGGCTGGACTACGATCAATTCTGGGCATTTACCTATTGCGTCTCCTATTCGTTCTGCAGTTGTCACTCCCTTACTCTTTGCAAGCGGACAGGCTGCTAAGACTATTCCACTTCTACGCGTGGGATCACCACAAACAGCGAGAGGTAAATCCTTGTATTCCGGATGTGCCGCCTTCTCTACAGAGGCATAGAAACTCTGGCAATCAATTAGCGCGATTGTTCTCAATTGTTTCATAAAACACCTCCGCTAGGAAAATCAAGTCTAAGTAGCAAACATACTTTCACCAGATTATTAATATAGATCATTCGTATTTTCAAATCGATTAATTTCATTTTTCCAATATCCTGCTCTAATACATCCAATATCACGGGGTAAATAATGCTGTCTTTAACCATGACCAGTTCTTTCAATGTCACTTCTTGGGGTTTGCTCATGACCAAATTCCCTTTTAATAAATCATTAAATACAAATATACGTTCTGATACAGTATATGTATTATAACGAACATATATTCGCATATCAACAGGAATATTTCTCCATTTAAAAACCCGCATCTCTGCGACCCTTGAATTATTTATTTTAATAAACCATGTTTAATTTTTATACGCCTTTAGGCAATTGCCAGAATTTCCTCATGAATTTTCACTTTGAATAAGTTAACGGAAATGAGCCATCAAGTTAATGGTTGAGAACCACCATAGTAATGAAATTGAACCAAGATGTGAGAGCCATCAATAACCCCTACCGCCATCTGTGTCGTTTTTTTATATTTCTACACATCAATTTTAAATAGCCTTGTGACTTTCAATGTTATATGATTAATCCACATGATCCAATTACTTGTAAAAATGCTATTTTACTTGATTAGAAAACCGATGGAGGAAGACAATGGAAACACTATTTGGAATGGGGAAATTGATACACGAATCAATAATAATACCGGTATCCTTTACTTTTCATTGGCATTTTGAGGCATCGAATAAGGGTAGAGCAAAATTTGTAGCGGTAAGTAAAGATAGCGAGATATATGACATATACGAATCATTACCCTTTTTTCCTTGGGCTTTGGAAGGCGTTGATTCTCACGGAAGGCCGATATGCGCAGAACGGTTATCCTTAACAAGACGTCAAGGTAAGATTAATGGAGTCCTAATTGAGACAATTTTACACTTGAACGCAGATGATATTCATGTCGGAGAATCCGGAGCGTTTGACACGGTACTTTTCTATATACCCAACACAAAGATAGGGTATGATTACAAGTTCCAAGATTTCGATGGAACAAATAATTTAAGTTTATCCACAATCGAACTTTCGTATGGAGGTTATAAATACAACATTAAGCTCAAAAGACTAATTTCTGAGGCGAAAGAAAAGGAAAAAATTTCATTAGAAGAAGATTTCATTTCCATTGAAATGAATATAGAAAAGCTTAATGGATATATTTCGGACATTGAGGCACAGAAATTGGCACAGGCTGTGCTTGAAGTAATGGAAATCGCGTACGGCAATATTATTTATTGGTCTGAAATGAAAGGGTTGCTAGACAATGACATCGTTTATCATGCTTATCGTAATGCTCGGTATCCCAAATCCTCACATACTAGACAGTTGATAAAACTTGATCACCCACGTTTTTTAAGCGGCTTTATTCTCAAAACATTTGATTTATATCAAAACATGTTATTCTCTGAAAGAGAAGCGCTTCTGGAGTTAATTCGAGGAGTTCGATTTGCTGCAGAACGATTAAACTTTCCAGTGCCTTTTGTGCAGCTTGGTTCTACAATAGAAAAATGTTGTGTGAGTATATTAGGTGAAAATAAAGAGTATTACATGAACAAAAAGGAGAGAAGAAGAGTATTTCCAGATTATAAAGAATGGGTTCAACTAAACATTATTCCGAATATAAATAAGTTAGATCAAGACGAATTCATAGATTCATTGAGTAACAAGTTTTCTTTTCTATTACAGAAAACTTTCCGCACAAGGCTTACTAATTTACTTAATCATTATCAGATAAAATTCAATCCGATATGGATATCTGAATTTGTGAAAATGAGAAACGAGGCTGCTCATGGGGGCTACCAATTCAATGGGATAGCTGATTACATGATATGGACAAGGGTTGCATCCCTCTTAGAGAGAATCATCATGAAGCGGATGATGTATGATCAGGCATTCTGGGACAATTCTACAAGTCCATCTGAATATAAAATATTAAATTAACAAGTATGCCACCATTAATTCTCAGATATTGGTCCACAATTCATCAGTAAATTGTTTGAAGAGGCATGTGATTCATTTGAACTGATTCATGAAAGAATTCCGCTTAAAACGCTAAATAAGAATGCAAACATCGTATCTTTCCATTTTATTTAGAAGCAGAATGTTATCAATGTAATGAATTCGAGACTTTTCTATAGACCTAGAAGATCATGACGCCATTCAATCAGGAGTATTTACGACATATCCTCGTATGAAATATATCAATGTATTGAAAAAAATCTCGTACAACCTAAAAATACTAAGGTGTAAAATGTGGAAAATGGAGAAACAAGAGCAATTTCAAGTAATTCCATTGGATCATTTGGTTAAGAGATGTTCTGTCTGTCATACGGGAGTTCGGTCGGTATAAGATCGAATGCAGGGAGTCTTATCATATGTAAGGCGAATTTTTTGATGAAAAGTCTTATTGCTTTTGAATGGAATCTAATTATAAATAAAGGGTGATTTAGTTGAGGCCATCAAGAAATGCAATAATAGGATATTCATATCAGAAAATGATTGCGTTTTTGTTATTATCAAAAATGGATGTTGAGAGAGAGATTTTACAAATCGAAATTGAGGCTGATGTTAACCACAATTTTGACGATACCAATGTTAAACTTTCACAAAGAATGGTTTACTGTCAAATGAAAGACTTTATAGATGTTGAAATATCAGATCTGAAGAGGATTGACAATAATTTTATTATCAAAGGAATGGCCCATAGATTGTCAGATCAAGAAAATGTAATTTTTATAAAAGATATTGATATTAAATCAAACTCAGAGATTATGGGGATCCCAGCTTATAACATCGATGGTGTTTTCGTTGTGTCTATTTCAAGGGATTCAGCATGGGAGATAATCAGTGAATTTTATAACCATAACGAAAAAAGAATTTCTATATTAGAACGGTTTTTCGATAAATTTCTTGATGAAAGAAAGCTTGTGATTAAAAGATCTGAACTACCCCCTATTGATATATATTCAACTGATCTGCTGGAAAAGACTATCCTATTACAAGAAGTATTACTTAGTGATTCAAATATAATAAAAGTTGAGGGTAAACCTGGAGTAGGAAAGAGTCACTTAGTTAATCAAATGAAATTTCAGAAAAGAAAAGTTTTATATAGGTTTTGGGTATCAAACCAAGATAAAAATTATAAAGCAAGATTAGAGTATAGAAATTTCATTTCAAATATCACTAAGGAACTATTCCAAAACTATCTGACAAAAACGGAAGAGGATGTTATTAATAAATTACATTGCGATAATTTGATCTTAATTATTGATGGCCTTGACCATGTTGAGAATTATAATAGTGATGATTTACCACATTTCATCGATTTTATTAACAAAGTTGGATTGAATAGCAAGGTGATTGTATTATCAAGACCTATAAAAACTAAAACAAACTGGGAAACTAAATTTATTAATAATTGGAATTTAGAGCAAACCAAAATATTCTTAGATGAGTTATATCATTTAACAGAGTATTCAATTATTAAGAAAATTTATGAAATGACAAAAGGATATCCTATCTTAGTAAGCTTTTTGGCTAAACACTATAAGAAATTTAATAACTTACCATCTATTAGTGAAATTGAAGATATAGATGACTGTACCCCTGTCAAGATACTAGACACATAAAATAGAGAAAGTTAAGCTGCTTCTTTAAGCTTTTTTTCAAATTCATTTGGCGTGAGATAGCCGATTGTGCCATGGATACGATTGCTGTTGTAGAA
>JAQBPR010000057.1 GCA_028287395.1 Bacilli bacterium
AGCGTGATGATGCCTCTGGTTGTGCCAATGCTATCTGCGCTTGGGATTTTCACCTTCATGGCTTCCTGGAATAATTACTTATGGCCTTTGATTGTCTTGAACGATACGAATAATATGACGGTTCCCATGGCGTTGGTTTATTTTAATGGATCGCATCTTGTAAACTTTAACGTTGTTATGTCGGCTGCTGTTCTGATAATGATCCCTGTTATTATCGTCTACTTAATCTTTCAAAAACAATTTATTAAAGGATTGACGATGACGGGTATGAAATAAAGGTTTACCTGGAATGACCAATTACATCAAGCAAGGAGAAAACACACAATGACTAAAATAGCTATTATTGGTGCGGGAAGTGCATTCACTAAGGAGCTCGTTGTAGATATATTAAATATTCAGGATTTGCATGAAGGTATCTTTGCACTTGTCGATATTGATGAAAAAAGGCTGCAGCTTGCCCAACAATTGGTTGAAAAGCTTGTTGAGTTGTCTGGGAAGAAGTGGAGCGTTCTTGCTTCAACGGATCGAAGAAAGGTTATTAAAGATGCTAACTTTGTGATTAATCAGATCGAAGTCAATGGAATGGAAACGGTGAAAAGTGAATTTGAGATTCCGCTTAAATATGGTGTGAAGCAATGTATTGGCGATACGCTTGGTCCCGGAGGATTGTTCAAAACGCTTCGAACACTGCCTACATGGATTGAGATTATTCGAGATTTGGAAGAGCTTTGTCCGCAAACGATCATTTTGAATTATACCAATCCTATGTCAGCTGTAACCTTGCTCACTTCCAAAATAACAAATATCCCTGTTGTTGGCCTATGTCATTCGATTCAAAATTCTTCCCATCAGCTTGCCAAATATGCAGGGGTGCCTTACGAAGAAATGAAATGGAGAGCGGGCGGCATTAATCACATGTCATGGTTTGTCGAGCTGTCGCATAATGGAAAGGATTTGTATCCTGTTCTTTTGGAGAAAATCAAAGATCCAAAGCTTCTTGCCAAGGACCCCGTTCGACTGGATGCAATGAAATATTTGGGGGCTTTCGTATCGGAATCAAGCGGTCATTTTTCTGAGTATATTCCTTATTACCGCAAAAGACAGGATTTAATCGATATTCACTGCAATGTGGGCTACAACGGGGCAACGGGTTTTTATGCCGATAACTGGCCTGTCTGGAGAAGAGAAAATAATGAGATGATTTTAAAACAATTATCAGGCGCTGAACCGATTGATTTTAAAGGTTCTGATGAATATGCGGCGCTCATTATTGAAGCTGTTCTTAATAATAAGCCTAAAGTTATTTATGGCAATGTTTTAAATAATGGATTGATTTCAAATCTTTCTCAGCAGGGTGTTGTTGAGGTAGCCTGTATGATTGACCGTAATGGTATTCATCCATGCCATTTCGGGAAATTACCCGAGCATCTCGCTGCATTGTGCCGCAGCAACATGTCATTTTTTGAATTAGCCGTGTCTTCGGTACTGGAGCATGACAAAGAAATGGCAATGCATGCACTGATGTCAGACCCACTCACGGCTGCCGTTTGCTCGCTAGATGAGATAAAAGCAATGTTTACAGAGTTATATGAGAAAGAACGCCATCTTATTGCAGAATTGAATTAATAAAATGAGGAATTTTGGAGGCTAACAAGCGATGACTATTTTTGTGCTTGGTGAGTTGAATGTAGATATGATAGTAACTGGAACGGATATTATTCCGGAGTGGAATAGAGAGAAGCTGGTAGATTCATTCGACCTTGTACTGGGGTCATCTTCAGCTATTACGGCTTGCGCTCTTGCTGGCTTGGGTGTGGATGTTCGATTTGTAAGCTTGGTAGGCGCTGATGACTTTGGCGACTTCTGCATAGAACAACTAAATAGCAGAGGTGTAAACACAGAATATGTTAAGCGACATCCGTTTTTAAAAACGGGAGTAACGCTTTCTTTTTCGACGCCGTCTGATCGTGGATTAGTAACCTTTATGGGAAGCATACCTGCTCTTACGCCTGCAGATTTGCCTGAAGCCTTATATCAGGAAGCCAAGCATATTCATTTCGGTTCATATTATCTGCAGGATGGCATGCGTGCTTATTGGCAGGAAGTGTTTCGGGAAGCGCGCCAAATAGGTATTTCCACATCTTTCGATACAGGATGGGATGTGCGCAACAATTGGCATAGGGATGAAATTCACAGCCTCATTTCAGAGACTGATTTATTCATTCCAAGTGAAGAAGAATTATTGCATATCTATGGTGTGCGAACTTTGGAGGAGGTATCGGGGCTCCTCCCGAATAAACGTCAATGGGTAGCGGTAAAACGAGGGTCGAACGGGGCAGCAATGCTGGCTCCCAATAAAGCCATACAATCCATTAATGCTTATAACATCGTTCCGATAGATACAACTGGAGCAGGTGACTCCTTCAATGCTGGGTTTATTTATGGGTTTTTATCAGGCAAGCGAGATTACGAATTATTGCATTTTGCCAATGCATGCGGAGGATTATCAACACTAGCTCTAGGTGGAGTGGGAGGTTTAGCGTCCTTGCAGGATGTTGAAGCATTTCAAAGCACGCATAAGCTTCGCCAATAAATCTTTAAGGTGAAAGTATGGGTGTTAGAAAGCTTTGCATTTATAGAAAAAAACGGAAGAGGAGGAGACATAGTAATGGTGATTTTCAAAGAATAAGAGTGCTGAGGTAAGCTGTGTCCCTCTAAATGGACAACAGTCTCTTCAACACTCATGGTAGATTCGCATAAACAACGGCTAGGGAGTTTGCGGAATCTAGGTTTATTTTGACATGGAACGAAAGGTTTAGCAAGATGCTGATGGAATTAAACGGGTTGGAGCTGTGAAAATATTAATGGAGGTGTTATTAAGTTGCGTACATTAAATAGGAATCATTCGAAATTATACATTCTTTTTGCTCTGGTTATGGGATTGATATTCACTACATTTACAGGCATCGGCTCTATGAAAGTTACACATGCATCAGGAACGGATTATTATGTATCGACCTCTGGAAATGACAGCAATGCAGGTACATTAGCGGCACCATGGAAAACAATACAAAAGGCGGCTAATAGCGTAGGCCCTGGTTCAACTGTTAATGTTAGAGGAGGAACATATTCGGAGAAGGTAACCGTAAATGTCTCGGGCTCGGCAGCAGGAGGGTATATCACCTTTCAAAGCTACCCTGGGGAAACAGCCGTATTAGACGGTACAGGTCTTTCGGTTTCCGGAACAGAAGCGATGATAAACGTTACGAATAAAAACTATATCATTGTGAAAGGCTTTGAAGTTAGAAATTATAAAACCTCAACTTCAGGAACAATGGCAGTAGGTATTTTTGTGACGGGCTATGGCAGCTTTATTGAAATCCGCAACAACTATGTTCATCACATTGAAACCTTGGTGAATGCTTTAAACGGCGGGGATGCGCATGGGATCGCTGTGTATGGGACCGCTGCACCCAATTCGATCAACAATGTCATTATTGATGGTAATACTTTGACTAATTTGAAGCTTGGTTCCAGTGAATCTATGGTCGTTAACGGAAATGTAGATACATTCCAGATCACCAATAATCTGATCCATGATAACAATAACATAGGCATCGATGTCATCGGATTTGAAGGGAAATCGCCGAATGCAACCTACGATCAAGCGAGAAACGGTCTGGTCAAAGGAAATACGGTTTACAATATCTCATCATTTGGAAACCCAGCTTATAAGACTGGAAGCACCTATGATTATTCTGCCGATGGGATTTATGTGGATGGCGGCAAGGACACTATCATTGAAGATAATTATAGCTATAACAATGATATTGGTATTGAATTAGCTAGTGAGCACAAGGGTAAATCGACTAGTAATATCACTATTCGAAGCAATGTCGTATATAACAGTAATTACACCGGTATTGCTATAGGCGGTTATGATACGAATAGAGGATCTACTGTGAATTGCAAAATTATCAATAACACCGTTTATAAAAACGATTTAAAAGGATTGGAAGGCGGGCAGCTGTTAGTACAGTATGATACGCAAAATAATATCATTCAAAATAATATATTTATAGCAGGTCCGTCGAATATCCTAATTAAAAATGATTACACCCTAAACACGGGAAACGTCGTTGACTATAATATCTTCTATTCCAGCTCTGCAAGCTATACAATTGGTTGGAAAAATGTGAATTACACTTCATTCGCTAGTTACAAAACTGCGACGGGTAACGATGCACATTCTCAGTTTATTGATCCCAATTTCGTAAGTGCGCCAACGAATATGCGTTTATTGCCTTCTTCAACGGCTATTAATGCAGGTTTGATAAACGGAACCTTGAATGGGTCATTTGATTTAGATGGGCAAGCAAGAGTACAAGGGGCTTCAGTGGATATCGGCGCATATGAGTTCTCGTCTACTTCACCAACACCGACACCGACAGCAACACCAACACCAACACCAACACCGACACCAACACCAACACCAACACCAACACCAACACCAACACCAACACCAACACCAACACAAACACCAACACCAACACCAACACCAACACCTGCGCCAATGAAAATTCAAGCTGAAAGTTACAGCGCAATGTTCGGTGTGGTCAATGAAACAACTACGGATACAGGTGGTGGCTTAGATGTAGGCTGGATCGATGCAAATGATTGGATGGATTATGCAGTCAATATTCAAGCTGCAGGTAACTATACGGTACAATTCCGCGTTGCCAGTCCAGTTACTGGTGGTCTGTTCCAATTAAAAAATGCTGCAGGTAATGTATTAGGATCATTAACGATACCAAATACTGGCGGATATCAAATATGGCAAACTGTAAACCTAAATACAACTTTGCCAGCGGGCAACCAAACATTAAGGGTATTCCTTGTTAAAGGTGAACCTAACTTGAACTGGCTGAACTTTATTAAGATACCATGAAATAATCAACGTAATAATTGAATGAATTGATAAGCAACGTTTAAATGGATTGAGGGATGATCAAATCCCCCAATCCCTTTTTTGATTTTTAATATGACATCACCTCTACTTATATGGAAGACAGCCAATGCGTCATCGCCAAATTGGGATGTTCCCGAGATCCTAAAGCTTGGAATATGAAACCACCCCGCTTTTCGTTTGTAATTTACCCTACCACTATACGTGCATTTACCTATACATGTGAACGAAACAATATAGATTTGTTAAGAAAATTTTTAGAATTGTTAATAAACAGTTTAGATTCACTTTATCGAGGCTTAAGAGGGTGGGGGTAATATAGAAATTGTAGGAAGCGGAAAGCTTTCGAACCTAAGGAGGCATTACAATGAAAAAGAAATTGTTATGGATGGGGCTTGGCGGCACGGTTGGCAGTATATTGCTGGTTACTTCTGTCTATGCGGGAGTAGGTGATTATG
This sequence comes from Bacilli bacterium, assembly GCA_028287395.1. Lineage (GTDB taxonomy): Bacteria > Bacillota > Bacilli > Paenibacillales > NBRC-103111 > Paenibacillus_AC. The sequence continues at coordinate 5,425 of JAQBPR010000057.1, forward strand.
CGGGTTATGATGCGTATAAGTCAGCGATTAAGAACACAAGCACAGTACAAAGTATGACAGGGAAATTTGATCTGACTGTACAGGACAACAGCAAATCAATCGTGACGCTGCAATCCACGGTGAAATTCGATTCGGCAAAGGATAATTCCAGTGGAAATGTAGAAGTGAAAAGTGGTGCTGCCGATCAAACGTTTAGTATTTATCATCAAGATGGAAAGCAAATCATCAAGAGCAGCGACAGCGAGATTTATTCCATTTTTGATAGTGGTGAGAAACAATACAAGAATCACAGGCATAATTCCCCTATGAGTACGACAGGGATGAATGAAGCAGAGAACATTATTGATTCTCTTGTCGGAAACTTGCGGAATGACGTTATATTGAGCACAAAAGACGATGGCACGAAACAGGTGAATCTTGAGCTTAAAGGCAGTCAAATACCTGCTTTAGTCAATGCTGTCAGTTCACTGGTCATTAAAAACGGCGGACAGGAATTGGCCAAGGGCGCAGCCCAAAAAGATAATTTAAACGGCTTGCTGAATACTGATTTTATCAATCAACTGCCTAAATTGGTTGCAGATATTTCGGTCAGCTCCGTTTCGCTTACCGGAAATATTGATAATGACAATCATTTAAGCAGCCAAACAGGACATCTAACCATTTCGGGTAAAGACGCCGCAGGTGTGAATCACGATTTAACGGTTAATTTAAACATTGCGCTGAGTGATTTGAACAAAACAACAGCTGACCAAATTGATCTAACAGGCAAACAAACAAAAACGCTGCAAAAAGAAGATTTTAAAAAATTTGATCAGCGTAATTAATTAATTTAAAGGAGCGGAAGGCAATGGAACATGTGATTGAAGTGAGCGGACTTACCAAACGGTATTCGAATAACCGTGGAATTGAAAATGTCAGTTTTAATGTAGCTCAGGGTGAAATTTATGGTTTCTTTGGACCCAACGGTTCGGGGAAAACAACGGTCATGAAAATTCTTGCAGGCTTATGTAAAGCAGACAAGGGAAAAGCATCTTTATTCGGTTTCGATGTTGCCACACAATTTGAGCAAGCCATGGCGAAGGTAGGGACATTGATCGAAACAGCGGATGCGTATGAGTATATGAGCGGTTACCAAAACCTGGCGCTCGCTGCGCGCTTCTATCCAAGCCTTCCGCGAACAAGAATTAATGAAGTATTGCAGCTCGTCGGTTTGGCTCCTTTTGCAAAAGAAAAGGTAGGGCATTATTCGTTGGGAATGAAGCAGAGGCTTGGTTTGGCCTCTGCCATCCTTTCCGGTCCCGAGCTGGTTATTCTCGATGAGCCAACAAATGGTCTGGACATCGAAGGCATGATAGATGTTCGTGAAACAATTGTGCAATTATCCAAAGAGCAAGGGATTACCTTCTTCGTTTCAAGTCATCTCATTCGAGAGATGGAGCTGATGTGCAGTCGGATCGGAATTTTATATGGCGGAAAATTTATTAAGGAAGCCAGTGTCAGCGAAATTCTGCAACGTCCAAATGCTTCGCTTGAAAGCTTTTTTATGGAACAGATCGGTTTAGAAAGGAGGAATGTTCAATATGCGTAGCTTAATGGCCAATATACTGAACGAAACGGAAAAGCAATTTTGGAAAAAGAAAACCGTATTCTTCCTGCTGCTCTCTGCAATCATTCCGCTAGCCGGAGCGGGATTATTAGCTAGTTATCAGAATAAATTAGGCATTGCTACCGTAACCTCCGCCAGCTTTCCGATTTTGATGCTAGGCGTTTTTACCAGCTTTATTCTACCCTTATTCATTTTTATGGCGGCAGCAGATTCATTCGCAGGTGAAATTTCTGCACGTACTTTGAAAATTACCCTTGTCCGTCCTATATCACGGTTTAAGGTTTATGTTTCCAAGCATATTTCCTTGGCGATTTATACCATTCTGTACTTAGCGGCGGCAGGCATCGCTTCGATTTTATCCGGATTCTTTTTCAGCGTCAAAAGCGGCATGTTTCAAGGGGTGCTGGATGCGATATTAGCCTTTGGAGTAGCCGTGATTCCTTTCATTGCGTTAAGTGCTATAGCTGTCCTGATTGCTCAATTTACGCGCAGCGGCAGCAGCGCGCTAATCATCTGTATTTTATTGTATTTAGCATTCAAAGCTGTTTCCTTCTTTTTGCCTCAGGTTTCTTTATATTCATTGACTTCATATACGGATTGGCATTTATTATGGTTAAGCAGCACCGTAGCGATGGGGAAAGTAACGAGTATCTTTATGTTTCTCGCAGCTTGTAGTATATTGTTTTTTACAGCAGGATTTTATTTTTTCGATAAAAAAGAATTGTAATCCATCCAAAGGGGTTTGCCATGTCCATCCGAGTTCGTTTGCTGCTATCGTATATTGCTATGCTACTCATTCCGTTGATCTTGTTGGGCGTTGCCATTCTGATTATAGGCATTGCATTTATCGGTGACATCAGAGGGCTATATCAAATTGATTTTCGTCATCAGAATCCGATCACAGCCATTTTACAGCGGCAAAATGATACATTTGCGGAAATTAAGCAGCAGGCCAATACGAATCCTGATGCATTAATCACGGATAGCGCACAAATGGCAGCATGGAACAGCAAATTAAAGGAAATTAATATGGGCTTGGTTATTGAGAAAAATAAAGAAATTGTTTACACCTCTCCAACGGTGGATAAATCCATTTTCGTTCAAGTCATTAATGGGAAGGCACGCGAGAGAGTCGAAGACGCTAAAGTGAAAAATTTTGCTGAACAATTTTTCATTTCCAATCGTTACGATTTCCGGTTTCAGGATCAGAGCGAAGGCAGCCTATTTATTATTATGAATACCAATCCGCTGACAAAATTTGTGGGGAAATATTCATCGATACTGATTCTGGCGCTGTTGGTTATTCTTATATTAACGAATGGAATCTTAACTTATTTTGTTTCACGCAGTATCGTACGACCGCTGAAGGCATTAAAACGAGCCGCAGAGCAGATTAAGGAAGGCAACCTTGATTATGTGGTAAAATCCAATTCCAGAGATGAAATCGGTGAATTGTTTCAAGCATTTGAGCAAATGCGAGGAAAACTAAAGCAATCCATCGGACTGCAATTGCAATATGAAGAGAATCGCAAAGAATTGATTTCGAATATTTCGCATGATTTGAAAACTCCGGTAACCAGCATCAAAGGTTATGTAGAAGGTATTTTAGACGGTGTGGCGGATACACCGGATAAGCTTGATAAATATGTCAAAACGATTTACGCTAAAGCAACGGATATGGACCGTTTAATTGACGAATTGTTTTTGTTTTCCAAGCTGGATTTGCACAATGTGCCGTTTCATTTTGAAAAGGTTGACATCAACTCCTTTTTGCAGGATTGTACGGAAGAAATACACTTTGACCTCGATGAAAAAGCGATTTCGCTTACATTGGATTTACCCTTGGGGCAGCCTATTCTTGTCGCTGCTGATCGGGAAAAGCTGAAACGGGTACTGCTGAATGTATTGGAAAATGCCGCAAAATATATGGATCAAGCGGAAGGAGAAATTCATATTCGTTTGGTTGAAAAAGAAGAAGTGGTGCTAATCCAAATTGAGGATAACGGACAGGGAATTCCCCAGGATGCGCTTCCGCATATTTTCGAACGATTTTATCGCACGGATCTTTCCCGCAATTCAAACACCGGCGGCAGTGGACTCGGCTTAGCTATAGCGAAGCAAATCATTGAAGGGCATGGCGGCGAAATTCGTGCAGCAAGTGAAATTGGCAGGGGAACGAGCATTTTTTTCACCCTTAAAAAAGCCTGAACGATGGACGAAATAAGGATGGTGTAACTGGTGAGTAAAATTTTAATTATTGAAGACGAGCTGAGTATTGCAGAATTGGAACGGGATTACCTGGAGATCAATGGGTATGAAGTGGATATGGAGCATAGCGGAGATAAAGGATTGAATCGCGCTCTGAGCGAGCCCTACGATCTGATTATTCTCGATTTAATGCTGCCCAAAGTGGATGGCTTTGAGATTTGTCGGAAAATACGCGGTCAAAAGGATATTCCCATCATCATGATTTCCGCTAAAAAAGAGGATATCGATAAAATTCGCGGGCTTGGATTAGGCGCGGATGATTATATGATCAAACCGTTTAGTCCTGGGGAAATGGTAGCACGGGTGAAATCACATCTTGCTCGCTATGAACGTTTTATGGGAAATAAAGAGCAGAAAAATGAAGAAATCCGCGTTCGCGGCTTGCTGATAGATAAAACGTCACGGAGAGTTCAAGTGAACGAGGAAGAGGTGCAGTTTACGACTAAAGAGTTTGATCTGCTTAGCTTTCTTGCCGTAAATCCCAATCGGGTGTTCAGCAAAGAACAGCTGTTTGATCGCATTTGGGGGATGGATTCCTATGGCGATATCAGCACAGTTACGGTGCACATTCGCAAATTACGTGAAAAAGTAGAGCTCGACGCCTCCAACCCGCAGTACATTGAAACGATTTGGGGCGCCGGTTATCGTTTTAAGCTATAATAGTTCTTTTTCCTAGCCTATTTTACGCATGATTTGTCTCATTTTTATTTCGGTATCTGAACCTTCAGAAGGTGTATACACACTGCATCGTAAATCAGTGCGGCCTTGAATTTGTAATGAAGTTAGGTCAAACAGCATTTTACCCACCTTGGCATGACGGAATTCTATAAAAACTTCGGGACCTGAGCTTACATCGCTTTGATTCCAAAATTTGTGAAATTCCGGATTTTCACGATTTAATTTTTCAATAAAATCGCTATACCAGCGGTCACCCACGTATTGCCCATAATAAGAGCGGAAAATCGCTAAAAATCCCCGGACAAATTCATCCCAATTTACCGCTAATGATTTCAATTCTTTGCGCATAAACAGCAGCCATATCATATTTCGTTCATCGACCGGAACTTGCCCAAAGTCCATAAAAACACTGGAAGCCGCTTGGTTCCAGCCAACAATATTGCACTTGCGGTCGGAGATAATAGTAGGGCAGTAATGAAGCTCTTCGAGAATTCGTCTTAGAGCAGAATTGATAACAGGCACATGTTCGACTGTATTAGAAGGCAATGGTTGTTCAAGGGTAAGCATGAGCAGATATTTTCGTTCATCTTCGTTTAATTGCAAAGCGTTAGCGATACTCTCCAGAACCTGCATAGATACTTTGATATCTCGTCCCTGCTCCAGCCATGTATACCAAGTGATACTTACGCCAGCAATTTGAGCCACCTCTTCTCTTCTTAATCCCAGCGTTCGTCTTCGGCTGCCAGATGGCATACCGACTGCTTCAGGCTGTAATTTTGCCCGATGCTTTTTCAAAAATTCCGACAAAGCTTGCAATCGCATATCCTTGTTCATTTTGGACACCTCTGATCATTATTCATCCAGACTATGATTAATTATACTATGATAAATGGCAACTTGTAATATGATAAATTATATGACATTCTAAAAAATAGAAGCAAGCTTAATACTTACATTGGAGAGGGTGCAATTGATGCAGCGAGTTGTAATTACAGGAATGGGCGTTATATCGCCATTAGGCAACGATGTCCAAACATTTTGGAATCATCTTATTGCCGGGAAATCCGGTATTTCGACCATTGATACCTTTGATGTGACTAGCTTTAAAACCAAAATTGCCGGACTGGTTCGTGATTTTACTCCGGAAGCTGTCATTGATCGCCGGGATGTCCGCAGAATGGATCGCTTTTGCCAGTTTGCAGTTGTCGCTGCAAAGCAAGCTTTAGACGATGCAGGCTTAAGATTAGAGGAAGAGAATGCAGAGCGTATGGGGGTATATATTGGCTCTGGTATCGGTGGTATTCAAACTTTATTGGAGAACTATCGAACGATGCTTTCACGTGGATCCAGCCGTGTCAGTCCGACTGTCATTCCCATGATGATTTCTAATATGGCAGCTGCGCAAGTAAGCATTCTTTTTGGGATGAAGGGTCCATGTTTAGCGCCAGTCACAGCTTGCGCTACGGGAAACAATGCGATTGGAGAAGGATTTAAGCTGATTCAGCGGGGCGGCGCAGACGTTATTGTCGCGGGTGGTACGGAAGCGGCAGTCACTGATTTGGCGTTAGCAGGCTTTGGAAATGCAACGACGCTATCTACCCGCAATGCTGAACCGGAGCGGGCAAGTCGTCCGTTTGATCGGGAGCGCGATGGTTTTGTAGCATCGGAGGGAGCGGGTGTGCTTGTATTGGAATCATTGGAGCATGCCTTACAGCGTGGAGCTCGGATTCATGCTGAAATCATCGGATACGGCGCAAGCTCGGACGCTTACCACATTGTCGCAACCGATCCTGAGGGAGCCGGGGCTTATCGTGCGATGAAGGAAGCAATTCATGATGCCGGACTTGCTTTAGCAGATATCGATTATATTAATGCGCATGCGACAAGTACTACTATAGGTGATCAGTCGGAAACAATAGCGATCAAAAGGTTGTTTGGCAGTCGTGCATACGATATTCCCATCAGCGCGAATAAATCCATGCTTGGCCATATGCTAGGTGCGGCTGGTGGGGTTGAAGCCGTTGCGCTTATAAGAACAATCCAAACGAATCGGATTCCACCGACAATTAACTTGGAGAATCCGGATCCTGTTTGCGATTTGGATTACGTGCCTAATGAAGCAAGGGAAGCTGAGCTGCAAATCGGCTTGTCCAATTCCTTTGGATTTGGCGGCCATAATGCGGTCATTATCATGAAAAAATATGTTATTTAAACATCTGCAGCATCGGGTCTGCGGTTTTGCTTTTTCCCAAGAGCGGGAGATGATACATTTCTTCGATGGTTCTTAATACGTTGTAATGATTGACGAGCGTATCATAGGTGCCCGCTTTAATCATCGGTCCGTCGATAATTAAAGGGATATGGTTATCTTTTGCAAAATCATCTTCATCCCATGTTACGATTAACATACTGTTATTTTTTTCAGCCCATTTCACATAACCGTCCAGCTGATTTTTCAACCATTCATCCGCTTGCTGGATTGTGCCGTCATGCATGTCATCATTTACATTAGGAATCACAAAGGAAACAGTAGGTAATTGACTGTAGTCTTGAGGGAAATCTGATAAGGGAAGATTAAGCTCAGCAGGCACGTTCGTGAACTGCACCCATGGATTGTGCTTACGCGCATAAACCTTGGAAGAGCATCCAGTGAAGCCTCGCTTCGGCAAATCTCCTGAGTAACCGGTAAAGCTTAATTTTGCTTTGAGCAGCTCGCTGCCGAGGTTAGGCGCATCAAATGGTTTCTTACAAGCATCATCTGTAATACCTTGAGTCGATCCTGAAAATAACGCAAGATAATTAGGCTGACTAGGATGTGTGATACCATGGGCATTGGTAAATAATGCACCGCTTTTGATTAAGGATTGCATATAAGGCGCACTGCCACTTTCCATAATTTGTTTATAGGAATGGTTCTCTTCGACCACAACAACCAAATGATCCACCTTAACGTCCAATAGATTTCCCTTGGGTGATATTTGGGCTTTCGCCGTAGGGGATGGCGAAGGCAGCGGTAAAATAGACGCTGAAGGTAACGTTGGGGCAATGACAGCTGAAGTCGCAGGTTTTGGACTCAATGACCCCGCTGCGGTTGGCAGTATGGTTGAAGTTGGCAGCGGTTGCTGGGTACCTTCTACGTTGGGATTGGAAGTTGTTCCGCACCCAGTCAATAAAATAACACATAAAATGATGGCCATGCTGCATTTTCGTCTAGTTGTCATGTACACAGTTAATCCTCCTTAAAGCATAATCGCCACTTAAACATTTATTTGCCCGTATAATCATAATTGGGGTAAACATAGGGTATTTTAGATGCGCTGGTCTTTTCGACTTTATCCGCAATTAAGGTCGTGACTTCATTTCCATCATAAGTGCTTTTACCGATGGTCCCGGTCACTTTAACCCAGCTATCTTTGGCCAGCGTCAGTCCTTTATCGAATTGCACCATGACTCCGTAAGGTGAAGCGTCCGCAGAGCAGCATTGGACAGAAAAGCGTGCGACGACAAATTGATTGCTGCTCATCCCTTCCTCGCGATAAACAAACCCGCTGATTTCCATTTTTTTGCCGATAAAATTGTTCATAAATAGATCAACCGATGATAAGATTTCAATAAAGCCTTCCTCTTTAACTTGAATCAGATCTTTTTTATAAAGATTCATCCCGATTTGTGCGTAAGCTTGATCGTATTTATCCGCTTTAAACAATTCCTTGAGCTTCGCGTCAGCAGGATCTAAGTTTATAGATGACGGATTTGGCGAAGATACTGCTGTATTCTTTTGCGTTAAAGATTGCAGAGAACGGTTAATGGACGTTCGCGAGCTGTTTAAATTAACCCCTCTTTTGGCAGCTAATGCACTCCCCATCGCACTATCAGGCATAAGGAAAGCAAGCAACAGCGGAAGGATAAATAGGCTATAAGCGATCGTATTGCGAAGCTTGGAGCGTGAAGGCGGATGCTCACAGTCGCAAGCCGCTTTTTGTCCCCGAAGCGAAGCGATGGCAATATACACTTGGTAAACGGCAATGGCATAAAAACCCATAGCGGACAGCTTGACGTAAACGACCATCCTTGGAGCTATATAATAGAGAATATTGTCTGTTTTAACTAAGTATAGGATGTACATTGCAAAGCCGACTAGTATAGCTGCTCTAAGAAAATAATGGGGACTTAAACTGCGATTTTGCTTCATCGAACTTCACCTCCTTCATTTAAAAAAATAAGTATTCGAATAGTAAGGAACCAAGCAGCACCGTAACGGCGATCAAAACCATTAGTTTCAGAACAAATTTGCTTTTAAAGACGGACAATAGCATCAACGTTCCTTTGAAATCCAACATCGGTCCAAATACAAGGAAGGTTAGCAGCGAGCCTGTCGTAAAGGTGTTGACGAAAGACGAAGCGACAAAAGCATCTGAAGTAGAGCATAACGATAAAATATAGGCAAATCCCATCATAAACAAGTGGGAATTTATCCCGCTTTGGCCGATAGAAACGAGGCTTTCCCGAGCAACAAAGGTTTGGATGATTGCTGTAACCAAGGAGCCGAACATCAAATATTTACCCATTTCAAAAAACTCATCCGAAGCGTGACCCAGCATGGCAAAAAGCTTGTTACGGTGGGTATGCTCGTGTGAGTGGTCATGTGCATGGCCTTCATTCGTATGCGGCGCTGGCAGTTGGACGCGTAAAGGGTTATTCTTCATAAACCGATAGATGACAAGGCCAATCACAAAAGCGACGATAAAGGCTAATCCCATGCGGGTATAGGCGATTTCGGGCTTGGACCGAAAGGCCATGTACGTAGCTGCATAAACAATCGGATTCAGAATCGGACCCGTCAGAATAAAAACAATCGCAACATAGACAGGCATGCCTTTTTGAATCAAACGACGAACAACCGGAATCATGCCGCACTCACATACGGGAAAAATAATCCCAATCAAGCTGGCAAACAATATTGCTAGGAACGGGTTTTTGGGAATAATTCGCGCAATGGTTCGTTCCGAGACGAAGATTTGTAAAATGGAAGAAAGCAGGACACCAAGCAAGATAAAAGGGAAGGCTTCGAGTATAATGCTGACAAACATCGTTTTGAAATTCTGCAAGTCTGAACCGCTGATGAACGATATCGCAGGTATTGGCTGGTTCGTCAAAATCATAAATAATAGAATAAGACAACAAACAGCGATAATATATAGGCTCGATTTGTAAATAATAGCTGGCAAAATGCATTTCCCCTTAGCTGAGAATGGCTCGTTTTAATTATAGACTATGCGCCTATGAACGTATATAGGACAACATATGGAGTGCATTCTTAAGGCGATTGTACGTTACTCTTCGATACTCGTGAACATACGATAGTTAGAAAGTGTCGCAAGCTGAATTGCATAGCGGAGGGTAGCTCAACGAGAAGAAAAAGACCTGTTATTCGGTCGGTAGGAAGTAAATGGACAAAGACAAATGCGTTACTGCGCAACAAGGATATTCATCCCTTTGTTCCGGCATCGCTGAAAATGGATAAGCAAACCCTTCGGACCATGTTAAAAGACCATAAAATGGTTTATGTAAAGCCTATTTTTGGAACGATGGGGCTAGGCGTTATGCGTGTCGAAAAGATCAGTGCAGCAACAAACGAAAAATATCGCTGTCAATTGGGTTTTCAGCCTCGGACTTTCCGTAAATATGATCAATTGTATCGGACCATTGAGAAAATAAAGATGAAAAGATCCTATATGGTGCAAAAAGGCATCCATTTACTGAAGTATAAAAAACGACCGTTCGATATTCGCGTCATGTACAGCATAATTCGAAAGGGAACTGGGAAACCACAGGTATTATCGGGCGATTGGCGCATCCGCGAAAAATCGTTACCAATTACCACAGTGGCGGCACTCCATTACCGATGGATACTCTATTAACGGCTTATATGCCGGGGAATAAAAAAGAAGCTTATACGCAAATGCTTGGCGGATTGGGGAATAAAATCGCCCAGCACTTAGGCAACACCTATCCCGGCTTCAAAGAAGTGGGCGTCGATATCGGATTAGATCAGAATTTGAAGCCTTGGATTATCGAAGTCAATTCTCGACCGGATCCCTACATTTTTAACCAATTAAAGGATAAGCGAATGTATCGCAAAATTTATCGTTATGCCAAAGCTTATGGACGGATTAGGTAATAAAGCGGCGGATGTCATATAGTAATAGAGCTTTGGAAAATAAGGGACTGTCAATTTTGGATTTTTGAGTCTTCACATTGAAGGTAATATCTAACCAAAACTAGACCTCCAATTCCACCTTCATAGTGGTTTTGGAGGTCTAGTTGTTCTTGTTTTGGAATGGACTCATTCGGTGCTACCCTTTTGGAACAGCCTCTTCTGTTGTTGAGAAACCTTTAACGTTCAGATAGGTATGTCGGATACACCCACTGCTAAAGGAATATAAAGAGGATTGAAGTCTATTTCATGATTTCCTTGAATAAAGCCTGCATGTTTGTTATCACCTAAATGCTGTTTATTTCAAATTTTTCGATTTAGTTCTTCTTCAATTAGTAGGATTAACTCCGAAGCGCTGATGTTTAAGGGTTTTGATAACGAAAAGATTGTGTTAATCGTTGGTCTGCGTTTTCCTCGTTCCAATAAACTAATATATGTTCTGTCAAGACCCGCTAAATGAGCGAGTTCTTCTTGACTAAACTTATTTTTCTCACGTATTGTTCTCAATATTTGTCCAAATACTACCTCAACATTCAAGGAAATTCATCCCCTTTTGAGGTCATTATTCACTTTAATGTGACAAATAGTCTACGGACTATGGTCTGAGATTATGTTATATGGTAGTATTTAGTACTATAGTCTACGATTTTCATGCGATAGCTGCTAAAAAATCGTTATTCCCACATAGTTTCGCCAATTTGTTTAAACAATATAATGAATAGGAGTATTTAATTTGAAGAAAATTAGAATGAATTTAATGCATGTTAAAACAAAAGCTAAAAAGGATACGGGATTTCCAGCCATTGGAGATATTGTTTTCACTTTATTTATTATCTTACTTTCCATATTGTTCTTGCAGTTCAGAATTTTTCGTAGACATGGAATTAAAAGAGGTCTAAAAACAATAGGCAATAATTCTGAAAAAAAATTCAGTGGAGGGATTAGTTCTTCTAACAGTTTGAGTGGCTCTGTTATCAAGGAATTAAATAATTATAAAGACTATTTCGTGGGGTTCGATACGAATATTCTGTTAAATGACCCGGATATTTTAATCGATACTTCATGTACCAATAGAATTATTTTAAGTAAACAAGTTTTTGACGAACTCGATAAAAAGATAATGGACGAAAATTTGAGTTCGAATGCTCGGAGAGCTCTGGGAATTATAGAAGATCTCCAACTGATGGAGAAGCTTTATTTCTTAACCGATGATATACCATTTCTCGAAAAAAATAATCTGAATCCAAAAAGCCTTGACGAACGAATAATTGGAGATTACTTGAAAGAGAAAAACAGAAAAAATGTAAATGTATTATTTGTATCGCAAGATAGAAGGGCGAGAATTGTTGCTAGAAATTTTGGAATTGAAGTTTTCAAATTTAAATGATTTTCGATTATCAATAGATCTAATTCTTTTGCTAAGTTTGACTAACAACAAAAAAACAATGCAAACAAGTAAAACTCTACCTGTCTGCACTGTTTTTTAAAGAATAATAAAATTGAAAAAGATCATGACACTAATGACGAGTGACATTCCCCAACGCTTGCGCAGATAGTCACGTCCACGATAAAGTCTGGTTTTTACTGTAGTTAAGGGTATATCTAGTTTTTCACTGATTTCTTGGATGGATAGATCATGGACATAATAAAGGGTAGCGATATCTTTATATTTATCTGACATCTTTTCGATCACTTTGCTTAATTGCTCGTGCAATTCCGTTTCAATTAAAGCGGCTTCGGGATTGTTTTCTTCGCTAGGCAGGAGACCATAATGGTTCAAGTCCTCTTCATCGGCGAATTCAGCGTCTAAAGAGTATACCGTCTTTTTTTTGCGAAGCAAATCGACGCATAGGTTCTTCCCAATACGATAAATCCATGTGGAAAACTTTTGGTTTTCATCATAACGGTTTAAATTCATAAATACACGCATAAACGTTTCTTGGACTACATCCTCCGAGTCATGCGGATTGTTCAGCATGCGATAGGCCAGACGATGGATTTTACCTTTATACAATTCAACCAATTGTCCAAATGCCGAACGATCTCCGGTAAGCGACAATTTGACTAGGTGTGTTTCCGCATAGCTCATACAAATAACCTCCAAGCGTTTTCAAATATCTCTTTTTCATGATAACATTAATTTTAACTGATATGAAGCGCAAAATGACAAATGAATGAACTTTTTTCGTTTTTTATTCGCGGTTTATATTATGATAACCATAAGGGAGTGTTTGAAATGCATCTTGATATACACAATTTGTTACATCACTATGGGTACGGTGGTGTTTTTACCATTTTATCTATTGAAATGCTTGGTATCCCTTTTCCTGCGGAAACCACGCTTACTGTAGCTGGAATAGCTTGGACCAAAGGAGTTTTTGCTTTGTTTCCTTTGTTATTGGTTGCGACCTCAGCTAATATATTTGGTTCAACCCTTGCCTATGGAATTGGCCGCTATTTTGGACGAACGGTTCTTCTCCGGTTTGGCAGACGCTTGGGTATGACTGAAGAACGATTGAATAAAGCTGAAGCGACGATGAATAAATATCGTGTGCTTGTTATTTTCGCTGCTAAATTTATTGTCGGTATTCGGGTTTTCCTACCTTATTTGGCAGGGATTAATCGGATGCCGTTTATGAAATTTTCAATATTAAATAGTATGGCCGCATTTATTTGGGTGGTGATATTCATCTTTATGGGAAAATATATTGGGATGGGTTGGAGGCATTATCATCATGCGCTGCAGCCCTACACTTGGCAAATCATAACTACCTTAGCTCTGATTATTATTGGTTTTTTAGTGATCAAAAGAGCTCGTAAAGTCAAAGGCTATTAACCTTCCAAATTATTTCACGACTCTTTTGAACTCGATTAAGCAGGTTGTTCCTTTGTTTGGCTTGCTCAAAAACGAAATTTTGCCGTTCATGGCTCTTAACAGACTAGTGACAACCATCAGCCCCAAACCCGTTCCTTTATCTTTGGTCGTGTAAAAGGGTAAACCAAGTGATTTCAATTGTACTTGGGTCATGCCCACTCCGGTATCTTCAATATAGAGCTGAATAATGTTTTCTTTCAATGTCGTATGTATGTTGATCGAGCCTCCGGACGGCATCGATTCAATTGAATTTTTCAATAAATTAAGCAGACATTGCTGTAATTTTTTAGACTCTCCGAGAATGAATAAAGGTTCCATCGTTTGATGCTGGATTTGCATTTCTATACTTGAAATGGTCATTAATGAACTGATTAACGGGATACTATTTGTGATTTCAGTTTTAATGTCGATCGGGACGATTTTCTCAACATTGGGCTTGGCAAAGTTTAAATAATCGGTAATAATCGTATTTGCGTTATCAATGCCTTCCATGGCAAGTGCAATGAATTTTCCTTTATTTTCATCCGTAATATTTTCACGATTAAGCAATTGTAAAAAACCGCGGGTAGTCGTTAAGGGGTTTCTGATTTCGTGGGAAATAGAGGCGGCAAGCTGGCCAATAAGCTGGAATTTCTCCGCATTGATTAGTTCCTCTTTCATCTTTTCTTGTCTTTTTACGTTGTCGTATATATAGGAAACAAACCAAGTGGATAAATAGGTGCCCAATGTGCTTGTCAACAAATATAAAGCATTGCCATGCACGTGAACATAAGGATTGGCGAAGAAAGTGATTAAATAAACGCTAACTAAGAGAATTGTAGCAAATCCTTTAACCATAAAAATGCTTTGTTTTAACCGTTTGTATAAATAAAGTCCGAAGATGATGAGGATGAAAGAGCTCAGCAATGCTGGCCAAAGATCGTTTCCTAAAAATTGACAGCTGCAGAAATTAAAGGCAATAAAAGTAGCAATTCCAGGTATGGGACCTTCAAATAATATTACAAGAACAAGAATAGACGGAATCGAATGATATAAAAATAAAGTGGGATCTATTTTCTCGTAAAGAATATATAAAATCGTAATGACAATCATGATATACATAAAAAACAACTTGCGCTTTATGTTCGTATTCATATATAAAGGGGCAATGAGTAAATACACTAAGCAAGCACCCATAACATAAAGCACAAAGTGCAATTCAAAGGTGATGACTTCCTTCAAAAAAATCAATCCTTTCCTACTTCGAAAAGTAAGCATTTAATCCCTTTATTATCGCATAGAATAGACCGCACTTGCTACGATAAAATTAAAATGTTACTTGAATGGACAAAAGCTAGCATTTGAATCACATAAAGTTTCTGCAAACGAAGGATCGAGCTTAGATAGCATGCTAAAATAATTGAATAACGCATGATTCTGTGAGACAGAGTGTCCATTAAAATGGAGGCGGTAAGCTCCGTTAACATGCAAGTAGAGGTATAACTTTCCGGTTTTCACTGTTTTGTAGAAGGGCGGGGGAAGTAAAGGGACGAGATCATAGTTAATCACAACGCGATAATTATTCGTGATTAGTCGATTGTAATTAGCTGCAAAAATTGGATCGCCTACACGCGGAGCCCCAAAAGTATAAACCGTAGGGGATACAAATTGGGTATTAGAGGCGATATCAAGCGCACACAAAGTGGCAAGCGCTCCGCCTAGACTATGACCGGTCATAATCAGTCTTTTGTCGGGTGAACAATTAGCGAGTACAGCTATGATTTGCTGCCTTAATGTACTATAGATATCTGTAAAACCGCGATGCGAGGCACATTTATTAGCAGCCCACGGAAATGTACATTGGCTTGCATTAAGATCGGCAAGCGCGTCTTCTTTTGAATCCGTACCACGAAAAGCAATGATAATATCTTTATCGGACTGCAAAATAAAGCCGAATAATTCCTTCTTTTTACCGAAGGCCGTTGCCGTAAAAGAAGCTAAATTATGATATCCTTTGGGAACGATAAATAAGCGGTCTGCATTTTCAAATAGATCAAAGGTTTGCTTGCATATGCCAGTTAAAAGTATAGCCAGTTTACTATCGATTTTCTCCAAATCCATCCCCTTCTTTCACGGTTTCCTTCGTTTCATATTATATGTATAGACTTTGTGCCGCGTTCAGGCTATATTTAGACATAAAACGACCCAAATCATAGAAACATGCCGAATCATATAGTGGACTCATTAATTTGTATTGAAGACAAGGAGGAATTATGTTGAAAAAGCCATTTTTAGTTTTATTATCGAGCATTATCGTATCGATCTTGTTCACAACCAACGTATTCGCTGCATCGCAACAGGAGAAAGGGTTTAATGAGCACAAATCGACCGAGGCCGCAAAAGAAACGAAGCATGAAACGAAGCATGAAACGAACGGTAAGGGTCTGCATGATTCAGAGAGAGGGTCTGTTACCTCAGTAACGTATGATACATATGCCGGGCACAAGGGCTATATCGGTTTATTGAAAGCTTATGAAAATGTAAAGGACAAGCCTGCCGGGCAAATCATTGCCGCGCTATTGTTAAAGAAGTACGGTATCGAAACAGTCACTTCCGTTACATACAATACTTATGGACAGGTGCAAAATAATGCCGCAGTTCTTTCCGATTTTGCGGCGGATTTGGAAGCATCCGGGGAAGTCGAACTGGCGGTTGATTCGCAGAAAGAAGCGATTAAGTCGGACGTGAAAAATCTTGAATTGTACAAAAAGTTGGGTGAACTTAATGCCAAGCTGGATAAAACGGGCGTAAAAGCGTATGTGAATGGAGAAGAACCGAAATTTGACGACTTGCAGCCTTTTATTAAGGATGGAAGTACGCTAGTGCCGTTTCGTGCCATTTCCGACGCTCTTAAGGCAGAGGTCCTCTGGAATGATATAGAAAAATCAGTTACGGTAACCAAAGACGGTGTCGTTGTGAAATTAGTGATTGGCAGCGATAAAGCTCTTGTTAATGGAAAAGAAGTTACGCTTGATGTACCTGCAGAAATTTATAACGGCCGGACCGTGGTGCCGATTCGATTTATAAGCGAGGCTTTAAAGACCACAGTGAAATTTGAGCCGGAGTCGCAAACAGTTGTGATTTATGATGAAAATCAATAAATTTGTTTAGAGACGAATTAGATAAACGAACCTTGTTCGGGAGATGAGCGCGTTATGGCTCGCAACCGATCAAGGTTCGTTTTTTATGCTTATCATCCAATTTATAGGTAAAGGGCAAAGAAAAAGCCTTCTCTTAAGAGTCGGCTATTTGTTATAGAAGAAAGTTGGCATGATTATCTTTACTTTTAGCTTTTAGGTTTGTAATGGTGTCATTTCCAAACAGAAAATATACAATCATCTTTGAAAAAGGCATGATCGTGCAGTTTTACTACATGGTAACTATGCGCCTCAATATTTCCGATACCGACAAGGATACCATTCTTAGTTATTGAAACATTCAAGCCGTAGGAAATCGCATTATCAAAATCCATATCAGTTTTTAGAGGATATCCCGTTTTATACAAGCAAATCGCCTCCCAATCAATTGAATCTTTTAGTTTTTTTGTAGGTAATAATATAGACAGTGCAAAAAAGGCTTTGGTTACAAAATTGTAAGATGTATTTCGTTTATATTGTGCGACTTTATCAAACCGCTCCCAAGTTGCAAAAGTAGATTGCATTATCAAAATCAGCATCTTTTTTTAAAATATATCCAGTATTGTTCACGGAATGAGATTTAAAACATACATTATCTCATTAAGAATGAATAAAAACGGTGTTATATTATCGTCCAAAGCCGTTCGTAAAAGGAGTGGTCCATTTGGCTGATGAAAAGAAAAGTAGAATAATTATGCTATCTGCTGTTATTAATAAAGATTCAGCTAAAACAGTTATTGAAGAAATTTTGAAGATAAATAAAGAAGATGCGGAAAGAGAAAAAAAGGAAAAGGACTTTAAAAGAGAGCCTATTGAGTTAATAGTCAATTCAAATGGAGGAGCTGTCTATGATGGGTTTAGCATAGTCGCCACTATTGATAGTAGTAAAACACCAATTCATACCTATGTATATGGATATGCTATGAGTATGGGTTTGCTTGTAGCAGTGAGTGGGCATAAGAGGTTTGGAAGTAGATTTTCTACATTTATGTACCACCAAATATCAAGTAATCCAACTGGTAAAATCGAAGAAATAAGTAATAGTTTAGAGGAATATTTGCGATTAGAGACTGTTTATGATGAATATCTTTTGTCTAAAGCAAATATCCAAAAAAGCGAGCTGGATGAAACGAAAAAATTAAAGATGAATTGGTACATTTCATCCGATGAAGCTTTAAAATTAAAGTTAATTGATGAAATTATTTGATTTATTTTTCAATAGGCATGGACAAGCTAAGGAAAAAATAATGACCCTCCTTAGGTCTAGTTTAATTCATACTTGACAGATGTGAATTATAAGATATATAATCACACCAAGATACTTTATTGTTCATTATTTTAATACTAAACTAAATTGAACCAGCCGATTGGACAGCCAAAGGCTCCAAAAATAATCTTTTTAAAGAGCGTGGGCTTAAGTCTCCGGACAGGGCCAACTCTTCAATCGCGTGCTTAAAAGCTGTGTTTCCACATGTGCTATTACCCATAATGAGCTAAGCTTGCGTAAAAAAGCACTGACTATTACAGTCTGTGCTTTTTATCATGAGATTCCAGCCAGTATTGTGCTTTATCTTGGTGCTTTTTGCAAGAAACGATGAAAGAAAGCTTCCACTACACCTAGCACCAGTGCTATTGTGACCAATTGAATTAAATTGATCGTCCAATTCATAAAATAAGCTACCACCCAGAGAAATACAATGGCGAGCACAGCATCAGCTATAGTAGCTATCGTATTATTGCTTGCTCTAAGTATGATTTGATCCCCTAATAAATAAGCTATGACGGCAAGCGCTACTGCTGCAATCATTGCCGATATAAAGGATGCTCCTGCAAACCACATCAACAATGGAATAACAACGATTCCATTCAGAACAATTTTCGTGATAAACTTATCCACTTTGATTTCCTCCTTCTCTAATATGTAATTAGGGTTATTTTGGCTTAGTTGATAAAAATTATACGTATCGTCGGTAAGTAAATAAATATTTTAATTAAAAAAATGTAACTAATTACCTGTTTTTTAGTAGTATAATTAAAAATAAGGATCATTTATTTTTAAAAGTTGATTAAAACTGCCGGAAGGATGAATATATGAAAAAAAAGGTTTACATTGGAGCTTTGGTGACAATCTTTTTGGCATATGTAATATACAGTTTGTTCAATATACCAAAAGTACTTGAAATTAATACTGAATATCAGACTGAAGCGTATAAATTAAATGACAGTCAATTTGCTCGAAAAATTAGTGTTAAGCTAACCGGACATTATTTTTTAAAGACAGATCAGTTTAAGGGAACGATATCAATCAATAACAAGGACTATATGAGCTGTCTGCTATCCTCTGGTGTTGGAATGATTTGTTATGATGGTGGTAGAACGATATATGGACAAACTTATATCGGTAAAGATTTTAAAGAGATCACACTTGAAATTGAGAGTGGCCAGCTATATTCCAATGTATCAAATAATGAACCATACACAGAAAGTTTAATAATAAGTCTTCCAGCCACTGATAGAAACACTTCAATTTCCTTAAACAATAAATTAAAGGATGATTATTACAATAATCTCATTAAGAAATGAGAATAAAGCAACTTTATAATGATTGTTATTTTTGGCAACTATTTCTTTTGTCAAGGACCGAAAAGTAAATTATAAATTGACACATCAAGTCTTTAACAGTATATTTGTAAAGAAAAATAAATAAATAAACGGGAGCTTAGGAAACTTTGCTGAGAGGAAAGCTGAATCGCTTTCGACCGAACCTGATCTGGATAATGCCGGCGGAGGGAACTTACCTTAACCTATGTAGGCCACAACATCCGTTGTGGCCTTAAATTTATTCATTCATTATGACTGATCTGGATATTGCCAGCGTAGGAACCCATGTGGTTTTGGCGAAGCGTTCGTTCCAGGATCAAAGGGCGGTTTTTTATTTTTCAAATAGGGTTATGGGGGAAAGAGAAGATGAAATCAATTCGTTTAAAAAGCTTTACGATCGTTGCTTTATGCAGCTTGATTTTGGCGTTAACGGCCTGTGGAACCAAAACTACGTCGGATACAACGAAATTAACCAATGTTCAAATCGTCTTGGATTGGACACCGAATACAAATCATACAGGGATCTATGTAGCGAAGGATCAAGGTTTTTATAAAGAGGCGGGTTTAAATGTAGAGATTATCCAGCCGAATGACAGCGGAGCGGATACGATGGTGGCTTCGGGTAAGGTGCCGTTTGGAATCAGCGGTCAGGATAGTATAACACAAGCCCGTACACAAGGGGTTCCGCTTGTGTCGATTGCAGCCATTATTCAGCACAATACATCGGGTTTTGCTTCGCCTGCAGCCAAAAACATTAAAGCGCCGAAGGATTTTGTTGGAAAAACCTATGGCAGCTTTGGTTCTCCGTTTGAGAGCGCTGTGCTCCAATCTTTAATGGAAAACGATAAGGCAGATTTCAGTAAGCTGAAAATCGTGAATATAGGCGATGCGGATTACTTTACAGCAACGAAGAAGGACATTGATTTTTCCTGGATTTTTTATGCGTGGACGGGAATTCAAGCGGAATTACAGAAAGAGCCGCAGAACATGCTTTATTTGAAGGATTTTTCCGATAAATTAGACTATTACACACCTGTTTTAAGCACAAACGAAACCATGATCAAAGAGAAGCCGGAAATCGTCAAAGCTTTTGTGGCTGCAACAGCAAAGGGTTATCAATATGCCATTAAAAATCCGGAAAAAGCAGCAGATATGCTGATCAAAGCTGTACCCGATATCAACAAAGAGCTTGTGATCGCTAGTCAAAAATGGCTAAGTCCACGCTATCAAGCAGATGCGCCTCGTTGGGGAGAACAGAAGAAAACCGTTTGGGATAATTATGCCGACTGGTTGACGGAGCATAAGCTTCTAGAGAAAAAGCTGGATTCCGATGCAGCATTTACAAACCAATTCATCCCTGCAAAATAAAATAAAGTGGAGGTTTTAAGCATATGGCAAACACACTTTTGAGCATTCAAATTTTACCGAAAACGAATAATAACGAGGATATCATTCCTTATGTTG
Source organism: Bacilli bacterium (assembly GCA_028287395.1). GTDB lineage: Bacteria > Bacillota > Bacilli > Paenibacillales > NBRC-103111 > Paenibacillus_AC. The sequence continues at coordinate 26,310 of JAQBPR010000057.1, forward strand.
ACCGGGCTATACAGGTTATCCAAGAATCGGGGGTTAAGCATTATGTCAGCCCTTTGGAAACCACGATGGAAGGCGATTTTGAGCAATTGCTAGCGATTGTAAAAAAGATGAATGATGCGATGATCGAGATGGGCAGTCCCAATGTGCTATCGCAAATCAAAATCTTGTTTAATCCGCAAGGCGCTTCGATGGATAAGCTCACAGAGAAATATAGACCATGACCGGCAATCGTTGGTTGAAAGCATTTGGGCCACCCTTGGCGGTGGTCTTTGTGCTGCTCATCGTCTGGCAAATGGCTGTCGCTTTGTTCCATATTGAACTTTGGATTTTACCCGACCCGCTGTATATCCTTCAAGAAGGAAGTCGTAATTTCCCTAGACTTCTCATGCACTTCATGGCTACACTTAGGCTAACTTTGATCGGGTTTGTGATCGGGGTGATCATTGGTGTAGGCACTTCTTGGCTGCTGCACTTGGTTCCTTGGGTGAAGAGAGGCTTTTATCCGATTTTGATTCTTTCGCAAAATATTCCGATGATTGCACTAGCTCCGCTGCTGATGCTTTGGTTTGGTTTTGGGCTGTTCCCGAAGGTTGTCGTCATAACGATTGTTTGCTTCTTTCCGATTGCAGTTGCCATGATGGATGGATATTTGCAAACGGATCCCGTCATGTTGAATTATATGAAGATGATCGGTGCTTCGAAATTGCAAATATTCCGTAAGCTTGAGCTGCCGCATGCATTGCCCAGTTTTTTTTCTGGTTTGAAAATATCAGCCACCTATGCCGTTTCAGGAGCCATTGTATCCGAATGGCTTGGCGCTGATAAAGGAATAGGCTATTATATGAAATTGGAAAAGGCGGGCTTTAAAACGGTGCTTGTTTTTGATTCGATTTTTATCATCGTACTGCTTAGCGTCCTGTTGTTTCAAAGTATTGTGCTAATAGAGCGGCTTGTCATCCGCTGGAAAACGAGGTCGCACAAATGGAACTAAAGGGAATTGTTAAAACATATGAAGAAAACGGTAATGTGGAATATATTATAAAGGATATTTCAATGACTGTTGGTAAAGGCGAATTTGTTTCGATTATTGGTCCTTCGGGCTGCGGTAAATCTACGCTTTTCCATATTATCGGCGGATTGACAGAGCCTACGGCTGGACAAGTATGGATGGAAGGCAAAGAAGTTACCGGACAAAAGGGATTAATCAGCTATATGCCGCAGGATCATGCTTTATTTCCTTGGCGAACGATTGCAGAAAACGTCATTATAGCTCAAGAGGTTGCGGGAGTTCCGATTAAAGCGGCCATGGTTCAAGCGCGAGAATGGCTGGTTAAGGTTGGACTTGCGGGCTATGAAAATGCTTATCCGCATATTTTGTCAGGTGGGATGCAGCAAAGGGCAGCCTTTCTTAGAGCTTTATTAAGCCCGCAGGAGTTTATGTGCTTGGATGAGCCGTTTGGTTCGTTAGATGCGTTAACCAGAATGGATATGCAGCAGTGGTTGCTCTCCATTTGGGAGCAAAATAAACGTTCTGTTTTATTTATTACCCATAGTATTGAGGAAGCATTGTATCTCTCGGATCGGATTTATTTGCTTTCAAACAGTCCGGCAAGCGTGATACGTGAAATTCATGTGCCTTTTTCGCGACCTCGTCTAGAAGAACATATGAACGATCCCGTTTTTCATGCGCTTAAACAAGAGATCTATGCAGCAATGAAGGGTGAACAAACCAATGAAAAGCATTGATGCTCACATTCATCTGGACCAATATAGCCCGCAAGTATGTCGCCGAATGATGAGCGAGCTTGCGGGCTTTGGCGTGCAATGTTTAATTGCAGTTGCAATGAATCTTCCTTCTTGTAAAAAGTTACTTCGGCTGCAGCGCATATATCCTAAGCAGGTAAAGCCTGCATTTGGTTTTCATCCAGAGCAGAAGCTACCTTCCAAGACAGAAATGGACGAGCTATTTAAATGGATCCTAAAGCATCACCAAGATATGACAGCAGTTGGAGAGGTAGGGCTCCCCTACTATAATCGAAAAGAAGCATTAGAACGAGGAGAGAATTTTGAGGAGAAGCCTTACATCGATCTATTAGAGCGATTCATTATGCTGGCAGTTGAGCTTAACAAACCGATCGTGCTGCATGCGGTACATGAAGATGCGGATATTGCTTGCGATTTATTGCAAAAGCATGGCGTTAAAGAAGCGCATTTTCATTGGTTTAAAGGCAGTGATGCAACCATTTCGCGAATGATCCATGCAGGATATTGGGTTTCTTTTACACCTGATATCCTATATGAGGTAGAAATCCAGCAGCTTGCTGCAATCTATCCGTTACAGCAAATCATGGTGGAAACAGATGGACCATGGCCGTTCGAAGGACCATTTGCTGGACAAACCACGCATCCACGGATGCTTACGAATATCATTCAGCAAATTGCCGCAATCAAAGGCATTGACGGAGGCACAGCAGCCGAAACTATTTTACAAAACACGCAAAGGTTTTATAATTTAAGCAAGGATTCATGTTAATGGTATTCGATTATTTTGTGCTGCAGCTTTTTTAAGATGTGAACATAAAAATAATCATGCTGTTTTGAATTTATAAATTGGTCAAATTCCTCTTTCGATTTGTTTTCGAATATATGAATTTGATTGTGCGTGTCTCTAACATATATGGAATGTTCCTCAGTGTTATACCCAATTTCTTTAAACTCGTTGGATGATACAGTGATCATTTTCATTTTTCCGAGCCCCTTTACTTTTAATTTTTAAAATTGTAGGAAGAGAACAAAAATTAGAGCTAGATCAACAGGAATGAATTATCATTTTGCCGATCTAGCTCTATATAAAGTAATTCAAATGATTACTGCTTTATGGTTAAATTATAGTTTTTTTTGCGATTATTGTCAATGTAAAACGCTTACATAAGGGAGGAATTGACATGGTGCCAGAAAGAGTTTCTTTAATTACATTTGGAGCAAGAGATTTGCCTTTATTAAGAGCTTTTTACCAAAAGCTTGGTTGGAGAGAAACAGAAATAAGTTCGGATAGTTATTGTGTTTTTAAAACAGCAGGTGTGCTGTTATCCTTATTTCCTTATGAAGAATTAGTAAAAGATATTGGAATTGAAGCCCCATCAAACCCTGCGAAAGTATTTCGTGGTGTTACTTATGCAATTAACCTGGATCGTAGAGAAGATGTCGATAAAACGATAGAATCGATACGAGAATCGGGCGCTCTAATATTACGTGAGCCCAGTGACGCGTTTTGGGGTGGAAGAACATCTTATTTCGCTGATCCGGAATATAATATTTGGGAAGTAGCATGGAATCCGTCTGCAGAGTTTGATGAACGGGGCGCTATGGTGAATTTTTAATTACAAAAGAAAGTTAAAGGCCATCGCTGCTCAAAAGAGCATAACGATGGCCATTTATGAAACGAGGAAGGTATTAATTGATTTTGCTAATTAAGCTTTTCAGTTGGTCTTTTGTTTTAAGTCCGACCACTTTATCAACAGCTTCACCGTTTTTAAAAGCAACGATTGTCGGAATACTCATTATGCCGTATTGAGCTGCGGTTTCAGGGTTCTCATCGACGTTTACTTTTAAAATTTTTACTTCGCTTCCTGTTTCATTGTCGAGTTCATCCAAGATGGGGGCCATCATTTTGCAGGGTCCGCACCATGGCGCCCAAAAATCTACCAATACAGTACCTTGTTCTCCAACTTCAGTTTTAAATTCTTGATCTGTTACATTAACGATAGCCATGTAAATCTCCTCCTAAATAGTATGTTTGTAATTAACCTACTTGCACAAGTGCATGCTCTTCTAAAAATTTCTCGCAATCGATCGCTGCCATACAACCGCTGCCTGCTGATGTAATCGCTTGGCGATATTTGTGGTCTTGCACGTCGCCGCAAGCATATACACCGAGGATATTCGTTTCGGCAGTGCCTGGTTTTACTTTCAAATAACCTTGTTCATCCATCGGCAGCTGACCACTAAGAAACGATGTATTCGGGTGATGTCCTACTGCAACGAATATTCCGTCTGTCGCGATTATTTCATCTTGACCTGTTTGCTGATTATGGACTTTTAAGCCTGTTACACCTTTATCGCCTGCAATGACTTCAAGTGGAGTTTGACTTAAGCTCCAGCTGATTTTATTGTTTTGGCGGGCACGGTCTTGCATAATTTGCGAGGCGCGCAGATCACTGCGGCGATGAACGACGCGAACCTCGGTTGCGAAGCGAGTTAAGAAATTTGCTTCCTCCATTGCGGAATCACCACCGCCGACAACGATGATTTTTTTGCCGCGGAAGAAAAATCCGTCGCAAGTTGCACAAGTGCTTACGCCTCTGCCGATATTTGCCTGCTCGCCTGTAATTCCAAGTAATTTGGCTGAAGCGCCTGTGGATATGATCACGGATTCAGCTTCTAATTCGCCGACACCTTCCACCGTTAGCTTAAAAGGGCGTTTCGTCAATTCGATCTTATTTACCCAACCGCTCATGAATTTAGCTCCGAAGCGCTGCGCTTGCATGCGCATGTTGTACATCAATTCCGGGCCCGTAATTCCTTCAGGGAAGCCAGGGAAGTTCTCGACTTCGGTCGTTGTTGTTAGCTGTCCACCGGGCTGATTTCCTTCAATAACAAGCGGAAAAAGGTTTGCTCGAGCTAAATAAATCGCGGCTGTTAGACCGGCAGGGCCAGTTCCAACAATGATTGTTTTATACATTGGATCGTCACCTCTAAGAAATGGATTATTGTTCATCGGCTGCTGCTTGATGGAGTCTTGTTAATAAATGCTTGAAATCACCCAATAAACTTGTAAATTCCGCTGCAGATAATCCGCGTTGACGCATCATATCCTCAGGAATTTTGCAGGCAAGCTGCCGGATCTCTTTTCCTGCTTCTGTAAGGTGAATAAGCACTTTGCGTTCATCTTGTTCAGAACGTTTACGGACGACTAGCTGTGCTTGTTCCATTCGTTTTAATAAAGGAGTTAATGTACCTGAGTCCAAAAATAGCTTTTCCCCTATTAGCTTCACCGTGATGCCGTCTTCCTCCCAAAGAATAAGGAGGACAAGGTATTGCGGATAAGTGATTCCCATCTCGTCGAGTGCAGGACGGTATAAATTAATGATGGCTCGTGAACAAGCGTAAATCGTAAAGCACAATTGATTATCCAGCTTTAGCGCTTCTTCATAATTCAATGGTTGCCACCTCGGCATTCAAGAGATTTTTAATATCTTGCTCCATTTCTTCAGGTTTAGTCGTAGGAGCATAACGTTTGATTACCTTCCCCTGCGAGTTTACGAGAAATTTGGTAAAATTCCATTTTATCGAATTCAAAAATAAGCCGGAAGCTTTTTTTCTCAGATATTTGAATAATGGATGGGCTTTGGAGCCGTTAACATCAATTTTGTGAAATATAGGGAAAGTTACACCAAAATTTAATTGACAAAATTGTTGTATTTCAGCATCTGTTCCAGGCTCTTGTTTCATAAATTGGTTACTGGGAAATCCGAGTATCTCAAAATTCTGCGTTTGATATTTCTCATAAAGCTTCTGTAATCCCTCATACTGCGGCGTTAAACCGCATTTGCTTGCAGTATTGACAATGATCAGTGTCTTACCTTTGTAGTCGGCTAAGGGTTTATCAGTCCCGGCAGCGGTTTGAACTGAAAATTCATAAATGCTCACTTTAAATCTCCTTTCTCGCAATTTGATTGTGTACAATTTAATTTCGTAAGATCAATATACTGCGTTTCTGTAATAATGTCAATTCAATTATATAAGTTGTAGACTGAGTTCCGAAAAACAACTGGAGCTGTCAAAACTAGAAAAAATAGTTTAAATTATTATACATCATCTGTTTTGGCTAGCAGGCTTTCATTCAATTCCTGTTTACGTTGAAAAATGGGACTGAGCTTTGATCCTGAAAAAACCACTTATCTAAGTTTTAACTAACTTTAAGCTTGCATTAAGGTTGATCTCATATATTTATTTTACTATGTCAGATCAGTACATATAAGTGAGCATGTGAAAGGGTGGAATAATGAATGAAGCAAATGAAAATGATAGGCGCTTTTGCGCTTACAGCCATTTTGTTAAGCGGTTGCGGAGCAAAGCAAGCGGTACAGGTCGATGGGAATCAAGTAAATGCAAGCCCGAGTGCAAGTGATGCAGCGGGGGCCGCGCAGCAAAGCGGGCCTAGAAACTCAATGAATCCAAGCATGTTACTGATGGTCCAAACGTTTCAATCCTTAACGATGATGGACAAAGCAGACGGACTTGCGATTACCAAAGAACAGGCTGATCCGATGCTGCCTATCGTTCAAGCAATCGTAGACAAAAATGAAATGACTACGGATGAACAGACCAAGCTGCTGGCAAGTCTAACACCGGAACAAAAAAAGTTTTATGACGATAATGCAACAGCTATGAAAGCGCGTTTGAGTCAACGCGGTCAAGGCGGAAAACGTACTCAGGGTAACCAGACAAATCAAGGCGATCCAAATGTGCCAAGCAATTCAGATGATCAAGCTGCTCAAAAAACGCCAAGACCTAGGCCGAGCGGCGGTGGGGGTGGAGGCGGCTTTGGCGGTGGGTCCCAGAATATGGGTAAACAATTTCTAGAATTACTGCAATCCAAATCAAGCGCTGCTAATTAAATAATGAATGCTGGAGATCACGAGGAATTGTGGTCTTTTTTTTGTCGCTATTTTATAGTCGATTGTGTATAAATCATAGTTTAAAAGCTTGATTGATTGTGATAACTTATATTCATGGCGCAATTTTATAGTTAATTCAGGAGGTTGAAAGATGATTAATGTAGCGATCTTAAGCTTTTGGCATGTTCATGCGGGCGAATATACAGAGCTTGCGCTAGAGCATCCGAATACACAGGTGGTTGCCATATGGGACGAACTGCCTGAAAGAGGAAGATTAGAAGCGGCTCAACTAGGCGTTCCTTTTTATGGATCCTTAGATGAACTGCTGGCGAAATCGGAAATTGATGGCGTTATTGTGGCTGCTCCCACGGATAGACATCATGAGATCATGGTGGCTGCGGCCAATGCAGGCAAGCACATTTTTACTGAAAAGGTGCTTGCAGCGTCGTTGCAGGAAGTGAATGAGATCGTCAAAGCAGTCCATCGCAATCAGGTCAAGCTAACGGTATCGCTTCCTCGTCTCAATGATCATTATACGCATGCGATTCAAAATATTTTAAAGCAAGAGCTTTTAGGTGACATAACCTTAACACGTATTCGACTTTCGCATAACGGCGCGACAGCAGGCTGGCTTCCGCAGCACTTTTATAATTTAGAGCAGTGCGGTGGCGGAGCTTTAATTGATCTTGGCTGTCATCCGATGTATTTGACCCGATTGTTTTTGGGACTTCCTGAGAGTATAAGTGCACATTATGGTTATGTAACTGGAAAAGAAGTCGAAGATAATGCCGTCGCCATTTTAAAATATCAGAAGGGTGCTATAGGTATTGTTGAAGCTGGGTTTGTGAATGCCCATTCTCCATTTACGATCGAAATACACGGGACCAAAGGGAGCTTGCTCTATGGAACGCCGGATAACAAAATACTTGTGCGCAGCAGTTTAATCGAGAATTCTACTAATGAATGGAGCGAAATTTCCGATTCACCGCACAAGAGGATCTCAGCCTTCGAACAATGGGTAGATCATATTAACAAGGGAACGGTGGCGGAGGAAAATATTCGTTTGGCTGTAGATTTAACTAAATTAATGGAAGCCTCTAATCTGTCTGTAAAGCTGAACAGATCGGTTGAGCTAGATGAACTCGAATAAAATGAAGCAGCTCCCATTTCCGTTTCAGGTTATGGAAACAAAGCCTGATGCACTCGACCGACTGGACATTCAATTCCAATGGGGAAATTACGGCATTCGTGTTTTGCGCTGTCATTTGCTCTCTTTTCAGCCAGGTCGAATAATTTCCTTTCATCATCATTCTGAATATGAATTTCATTTTATCCCTCGCGGTAAAGGGATGGTTATTATGAAGGATCAACCTTATGAGCTGCAGGAAGGGATGTTTTATCTTACCGGACCGCAGGTAGAGCATTATCAGGAAGCGGATCAAAACGAGGCTATGGATGAACTGTGTTTGCATATTGATGTTGTAAAGCTGTTTGAAAAGGAAGTTGTTCCCGAACAATATTGGGGCAATCGCTCAGAAATTTTTGAGGCGGATGCCTGTATAAGAAAGCTGGATCTTCTTCCGCTTTACCCAACCTCTGATCGTTACCATGCGATGCAATGGTTTCTGACGGCTTACCAGGCTTGGTCTGGAAAAAATTTAGGCTATTACTCGACCATTCATCAAGCGGTTATCCAAATCTTATTAAGAAGCGTACGTAATTATGAAGTCGATGAAACGCCATTTGAATTTCCAACACGAGATATGAGTATGCATCGCTATTTACTGGCTACCCAATTTATTGTCGATAACTATTCAAGACCCATATCGCTTGAAGATGTGGCGGATAAAATTTCGGTTAGCGGACGACAGCTGCAACGAATTTTTCTCGAGCATGCCGGATTATCCTTCAGCAAATATTTGGAGGATTTACGTATTTCCCACGTTTGCCACGACTTAGTCAACAGTAAAGCATCCGTGCAGCAAATAGCCTTACAGCATGGCTTTGCAAACAGCAACTATTTATTTTATGTTTTCCGCAAACGCTTTGAAATGACGCCAAATCAATATCGCATGAGCAGAATCCAAATATGAAAGGTAGATGATTATGGAGAAGATAGCACTACAATTGTATTCCATTAAAGAGCTCACCGCGCTGGATTTTATTGGGACCTTGGAAAAGGTAGCGAAAATAGGCTATGACGGCGTCGAATTTGCCGGATATTTTAATACGAGTGCCAAGCAATTAAAGAAATCGCTGGATGAATTCGGCATGCAAGCAGCGGGAAGCCACGTTGGTATTGAAGCGCTTAAAAATGATTTGAACCAATCCATCGAGTATTCCTTGGAAATCAACAGCCCTTACGTGATTTGTCCGGGTCTTCCGGAAGCCATGCGAGACAGTGCGGATAGCTGGAAGAGAACGGCAGAGCTTTTTAACGAAATCGGTCAGCGCTGCAACGAACAAGGCATTCGCTTTGGTTATCATAACCATGATTTTGAATTTCAAAAGTTTGCTGGTGAATATGGTTTAGATCTCTTGGTTGCTTATACACAGCCAGATCTGCTTTTTATTGAATTGGATACGTACTGGGTCGAGTTTTCCGGCTTGAAATCGGTAGACTTTATCGAGAAATACAAGCAACGCTGTGCGATATTGCACATTAAAGATATGAAAAGTCTCAAGGACACAAGAAATACGGAGATCGGTCAAGGGATTATGGACTTTAAAAGCATTACTTCTCTTGCTAAAAAGCAAAATATCCACTGGTACATAGTGGAGCAAGAAGAGTTTGAAATCCCTCAGCTAGAAAGTATTGCCATTAGTTTAGAGCATTTAAGAAATATGATATAAAAAGGAGAATGAAACATGAGCGGCAATAAAAAAGTGAGAGTTGCCATCATTGGTTGCGGCGGCATAGCAAATGGAAAGCATATTCCCAGCCTCTCTAAGCTGGATACGGTAGAATTGGTTGCCTTCTGCGATATTATAGAAGAGCGGGCCGCCGCTGCTGCGGAGCAAATCGGTAATGAAGGAATCAAAGTCTATACGGATTACAAAGCGCTTTTACAGGATAAAAGCATTGATGTGGTGCATATTTGTACGCCGAATAAATCACACGCTGTGATTACGATTGATGCATTAGAAGCTGGAAAGCATGTATTATGTGAAAAACCGATGGCCAAAACAGCGGAAGAAGCCCGCGCGATGGTCGAGGCCGCTAAACGGACAGGCAAAAAATTAACGATTGGTTATAATAATCGTCATCGCCCCGATTCGGTTTATTTGAAAAAAGTATGCGAACGCGGTGACTTGGGGGAAATCTATTTTGCCAAAGCACATGCGATTCGCAGGCGGGCTGTGCCAACATGGGGCGTTTTCCTTAACGAAGATGAGCAAGGCGGAGGTCCGTTAATTGATATTGGTACACATGCTTTAGATCTTACGCTGTGGTTTATGAACAATTATAAAGTAAAAAGCGTGGTTGGGAATGTGTATCATAAGCTGGGCAGTAAGAAAGACGCGGCGAATGCTTGGGGACCTTGGGACCCGGATAAATTCACGGTTGAAGATTCGGCCTTTGCTTTCATCACCATGGAGAATGGGGCAACGATCATAGTAGAGTCTAGCTGGGCACTAAATTCACTTGAAATAGGCGAAGCGAAATCGACACTTTGCGGTACTGAAGGAGGTGCCGATATGCGAGAGGGTCTGCGAATTAACGGAGAGAATTTCGGTAATCTCTACACGACTCAGCCTGAATTGAAAACAGGTGGTGTGGCATTCTATGGCGGTAAAACAGAAAGTGATGCAGATCGTGAAGCAAGGCTTTGGATTGATAGCATTCTTTATGACACAGAAGCGGTAGTTAAACCTGAAGAGGCGCTTGTTGTCACTGAAATACTTGAGGCCATCTACGAATCGGCTCGGACCGGGGAAATGATATATTTCAATAGATAGCTTTATTGCTCCAGGAGTAGTTCAAAAAGGGATTCAGAAGAAATTATTCTGCTTCTCTTTTTTTTATTTCGCAGGACCATTGTTATTGGATTGACAAGAAAAGTATTTCATATTATCTTTGATGTAATCGATTACGCAATCGATTACATCAAAGAAAGGAGGTTAGTCCTTTTGTCAAAAGCGACCATGAAGCATGTTGCGACAGAAGCAGGAGTGTCAACGGCGACTATATCCAGAGTGCTGACCGGGAATGGCTTTGTCAGCGATGAGGTGACAACCCGTGTACAGGCAGCAATAGCAAAATTAAATTACCAGCCTAATGCTGTTGCGCGCAGCTTGAAAAACGATAAAACGCTTACCATTGGCGTGATTATTCCGGATATTTCAAATCCTTTCTTTATGTCGATTTTACGCGGGATTGAAGATGTGGTTCGTCCAAAGGGCTATCATTTGATCTTTTGCAGCTCGGATGAAGATCCGCAAAAGGAAGGCGAATTGCTCCAGCTTTTGCATGAGAAAAGGGTAGATGCTGTGGTTCTTGCTACTTCCGGCAGAAATGAAGATCTCATTGGCAGACTTTCACATTCCGGACTACGGATCATTTTACTTGATCGCAAAGTGGCGGAACCCAAGCTTGAACTTGATTCAGTTACGGAAGATAACGAATCGGGCGCCTACAAATTAACAAAAATGCTGCTAAGTCAGGGACATGAACGGATTGGCGTTATTAACGGTTTTCTTAATACGAGTACTGGAAACGACAGAAATGCTGGATATACTAAAGCCATGCATGAAGCTGGATTAGTGACCATGGAGTCATTGGTATACAATGGAAACTTTTCAGTAGAAGGCGGTATTCAGGCGGTAAGGCATTTTATGCAGCTTGCTCTAAAGCCTACGGCAATCCTTTCTTTCAACAATAATATGTCGTTTGGCGTTTTACTGGAATTGCATCGTATGGGACTGCGTACTCCGCAGGATATGATGCTTGCTTCTTATGGAGAAGTAGAAGCTGCATTGCTTTTGCCGGATTCCGGAATCATATATGTTCAACAAACACCTTATGAAATGGGATTAAGTACGGGCCAGCTGCTGTTGAGAAGACTGGACATCAAGAATGTGGATCCAATACCGGAGCCGATTCTATTTGAGCCGGAAGTGAAGAAAATCTAATTATTATAACTTGGAGGTAATCAATATGAAATTAAATCAAGGTGTCCATAGATTGCAAGGGAGTTTACCGAAAATAGGTATCCGTCCAACGGTGGATGGTCGTCGTGGCGGTATTCGGGAGTCGTTGGAAGATGTGACTATGGAGATGGCTCAATCCGCAGCAAAGTTTTTGAGTGATAACTTGAGGCATGCTAACGGATCTCCAGTTGAATGTGTAGTGGCCGATACATGTATCGGTGGCGTAGCGGAAGCAGCGCAAACAGCGGAAAAATTTGCTCGCGCGGGTGTGGGTTTAACGATTACGGTTACACCATCCTGGTGCTATCCAACTGAAACGATGGATACCGATCCTTTGATGCCTAAAGCGATTTGGGGCTTCAACGGTACCGAACGTCCCGGTGCCGTTTATTTGGCAGCGGCGCTTTCCGCCCATAATCAAAAGGGACTTCCCGCGTTCAGTATTTATGGCGAGGATGTGCAGGACATTGGTGATACGACGATCACGCCTGATGTGCAAGCGAAATTATTGCAATTTGCCAAAGCGGGTCTAGCAGTTGCGACAATGAAAGGGAAATCTTATCTATCGATGGGATCCGTTTCGATGGGGATTGCGGGTTGTATTGTCGATGAGAGCTTTTTCCAAAACTTCCTTGGCATGCGAAACGAATATGTTGATATGAGCGAATTTGTCCGTAGAATGGATTTGGAAATCTACGATAAAGCAGAATATGAGCTTGCTTTACAATGGACGAAAGCGAATTGCAATGAAGGCGCGGATGTCAATCCACCTCATTTGCAAAGGACCCGTGAGCAAAAGAATCATGATTGGGAAACGGTTGTGAAGATGACGCTGATTGCCAGAGATATGATGATTGGGAATCCGAAGCTGAATGAAATCGGCTTTGGGGAGGAAGCGCTTGGACACAATGCGATTGCAGCGGGGTTCCAAGGACAACGAGCATGGACCGACCATTTTCCGAATGGAGATTTTATGGAAGCCATCCTTACAAGCTCTTTTGATTGGAACGGCATTCGTGAACCTTATATGGTTGCAACTGAGAATGATACTTTAAATGGGATTACGATGTTGTTTGGACATTTATTGACCAATGCGACACAAATTTTTGCCGATGTGCGTACTTATTGGAGTCCTAAGGCTGTTAAACGGGTTACCGGACATGAATTAACGGGACTTGCTCAGAATGGCATCATCCACCTGATAAATTCTGGTCCTGCAGCGTTGGATGGGACAGGGCAGCAAAGCTTTGACGGCAAACCCGCGATGAAGCCCTTTTGGGAAATCTCAGAAGAAGAAGTACAAAAATGCCTAAAGGCTACAACATGGTGTCCGGCTGTCGATTTCTTCCGTGGCGGAGGATATTCAACCGACTTCACTACCCTCGGCGGGATGCCTGTTACCATGGCGCGCATCAATCTCATAAAAGGACAAGGTCCGGTATTACAATTGGCCGAAGGATATACGGTAGAGCTGCCCGAAGAAGTGCATGACAAGCTGGATCAGCGCAGCAATCCAACCTGGCCGACAACATGGTTTGTGCCTAATCTGCTAGGTGAAGGCATTTTCAAGGACGTATATTCTGTCATGAACAACTGGGGTTCTAATCATTGCGCACTCAGTTATGGACACATCGGCGGCGAATTGATTACTTTAGCAGCCATGCTGCGTATTCCGGTATGTATGCATAACGTACCTTCCGAACGAGTTTTTCAACCAAGCGCTTGGTCCGCTTTTGGAGCGATGGATCCAATTGGAGCCGATTTCCGCGCTTGCAAAAATTTCGGACCGCTCTATTAAAGGAATAGGAGAATAAGTGATGACAAACAAAAAATATGCGATCGGCATTGATTATGGTACGGAATCGGGTAGAGCTCTTCTCGTCGATATCGAAAACGGAGAAGAATTGGCTTTGCATGTAACGCCCTATCCGCATGGAGTCATAGACGAGGTTCTTCCGAATACAGAGACAAGGCTTGAGCATGATTGGGCTTTGCAGCATCCAGGAGATTATCTGCAGGTCTTATTTAATTCCGTTCCGGAGATACTGCGTATTTCCGGGGTCAATCCGGCAGATGTGATTGGAATCGGGATTGATTTTACGGCGTGTACGATTCTTCCGATTGATGCTGCTGGAGTTCCACTATGCTTTGATGAAGCTTATCAACGGGAACCTCATAGCTGGGTGAAGCTGTGGAAGCATCATGCGGCCCAGGAGGAAGCGGATCTAATCAACGAAATCGCAGGCATTAGGGGCGAGACATTTTTGCAAAGGTATGGCGGGAAAATTTCTTCGGAATGGATGCTTCCAAAGATATGGCAAATATTAAGAGAAGCACCGCATATATACGAAGCAGCGGATCGTTTCCTCGAAGCAGGAGATTGGCTTGTTTTAAAGCTGACGGGACATTTAATGAGGAACAGCTGTGCCGCGGGCTACAAATCTTTATGGCATAAATCCGCAGGATATCCGGACAAAAGCTTTTTTGGAGCGTTAGATTCGCGATTGGAGAACGTAATTGAAACGAAGCTGCGTGGCGTCATCGCCCCGCTTGGAACTAAAGCGGGCGGTTTAAACGAAGAAATGGCGGAGAGAATGGGGCTTCTTCCAGGTACGGCAGTTGCCGTAGCCATTGTAGATGCGCATGCTGCCGTTCCGGGTGCCGGTGTTGCAGATGAAGGGAAGCTCGTCATGGCTATGGGGACCTCAACCTGTCATTTACTGCTTTCAGCAGAAGAAAAGCATGTTGAAGGCGTAGGCGGGGTTGTTGAGGATGGCATTATTCCAGGGCTTTTTGCTTATGAAGCAGGCCAAGCGGCAGTTGGCGATATATTCGCATGGTATATAGAGAACGGGGTACCTGCTTATGTTCAGCTGGAAGCCGAAAAAGCGGGCATGAATGTGCACAATTGGTTGGAGCAGCGAGCAGCGGCTTATCAACCGGGGGAATCTGGATTGCTTGCATTGGATTGGTGGAATGGCAATCGTTCTGTGCTTGTGAATTCCAATCTTAGCGGAATGATGATTGGTTTTACGCTGTTAACGAAACCGGAAGAAATCTACCGAGCCTTGCTGGAATCGACCGCGTTTGGCACACGGCAGATCATGGATGCTTTTGAAGCTAAGGGTGTTGAGGTTCGTGAGCTGTATGCGTGCGGAGGACTGCCGCAAAAGAACCAATTATTGATGCAAATTTATGCGGATGTAACGAATCGCGAAATTAAAATTGCCGCTTCAACACAAACTCCGGCGCTTGGCGCGGCTATGTTTGGCGCGGTAGCTGCAGGTTCAAACAGCGGTGGATATGATAGTATTAAAGAAGCCGTGCAGCGGATGACGCATGTGCAGGAGCGGACATTTAAACCCGTGCCGGAGAATGTGCTCATTTATGATATATTGTATGGATATTATTGCAGACTGCATGACGAGTTTGGCCGTGGCGGCAATGATATCATGAAACAGCTCAAAGCGCTTGCGAATAAAGTATAAAAGAGGGATGGAATTATGCAGTTTTTGTCCATTAAGCATATGGGTCTTCGTGAAAAACTGCTCGTTTTTTTCATGCTTTTTATACCTGTGCCTATTATTACCGCAGGTATTTTCTTTTATATTAATTCGGAAAAATATGTAGAGGAGAGAATCCACAAGGATCTCCAAACACTATCCTTGCTTAAGCAAAATGCGGATCGATTGCTAACCGGCTATGAAAGTCAATTGGTCAGCGTTTACGATCATGAAGATATTATTAAACAATTGAGCGATAAGTCGGGAACCTTACCCGATGATACGATCAACCGGTATCTGCGTGATTTTGT
>JAQBPR010000177.1 GCA_028287395.1 Bacilli bacterium
AGAATGCTTTTCCCACTGCGCATTTCTTCTTTAATTCTTTCATACGTAATAATATTCGCATCGACAGCCATCCCAACGCCAAGCACGAATGCGGCGATTCCCGGCAAGGTTAATGTTGCGTTCAATAAACAGAATACAAGCAACAGCATCCAGGTATAGGTTATTAGCGTCACGCTTGCAATAAACCCCGGAACGCGGTAAAAGCCTATCATTCCAACGATGATGAGTACTAAAGCGATGAGTCCCGCGTTAACCGTTTCATTTAACGACTTTTGTCCCAATGTAGCTCCGACGCTTTTTTGGGTATATTTTTCCGTTAGTTTGAGCGGGAGGGCACCCATATTAATCGTTTTAATTAAATCCATGGCTTCGCTAACCGTGAACGGTCCTCCCCTAATGGTTGCCGTATCGCTTGAAATCACCTCGGGTACATTGGGGTTTGAAATTAACGTATCGTCCATATAGATACCCATTCTTTGTCCGAGTAAAGCCGTGGTGATTTCTTCAAATTTTTTGGCGTTTTTTAATTTAATCGAGACGATCGGCTCTGAATCCTTGTACTGTAGTGCCGCTCCATTCGGCACAAAATCACTGCCATTCAGCATAATCCTGCCGTCTGGCCCTCTAAAGCTTAAGTTCGAAGGCTTTTGCAGCAACTCCCTTATTTTGGTTTCATCGACTATTCCAGCTATTTTAGCACGAATTCGATCCTTGCCCTCAGGTGAAATTTCCGGTTCCATCGTTCCTGTAGGATCTATCCGAGTAATTAAATAGTGTGCCGTTTCTCTTAAATCCTCGCTTGTAATAACTCCGCCCGCATCTATTGGCGCAGCCAAATACAAGATTTCAAATCCTCCCTTTAAATCCAAGCCAAGTTTAAGGTGATTTATTATCCTCGTGGTAGATAAAATCATCGTCGTTACCATAAAAAAGACAATGACAAAAAATACGACCAAGTTAATCAATTTTTTATTCAATTTTCTGTTCCCCTCTTCATTCTAAATTAGTATTAGATGAATCGGGATTGAACCAAATAACGGGATTGATATTTAATTGGAAGGAGTAAATAATAATGTTTTAATAGAGGAACAAACGAGAAGATATACCTTTGGATTTGGATTTGAATGAATGCACAAATGAGACATACGAAGATAAAATCAGGTATGGCGTGAGGGAAATTAGGATTGGTCTTTTTTTCATCCTGTAGGAAATTATTTTGCAATAAAAATTGGTGGTCCAGAAGCGTTAATTGATTATTTTCTTCAATTGTCACGGTGTGAATAGGTACCATACAACACAAAATGATAATAATAACCGTTAAAAGCAGCATGAGACCTTTTCTCATGACAGATTCCTCCTCTCCATCCAAGTATTATACACGAAATTAAATGATAAAACGAGCCACCGCAAAGGAATTTGCTGCAGCCCGTTTTATTAATTCCGATTTAAGACTCCTAACTACGCAAGATGCAATCTAGCATAATAAGCTTCCCCCTACCTTATAAATTGCAGTAAATAAATCACAAAAGTAACGGTGAAAATACTAAATATCGTCGAAGAAAAAATCGCCTGCGAGGCAAATTCCGGCTCATTATCGAATTCTACCGCTAACAGCACACTATTCAGCGATGTCGGAACCGCGGAAGATAAAACAAGCGCTTGGGCCATCGGACCATGAAAGCCTAGTAATAGAACAACGGCAAAACCAAGCGCAGGTCCAATAATCAGTCTAAAAAAGTTCGAAATCAATACATCCGACAGCTTAATTTGCCATTTCATACTGCCTAATTGCACACCTAATGTTACGAGAGCCGTTGCGATAAATCCATTGTAAATATAATTAAGCGGAATATAAATCGGCTGTGGGATGGGAATCGAGAGTCCTTTTAAAAGAAATGCCAAAGGAATCGCATAAAGCGTCGGCATTGAGAAAACCGTAAAGAGCGTTCTCTTCAAACTGTTTTTATGTGAATTCACACTGTAAACGCCATAAGTATTCGGCAGCAGACTTTGCATCATCATGATGATAATTTGAACCGACATAGTAAAAGGATCTCCGACGAATACCAGCTGATTTAACGGAATCGCATAATTGGCACTGTTATAAAAAATAATACTGTTGCGCATGGCAACTTTCATACCTGCTTTGTACCCACGAATACGCATCGTAATTTCTATGATGAAAATTAATAGACCCAGTGAAATGCAGAAAAATAACAGCACTTGAAAAAGCACCTTTCCTGAAATCGCAGATTCATAAAGCATTTTAAAAACTATGACAGGCGAGAATAAGTATATATTCAATTTGGATAATGTTTTAATATCTAATTGAAAAGCTCTCTGCAGCACAGCGCCAATCGCTATCATGATGCACAATGGAATAACATTATTCAATAAGATGTGCATAAAATAGTTCATACTTGTGCGAACCTCCCGGCTGCTTCCCCGTCTAATGACACAAATTAGTCAAGTCATAATGATGTCCAATCAAATTAATTCAATACTAACATCATATTCGAAATAAAAATAGAAATAAAAAAACGCGTATTAAATTTCATACGCGAATTTATGTTCATTATTGTGTTATCCCTCCAAAAGTAACGATTCAGGATCCTCCAGCAGCTCCTTCACAGTTACCAAAAAGCGTACCGCGTCGCTGCCGTCAACGATGCGATGATCATAAGAGAGCGCAATATACATCATTGGGCGATTCTCTATTTGATCGTCATCCATGGCCATTGGGCGTTTTTGAATGGTATGCATCCCTAGAATCCCTACCTGGGGCGCGTTCAAAATTGGTGTTGAAAACAATGAGCCGAACACACCGCCGTTTGTAATCGTGAATGTACCACCCTGCAGGTCGGTCAGCGCCAGGGAATTCGACCGTGCTTTGTTTGCAAGCTCCTTGATTCGCCGTTCAATCTCAGCAAAGCTCAGTCTATCCACTCCGCGCACAACGGGTACGACCAAGCCCTCTTTGGCTGCGACGGCAATCCCGATATCATAATATTGTTTGATCACAATTTCTTCCTTATCAATCTCCGCATTCAATATTGGGAATGACTTTAATCCCCCTACAACGGCTTTAATAAAAAAAGACATAAATCCCAGACCCACGTCATGTTTCTCCCGAAATGCCTGCTTTCGACGTGTACGAATATCAAGGATAGCTGTCATATCCACTTCATTAAAAGTGGTAAGCATCGCAGCGGTTCTCTGCGCTTCAACCAGACGTTTAGCAATGGTTAAACGGCGTCGAGACATGCGCTGCCGTTCGATGGGTCTAGCCGAATCGGCGTTATCTTGATTAGTCGCTATTGGATCTGGCGTTGTTTGACTATTTAAGTCAATTCCTTTTTCTCGCGCCCGCTTACGTAAAGATGGTGAAGCAGTAAAATCTTTGTCAGGCGTATGATCTGGAGAAGATGCCGGGTTTCTTTCCTTGGGTTCACTTTTTATAGGCATTTCACTAACAGCTGCTTGACCTCGCTCGACTTCAGGCGCCGCTATGGCTGCAATTGTACCCACCGTTTCTCCAACCTTCACCGTTTCCCCTGACTGTTTATTAATTTTATCTAAAACACCATCGGATTGGGCAGTTATTTCCAAATTGACCTTATCTGTTTCCAGCTCTAGCAGCAACTCACCGTTTTTCACTGCATCGCCTACTTTTTTCATCCAAGAGGAAATCGTTCCTTCTGTAATGGATTCGCCAAGCTCAGGTATAGTGATATCCATTTATATAGCCTCCCTCTAAATATTCGTAATGCCAATAAGTTAATTTGTTGGTTTCAAGGCTAGATCAA
>JAQBPR010000181.1 GCA_028287395.1 Bacilli bacterium
AGCATCGCTTCCGATTTAAAGCATGAAGGACATACATAGAGATGCAGCTCAAACGGAGCCCGTAGAAAAGGTACGCCTAGCGCGGCAGGAATTTCGGGTATAAACGCACTTGATTCAACCTTCTGAATTCCACTGAACAGCATGATTTCTTGACAACGGAAGCATTCCGGTGTTTCGATCTGCGTATCGAGGCATTGCATCACTCGTTCCCCATAGCTGTCTAAAGGCGCCATAATAACATCATAATCATCCAATTCATCCATACCATCTTCTTCATCTAGATCTACATCTGTATCCTGATCATCATTATCTTCTTCATCTTCTTCATGTTCCATTCTAACCGCAGCTTTATTTAGCGGATCGCCTAACGGAATAGTACGATATTGTCCCAATTCGTTTAAACAATGCGGACATTCATTTTCAGGTCCCAGCTCTGCATCCCAGATGATTTCCATTTGACACCACGGACAAATTTGCTGCATATTTTGACTCATTGCGATAAGGCCTCCATGTCTTTCCTACGTTTTTTATTATGTATAATATATAAAATAATACACGCCAATAGCAACAAAAACGACCGCTAGCGCAAATAAGATTCCCCATAAATATTTCATGTTACACTGGCCCCGATCACATAGGAAATCGAAATGGAGATGATTAAGGTAATCAAACCGACCGCGCGGTTATCTTTTTTAATTTCATCATCTATTTTAAACAATGGCGTTAAAAAATCAAACACGAAATAAGCGACCAACAATAATGCAAAGCCAATAGAAGACCAAATCAAGCTATCTGTCAACGAATCGTTATTTAAGATGGCAAAACGAAAAATATTGCAAATCCCGAAAATTTTACCTCCCGTTGCCATGGCTGCAGCTACATTGCCGTTTTTGATCTCTTCCCAATCCTTGTATTTGGTGATGAGTCCAAAGATGACTAAGAACACAATTAATGCAATGACGGAAACGGAGAAAAACGCAATCGTTTTTAAATATACATTATGCATTAAATTATCCACCTCAGCATTCATAAGTATACCCGCCTTTCGCATAAAATTGCCGAAGAGACTAAGCAAATGCTCAGTCTCTTACAAGCTTACATTCAATTATTGTTGTTTCTTTTCAGCTACTTTCGCTTTTAGTGCCGCCAATTCGTCATCTACTGCGCTGCCGCCGCCAAGTTTGTCGAGTTCATCGTCCAAGCTTTGGCTAGATGAGCGAAGCTCGCTGCTTGCCTGCGCTTCAGCTTCCATCTGCAATACCTTTTCTTCCATACGACCGAAGCCCTTTGTCCCATTATCAGTACCAAAACCGGACATCGCTTGATTGATCGATTTTTGTGCTTTGGCTGATTCTGCGCGAGCAATCAACAAATCTTTCTTATTCTTCATTTTATTGAATTCGTCTTTCATATCGTTCAGCTGGTTGCGAAGCTGGTCTGCATTTGTTTTGGCAATATCATGCTGACGGGTCATTTCGTCCAGGCTAGTTTGGTGTTCTTTTTTGTCTTCAAGTGCGCGACGAGCTAAATCTTCATTGTTTTGTTCTAAAGCTTTTACAGCTTGCTCCTGACGTTTTTGCACGATTTCTTGCGCTTCTTCCACTTGCATCTTGAATTTCTTCTCGATTGCAATTTGCTTCGCTACTGCGGATTCTGCTTCAAGAATATCCTGTTCCATGTCTCTTAAAAATTGATTCAACATCTTTACAGGGTCTTCTGCTTTGTCCAATAAATCGTTGATTGAAGCTGCCGTTAAATCACGCAATCTTTTAAAAATACCCATTTCTTGTTCCTCCTTAGGATGGTATAACATATTGCTAGCATAAATGCTGTTTGTTTTACTTTACATACCTTTCATACGCAGCATTGCCACCTATGGTTTCATCATTTATAAAAATAATTATAAATTACTTAAGTTCCACTACAGTGACCCCTGCTCCACCTTCTCCATAATTACCTAATCGGTAGCTTTTGACATTGCGATTTTTGCGCATGTAGTCTTGTATTCCGCTTCTTAATACGCCTGTCCCTTTACCGTGTATGATATAAACTTGACTTAAATTCGCTAAAAAAGATTCGTCCAAAAAACGATCCACCTCGATTAAGGAATCTTCTAAATTCGAACCCCGCAAATCCAGCTCCATACGAATGTGTTCATCACGCGAACGTTTTACACCGGTGACTACCTGCTGGGGTTGTTTTTTCGCTGCAGCTCCAACGGTTTCCAAATCGGCTACAGCCACTTTCATTTTCATCATGCCCAACTGCACAATCGCTTCCGTTCCACCAACAATTTCAACGATATGACCTTTTTGTCCGATGCTTGCTATAATTACATCGTCTCCTGCTTGCAATAATTTCTGCTTTTTGGATGATGGAACAGGACGATTATTTCCTTTTAACGAAGGTACAGCCTCATCTAATCGACGCTTTGCATCAATTAACTTATGTTCCTTAACAGAGGATTGCTCCTCTAAAGCTAGCTTCCGCAGGTCCGCTATGATCTCATCCGCCTCGCGCCGCGCCTTCGCAACGGCTTCTGCCGCCTCGCGCTCCGCTTGCTCCATCAGCTTGGCCCGCTGCAGCTCAAATCGACTTTGCTCCTGCTCCAATTGCTGGCGCAGTTGTTCGCTCTCGCGGCGGATCTGTTCCGCTTCATGGCGTTCTGCTTCTGCAGTGAGACGATTTTCCTCCAACGTCGCAATCATCGATTCCACCCGTTGGTCTTCCTCGTTCACTTGGCCGCGGGCATGGTCGATAATCGACTTATCCAGCCCAAGTCGCTCTGCAATCGCAAAAGCGTTACTGCGACCCGGCACGCCTACAAGCAATCTATAGGTCGGACTCAACGTCTGAATGTCAAATTCCATACTGGCATTGATAATTCCACTGCGTTCATAGGCATAGGCTTTCAACTCGCTATAATGCGTCGTCGCGATCATTCGGCTGCCTTTGCGATGAATGTATTCAAGAATGGAAACAGCTAACGCAGAACCCTCGGCTGGATCGGTACCCGCTCCTACTTCGTCGAGCAGCACGAGACTTTTCGGAGTCATCTCTCGTAGAATACGAATAATATTCGTCATATGGCTGGAAAATGTACTTAAGTTTTGTTCAATGCTTTGTTCATCGCCAATATCCGCGTAAATCGCATCAAACACACATAATTGACTGCCTTCTTCCGCCGGGACGAATAACCCTGACATCGCCATCAAGCTGAGCAAACCTACTGTTTTCAAGGAGACCGTTTTACCGCCTGTATTCGGGCCAGTGACAATAATCGTTGAAAATTGATTGCCGATTTCCACATCCAACGGTACAACCGCTTGGCGAGGAATTAAAGGATGTCTGCCTTTGCGCAGCTTAATAAAGCCGCGATCATTCATCATCGGAAGAATGGCCTTCATTTCACGTGCAAGAGCCGCTTTGGCAAAAATAAAATCCAGCTCTGCCAGCACGGTGAGGTTTAATTTCATGGGTTCCGCGAAATCTGCCACACGAGCAGTCAGCATCTGTAATATTTTCTCAATTTCCCGTTCTTCCTTAAGCTTCAGCTCGCGCAGCTTATTATTCAAAGTAACAACCGATTCAGGTTCTATAAACAATGTTGCCCCAGATGCAGATTGATCATGAATAATCCCGCCGAAATGGCCGCGATACTCCTGCTTAACTGGAATGACATAGCGATCATTGCGAATGGTTAGAATATTATCCTGCAGCATTTTCTGAATAGAAGGCGTGCGAATCATTTGATCCAGCTTTTCACGTGCACGCGATTCACCCGTTCTCAGCTCTTGACGAATTTTACTCAATTCAGGACTGGCACTGTCCAACACGACAGCGTTATCGTCAATACAAAAACGAATCGCATCTTCAACCGCCTTATGCTCTGTTAACTGTCCACAAAGCTTTGCAAGCAGCAAAACTGCGTGATCTTCATGCACATTTAGAATAAATCGCTGCAGTCTGCGCGAACCGCTCATGGTATTGGCAATATCCAATAACTCCGCTGGATTTAATGTTCCGCCAATCTCGGAACGACGCAGCGAGGCATTTACGTCGCGAATACCGCCGAATGGGGCAGGTCCTTTCAATCGAAGGACATGCCCTGCTTCATCTGTTGCCTGCAATCTATGCTTCACTTCAGCTAATTCCGGATTGGGTTCCAGCGCCTCCACCCAAGCCTTGCCAAGTGAAGTTGCTGCATATCCACCCAGCATATGTAAAATTTTACCGTATTCCAAGGTTTTAATAATTTTTTGATTCACTTAATCATCCCTCCAGCACCTTTCTATTATATCCAAAGCGCAGACATTCCGCCATTCGTCAAATGAACAATGTGAACGGAAAAGCTGCGGCATTTTTTCTGATGAAACTTTCCATGGTTTATAATGGCGCGCATGCTCATAAAAGAAGCGGAGAAACTATATAATGCATCAATACACTAACTTAGAGGAGGTAGCTTTGATGCATATACTCGGCGCAATAGTAAGGTTTATTGTTTCTGCGCTTGTATTACTGTTTGTTGGATGGATTGTACCTAATTTTGTTGTTGGCGGATTCTGGAGCGCATTTTTCTTAGCGATCGTAATCGCCGTGCTGGCTTGGATTATCGAGGGAATTTTCGGCAAAAATATAACGCCCTTCGGCAGAGGGATTGTCGGATTTCTAACCAGCGCACTCATCATTTGGTTGGCGCAATTCATTGTCAGTGGAGTCAGAGTCACGATAATCGGTGCAATTTTAGCAGCATTGATCATTGGGATCATCGATATCTTCATCCCTGTTGGCGACACGTTTAATACGAACAGCAAACGCAGGAGAACAGCAAAATAAGATACGAAATCATCTTTCGTATCCTAATAGCCAATTGCCATGGGATTGCCACCCTTGGGATTGGTTTTTTGCGTTTTGCTAAAAATTCATTACTTTGTCACTGCAATTATTTAACAGAAGAGGTATGATGTTTTAGTATCGAAAAGCAAAGCACTTTTTTATAAAAAAGGGGAGAATTGACATGAAAAAAATACTTACACTGTTCATGGCACTTACATTAGTATTTGTCCTATCCGCATGTGGAAGCAAAGCAGATGATGCCTCATCAGCAGTTACAGTCCCAGGAAAAGCAGTGGGGACAACAGACGCGGCTACAGAAGTTATATTTAAAGCAAGCGCAAAAACATTCACATTTGACCAAGCAGAATATAGAGTAAAAAAAGGCGAAGCCGTAAAATTAACTTTGCAAAATGTAGACGGCGTGCACGGAGTATCCATTAAAGAGTTAAATGTAGAGCTCAAAGGCGCAAAATTAAGCCAAGTCGTAACACCGGATAAAGCAGGCACTTATGAGATTTCCTGTATTGTCATTTGCGGCACTGGACATATGACGATGAAATCGAAATTGATTGTAGAATAAGTACAGTATAAGAGTGTGTTTAATAATTGGTGGAGAGTATATGAGGGAATGTGACCGGAGAGTTTACGCGCTGCCTTTGAAAATGAGTTTCGACCTTATTCTAATAAAGGAAACTTGTTTTCAAGAGCAGCCGTAGGCACATCCCTCATATGCC
>JAQBPR010000214.1 GCA_028287395.1 Bacilli bacterium
GACAACAGTAAACGCCAATGTGAATTTAACGGCAGGCAGTCAAACGATAAGGGTTTATGTGTCTGCCACAGGATTTAACGTAAATTGGTTGAACTTTACCACTAGTTCTACTCCAACACCAACACCAACACCGAGCGGAACGGCTATTCCCGGGAAAATTGAAGCCGAAAGCTACAGTGCGATGAGCGGCATCCAAACGGAAACGACAACCGATACGGGCGGTGGACTAAATGTGGGCTGGACGGATACCGGGGATTGGATGGATTACAGTGACAATGTGCAAAGCACGGGCACGTATAACGTTCCATTCCGAGTAGCGAGCATCAGTGCGACGAGCCAGCTCCAATTAAAGAATGGTGCAGGTACCGTATTAACCACGGTCAACGTTCCGAATACAGGCGGATGGCAGACATGGACAACGGTAAACGCCAATGTGAATTTAACGGCAGGCAGTCAAACGATAAGGGTTTATGTGTCTGCCACAGGATTTAACGTAAATTGGTTGAACTTTACCACTAATTCAACACCAACACCAGCACCAACACCAACACCGAGCGGAGCGGTTATTCCCGGGAAGATTGAAGCCGAAAGCTACAGCGCGATGAACGGCATACAAACGGAAACGACAACCGATACAGGCGGTGGTCTTGACGTGGGTTGGATCGATACCGGGGACTGGATGGATTACAGTGTCAATGTGCAAAGCGCGGGCACGTATACCGTTGGATTTCGAGTGGCGAGCATCAATTCGACGGGTCAGCTCCAATTGAAGAATAGTGCTGGCACCGTATTAACTACAGTTAACGTACCGAATACGGGCGGGTGGCAGACATGGACAACAGTAAACACTAATGTAAGTTTAACGGCAGGCAGTCAAACGTTAAGAGTTTATTCGTCTGCCGGAGGAGTTAACGTGAATTGGTTGAACTTTACATCTGGTTCCACACCAACACCAACACCAACACCAACACCAACACCAACACCAACACCGACACCGACACCGACACCAGGAGGCTATAAAATTGTTGGTTACTATCCAGAGTGGGCGGTTTATGCTAGAAACTTTAAGGTTCCACAAATTAACGCGTCTAAATTAACCCACATCAATTATGCGTTTGCCGATATTTGTTGGAATGGCAGTCATGGCAATCCAGATCCAACAGGTCCGAATCCACAAACTTGGACTTGTCAAGATGAAAATGGAGTTATGGCTTCCGCACCGAACGGTACGATCGTGCAGGGAGATCCTTGGGCTGATACAGGAATGTCCTATCCTGGCGACGTTTGGTCTGATCCAATCAAGGGCAGCTTTAAACAATTAATTCTCTTAAAACAAGCGAATCCGAATCTTAAAACGATTATTTCGGTGGGTGGATGGTCTTGGTCAAATCGTTTTTCCGATGTAGCTGCTGATCCGGCCACTCGTGCGAATTTTGCTAATTCTGCTGTGAGCTTCTTAAGAAAGTATTCATTTGACGGCGTTGATCTCGATTGGGAATATCCAGTTGGCGGCGGCCTTGCCGGTAATAGCTACCGTTCAGCAGACAAACAAAACTATACTTTGTTATTGCAAGCGATTCGCAGCGCGTTAGATACAGCGGGTGCAGCGGATAATAAACATTATTCATTAACAATTGCTTCAGGTGCAAGTCCAACTTATATTCAAAACACGGAATTAAGCAACATTGCAAGTATCGTAGATTGGATCAACATTATGACCTATGATTTCCATGGCGGATTTGATGCAAGCAGCGGGAACAATGCTCCGTTATATTACGATCCAGCTGACGTTTCACCGAACAAAGCTTCATATAATGATAATGCGGCCATTACAAACTACCTTAACGCAGGAGTGCCTGCTAATAAATTAATGATGGGCGAACCCTTCTATGGACGCGGTTGGGCAGGTTGCGCAAACGTGAACAATGGTTTATATCAAGCATGTTCTGGGACAGCAACAGTAGGGACATGGGATAAAGGTGTTTTTGACTTTAACGATTTGGAAGCCAATTATATTAACAAAAATGGCTATACACGTTACTGGAACAGTGTTGCCCAAGTGCCATATCTTTACAACCCAAGTGGTGGAACCTTCATTACTTATGACGACGCACAGTCGATTGGGTTAAAAGACAACTATATCAAATCGAAGGGCTTAGCTGGAGCGATGTTTTGGGAGTTAAGCTCCGATCGCAATAATACGCTGATCAATCAAGTAAACGCAGATTTGCCTCATCAATAGAAGGTTTTTTCCAAAGCAATTGCGGATTTCTAAATATAAAATGGGGGAAATGAAATTGAAAAAAATAATTGCTTTGATTTTTCTTTTAAATCTACTCGCATCGACATCCGTTTTTGCAGATTCTTCTGATGGCGGCAATCTTATTCCAGACGCAGTTATGCAGTATAGTCATGAGAAAGGATTTAATATTTTCAATGAAAAAGCGGCCCATTCACCGACTGAATATGGTTTTCAAAATTTAAACGAATTGTCCAAAGCGACAGTTGGGGATGGCTTTCAAATCCATAGAATCGATGCGGTAAAGTTAAATAATGCCACCCCGTCGAGTCTTATTGACATCTCAACTGGATTATCTGAATGGCTCTTTATTGTGAATGTAGATGGGGTTCCAAAGTCTACATTGCTCATAGGCTTTAGCAACGATCATGCCTATTTTGAGAATATGACTTCCCTTCAAGGCCGTTTAGGAGAAGCTTTGCAAAACTTCAGGAAGCTTGTCGCTGAAAAGGGTGAGGCCCAAACCATTTTATTATCCTGGGCTAACAATTATTATTTCGCAGCAAAAATAGGCGTTAAGGAGTATAATCTTCCGGTTGCAATGTCCAGTAAAGCTAATCCTACCTTGTTGTCTGCGGATGAAACGATTCAATTGCTCCAAGAAAAGCAAAAAATGACCAGCAGTCCGGCTGTTTATTCTATCCAAGGGAGTACACAGCATGACTTAGTCGATGTTTTACTGGGGAGTTTCGTGATCTTTTCCCTTTTAATTTTCACTATCCTCATTTCTGGAAGAGCTAGAAAAATACTTGGAAAAAGTTATATGTAAATCAATAGTGTCGTCCTTAGAAGAAATTTCAGCTTAATAGAGTCTCCCTATGGTGGGAATCGGTTCATGTGAACCGATTATCATTCGGGAGGCTTTTTTTGCATGGCGGGAAAGTAATTTCCTAGCCTGCAAGCAAAAGGAGGATTATAATAGAGGAAGGCTATTATAGAGAATTTTATCCCTCTTTGATTGAAATGAGCCCCTATTCGGATGATGGCCAAGACCTTATATTAAAGAGTGCAACAAAAATTAAGATGGAGGGTTAAACTGTTGAAAAAAAATCGTTTGCTCTTCATCGCAATTCTACTCATGACGGCCTTGGTCCTAACAAGCTGTACTAACCATAAAATCCAAGAAACAACAATCGCGCTGAAACAAGGGAATGTAAAGCCGTTCACCCTTTCGCTTCGGCATACACAAATTAAAGAGACAACCAAGCGAAGACTAAAAATGCTGGAAGATGTAGTGGCTGCTACTGAAAAAGCGGTTCCGGGTTTAACGATTGACCTGGAAGGCATTGATGAAAATATTAATCGGGATGAAAAACTAAGAGCCGAAATGGTCGTAGGCAACCCGCCGCAAATATTCGATATGTTCGGCGGTAAAGCGGATGCATTCGCTTTTGCCAAGGCCCAAAGATTGCTCGATTTAACTCCGATTCTGAAAGAGCTGGGCATCCAGAATAAATTCGTAGATTTAAGCGAGTTTACATTGGATGGAAAAATTTATGGCTTACCGATGGCGGGTTACGTTGAAGGCGTATATTATAACAAAGCTATATTTGCAGAATTGGGAGTACAAATCCCGAAAACATATGAAGAGTTTCTATACATTTGCGATAAAGCGAAAGCAAAGGGAATAACCCCGATCTCATTGGC
Organism: Bacilli bacterium; assembly: GCA_028287395.1. Taxonomy (GTDB): domain Bacteria; phylum Bacillota; class Bacilli; order Paenibacillales; family NBRC-103111; genus Paenibacillus_AC. Next base: position 3,947 of record JAQBPR010000214.1, read on the forward strand.
ATCTAGCGATGCATGGGTGATCAATATGCAGATGAATACGATGTTTGTCCGAACGGCAGGTGTCCATGTACAAGAAGGATTCGTCGCTGGAACCGCGAAATGGACGGACCCTGCAGTACTCGATGCATTCCGGAAATATGAAGAATTAATTAAAAAGGGTTACTTTCAAGCTGGAAATCTGGGTATGAAATATGAGGAACAGCACGATAAATTTATAAGTGGCAAAGCGGCGATGATGTTTGATGGAAGCTGGGCTAATTCGGCATTAATCAATACGAAGGATGCTAAAATGGAGTATGACATCGGTTTTTTTAACTTTCCTGATATGGGTGGTTATGGAGATGGCTTCATCAATGGCAGCTATTCCGATGGCTATGGCTTCTCGGCCAATTTAACCTCACAGCAAAAAGGTGCTGTTAAAGAATTTATTAAGCAGATGTATAATGAAGACATGCAAAAGCGACAGCTGGTCGAGGAAGGTATTTTACCCTCTATGGTTATAGTCGATAAGCGAGGCATGGGAGAAATTGTGACGGAAATGCTGGCAGCTACCCAAAATTCAAAAGGTACATTCGCGGCATACGATGCGATTGTCCAGAAGAAAGTAAAGGAACAGCTGGAGCTGGGGATGCAGTTGTTGCTTGGCGGAAGAACAACAGCAGAGCAATTAACAACTGCTTTGCAATCTGTGCAAGACCAAGCAAATTTGGAGAAGAAATAGCTTAGGTAGAGGGGGACCCTTTCAATGAACCAATACAAATCGCCATGTTCTCCGCTCCTCAGCACTTGGTTTCAGCAAGGAGTGGTCAGAGGATGAACCTTCGCAAAAAAATGTTCCTGGCTTTTGTGGGATTCATTATTGTGCCGCTTTTTATGCTTGGATTAGTCATTTTTTTCATATCCCAGAATATCATCGAAAAAAAATATGGTGAACAAACGGAGCAAACACTGAAGGCGGTAGGGACGAATTTAACTTATATCATGAAGGAAATGAACAATTTTTCCAATACGGGTATCGTTTCTGAAAGCATTCAAAACGTGCTAAAGAACGGGGAGACTGTGAGTACAGGGACGAATGGAAACCCGAACGACGAATTATTATATATGAATGAGGCTGAGCGGTCTTTAAGGCTTAGTTTCCTAAACCATCCTTCTGTATATTCCGCAGTGCTTTATAACTCGAAGGGGCTTGAAATAAGAGCGACGCGGAGTAATTATACTTCTTACAATCCACCGACTTACGCGAATTTGGTCTCTATGCCGATCTATCAAGAAATTCTGCAGTTGAATGGTTTGTCCAAATGGTTTGGCCCTTATGAGCATCAGGAAATATCCGGGGAAGGTGCGAAATTCACACAAGCGCGAATAATTAAAAATTTAACGAATTTGGAAAACAAGGGCCTGCTTATATTGCATTTTGATTTGAAGGATATCAACTCGATTTTTGATTTATCCGATGAAAATCACAGTATGCAAGATACGCGGTTTATGCTGGTCAACCACGAAGGATTGATTATGTATGACAATCGAAATATTTTAAATGGCACAAGCATTTATATGCAGGTAGGAAAAGCCAAGCTTAATTTCAACCAGCCCTATACCAGTCAGAAAATGCAATTTAATAACATTGAAAGTGTCCTATCCATATATGATATGGATTTGGGAGCATTAGGCGCAGATAAATGGAGCTTGGTTTCTGTTACCTCGTGGAAGTATTTATCCGGAGATTCTATTGTCATCGTGCAGTGGGTCGTCGCGATTTTGCTGCTATGTATCATTTGCGCGCTCCTTTTTAACGTATTATTCGTGAATGGCATTATTCGCTCAATGATTCAAGTGGTGAGATCCATGCGGTTGATCGAAGACGGGAATCTGGACGTTCGGATTAGAGCGAAAGGAAAAGACGAGACAGGGCTGCTGATTACAGGGTTTAACAGTTTAGTAGAACGAATCGGATCCTTGATTGATGAAGTTAAACAAGAGCATGAACGGAAGAAAAGGGCGGAGCTCATGCTCATGCAAGCACAAATCAAACCTCATTTTTTGTTTAATACCTTAGAGTCTATTAATGTTCTGGCTATGCAAAATGAAGGCAAGAAAGTAAGTCAAATGGTGCAAAGACTCGGGCGCATTTTACGTATCAGTATTCATCCCAATGAAGAAATCACGATTCGCCAAGAAATGGAGCATTTGAAAAGTTATTTGGATATTCAAAAATTTCGCTTTGAAGAATTGTTTGATTATGAAATCGATGTATCTGAAGCGCTCATGAACTATACTATGCTGAAACTGACGCTGCAGCCTTTGGTGGAAAATAGCATTCAGCATGGATTTGAGGGTGTTGCTTTCAAGGGATTTATACATATTAGTGCAGTAGAAGAAAAAGAGCGAATTGTCATCGAAATTAAGGATAATGGTGTGGGTATTGCAAACGAAACCTTGATGAAGTTTTGGTATAAGGAAGAAATAGAAACTGGGAGTGATGAAGCAGAACCGTATGTTCTCGGAGAACGAAGAGGATTAGGGGTAAGAAATGTGGCTGATCGACTACGTATTCAATATGGCAACGGTTTTGGGATTTACATTTGCAGCGAATGGGGTCGTGGAACGATCATTAAATGTCTGATACCGAAGAAGCTTGTGGGGTGATAGCATGTATTTGCAGGCATTATTGATCGACGATGAAATGAATATTTTGCGAAATTTACAGAGCGTTATTCCTTGGGAACAAATCGGAATTGAAGTAGCTGGTTTGGCTCAGAACGGTGTTGCAGGACTTGAACGTGCCAAAGAAATTATCCCGGATATCATTTTATGTGACATTCGCATGCCAGTCATGGATGGAATTGAATTTTTGGCGCATTTAAGGCAAATCAATGAACACTGTGAAGTCATCATGCTGACAGGATACCAAGAATTTGAATATGCTCGGGCGGTAATTAAATATGGGGTGAAGGAATATATTTTGAAACCCATTGATTATGAAGAGCTTGAGCAAACCATCAGTCGGTTGGCTGCTGATATTCGCCGCAAAAATTTTGAGAAGAGGATGAGGGAAAAAAAGTGGAATAAGGTTATGGATTTGGCTTATGAAAAAATATTATATGATGTGTTGATGAATTATCCGGTAAATATGAACCTGCTTGATTTCAAAGAAGATGTGCAGATCGAAGATCTTGCCTATTATCTTTTGCTGATTGATATGGACGAATATACGCAAAAGTCGCGACAATGGAGCGATAGCGAGCGTAAGCTGTGGAATTTTGCCGTTTGTAATGTACTTCAGGAAGCGCTGAAGGAAGAGGGCTTGCATTATGCAGTTCTCCAGATGAGAGAGGGCGAATGGTGCTTTCTGATTGAACAACACAAAGTGGCTGCTGAATATGAATTGGCGCAAGTCAAAGATTGGTCGAATTCCTTGCAGGGGGCTGTTAAGCGTAATGTAAAGCTGGAAATGAGTATAGTGATTAATCCGAGCCGAGTGCCCATTTTTGAATTATCTGATATTTATAAGCAAATGCAGCGTTCGTTGCATTTGGCGTCCAATAAACGTGAAGCCATTATTATTTCTAAAGACAATACAGAAAAAACGGATACGCCGGATTCGTTGTGGAATTTGATCGAAGAAATGGTTTCTGGTTTAAAGCAGTCCGATCGTGTGAAAACTCAAAAGGCGCAAGCCGCGCTCAGTGCCATTTTGGTGGCGGTGTCCGTTCAATCTTTTGTCCGCGTGCAGCAAATTTTGCATTTTCTCGTTTTACATCTTGTGCGTGAAATGCGGGAGATGGATATTGTAACGAATGCAGCGGAGGAAATGATTTGGAATCGTATGGAGCAAAGCGTTGACGTCAAAGATTTGTTGGATGTGATTCATCAGATCGTTGATATTGCCCTGCAAAATGTGCTTAGCAAAAAATCGGGTGATATTATGATGCTCTCCGCCGCTGACTACGTGCAAAAAAACTTGTCATCCGACATAAGTATTGATGAGCTGGCGGATTACTTGAGTATTAGCTGCAGCTATTTCAGTTTATTGTTCAAGCAGCATTTTGGGGAGACATTTCTCGAATACGTAACGCGGGAACGTATGGAACTCGCTAAATCTATGCTAAGAACAAGCTTAAAAAGTGTAAACCAAATTGGGAAGCTTGTCGGATTTCCTGAACGCCGCTATTTTACCAAAGTATTTTTAAAGCATATTGGATCTACTCCGTCCGAATACAGAGAACAACACATTACAGAGCAGAGGAATGGTAACTTTGAAAATTAATGCTTTAAGCTTACGTGAAAAAATTGGCCAAATGATTATGTGCGGATTTCAGGGTACGGTCCCTTCTGGGCAAATAGAGCAGTTGATTAAGGATTATCACCTTGGCGGGATTATTTATTTTCGGAGAAATATTGCCGATGTTCAACAGGTTTTCGCTTTATCCGCTTCGCTCCAGCAAATTTCACGTGAGAAAACGGCTATCCCCTTGCTGATTTCCATAGATCAAGAGGGCGGCATGGTCGCACGAATTGATCAAGACGTTACATTAATGCCGGGCAATATGGCAATTGGCGCATCCCTGGATGCCCAAGGCGCGTACGATACAGCGCTTATTTCCGGTGAAGAGCTGCGTCTGCTAGGCATTAATATGAACTTTGCTCCGTGTATCGACGTCAATAACAATCCGCTCAATCCTGTGATTGGGGTGCGCTCTTATGGAGAAGATGCCAAGCTGGTTGCCGATATGGGGTCCGCGCAAATTCGCGGCTATCAACAATCAGGTGTTGCGGCGACGGCGAAGCATTTCCCGGGTCATGGCGATACGGCTACGGATTCCCATTTGGATATGCCGACCGTACCGCACGATAAGGAACGCTTGCATGAGATAGAGCTTGTACCGTTTAAAGCGGCAATTGCTAATGAAGTGGATGCGATCATGACCGCTCATGTTATTTTTCCCGCTTATGAACCGGATCTTATTCCCGCGACGATATCCCAACGCATTTTAAGTGATTTATTGCGGGAAGAGCTGCAATTTAAAGGCGTTATTGTCACCGACTGCTTGGAGATGAACGCCATATCCCAAGGAATAGGCGTTGCCATGGGGGCGGTTAAGGCTGTGGAAGCGGGAGCAGACATCGTGCTTGTCAGCCATCTTTATGAGCGTCAAATCGCTGCTTTTGATGCCTTGCTTCACGCTGTTGAAGCGGGCATTATTGCAGAAGCGCGAATAGATCAGTCCGTGGAGCGAATTCTTCGCTTAAAAGAAAAACGTCGTATGGACCAGCAAGAAAGCGAATGGGATCAGATCAACCAACGGATTAGTACGGAAGCCAATTGGGGGGTTGCACAAGCCGTAAGTGAGAAAAGCATCACATTGGTGAAAGACGATGGCCAGCTTCCACTTGATTCCAACGCGGCGATCTTAACGCTCTGGCCGGAGGTTCGCTTGGGTACGGAAGTGGATGAGATCATTCCGCAGGAAATTACGTTAGGCAAAGCTTTGTCGGCTTATGTCGGGTCCGTTCGCGAAATAAAAATGGGCACAACGCCTACTGCAGCGGAAATCGCTCAAGTATTGGAAGCGGCAAAAGAATATTCGCAGATCGTAGTATGTACTTATAATGCCGATACATCACCCGGACAATTGCAGATCATCACAGAGCTTGCGAAACTTGAGGGGAAACGACTTGTTGTGGCCGCATTGCGCAACCCTTATGATGTCATTCAATTCCCGCAAATCAAAACGTACATTGCATGCTATGAAAACCGCCCGTTGGCGATGAAATCTCTGGCAAAAGTATTGGTCGGTGCGCTTGCACCTCAAGGCAAGCTGCCGGTTACATTGACTCAGCCATAATAGAATTAGAGTTTATGATATATAAAATGGTATACTTGAGACACCATGTAATTGTAAAAGGAGTCATCCGAGCTCATGACGTTGATTAATTTTTTGCTAGTTTTATTGAATACACTCTTGTTAGTTTGCGGACAGTTTTTATGGAAGGTTGGGCTGCAGCACAATGAGATGGGGTTTAAATCCTTTCGTGCGGCAGCTCAGCTTATTTTATCGCCTTATGTGCTCGGGGGATTGGCGATCTATGGGGTTGCTACTGTCTTATGGTTATTTATTTTGTCACGTGTGGAATTAAGCTTGGCCTATCCCATTCAGAGCTTGGCTTATATTATTGCCGTCATTGGTGCCTATTGGGTTTTTGATGAACCGTTATCCGCAGTGAAAATCGTCGGTTGTTTGCTTATTTTGTCTGGAGTCATTTTCATCGGGTGGCGCGGCTAATGCGTTGGACAAACTATAGAATTCTGCTGCTGATCCTTATCGTAAGTTTTTTACTAAAGACTGCCGTTGTGCTTATTCATGGGGCGGCATACAATTACCATTCCGATGACAGAGAATATATTCGTTCTGCGCAAATTTGGCTGGACACGGGTGTTTTCACCTATAATGATCCGACGCGCCCCACCGTATTTATCACACCTGCGTTGCCCTTGTTTATTGCATTCTTCATGAAAATTCTCGGTACGGGTTTTGCAATGGAGCAAACTCTTCGTATTGTGCAGACGTTGATGATCACCATTAGCTTGGTTCTGCTTTTTGTCTTAGGCCGCAAAATTTTTTCCGAAAAAGTGGCTTTGTGGGCGGTGGGGCTTGCAGCCTTTTATCCGCCGTTATGGCTTGTTTCCAATTTCATTTTCACCGAAGCGATGTTTACTTTGGTTGTTTTACTGCTGGTTTATGTGGCGTTAAGAGCTAAAGAGCAGCCGAATGTAAAATGGGCGATCGCGTTTGGCTTCATTTGGGCATTGGCAGTTTATGTTCGTCCGACCATTGCGTTATGGCCGGGGGTATTTTTTGTGGTGCTGCTCTATGGGCGTCAGATCATCTGGATGAAGCTGTTGAAGCTGGGTCTTATTACTTCCATAGTCTTTGTTTTATGTCTAATGCCTTGGTGGGTTCGTAATTATGAGGTATCCGGCGGACAGTTCATTCCGTTGACGAAAGCGGGAGGCAATCCGCTGTTGTTAGGGACGTATCCCTTTACTGTTCCTGCCTTATTCATGGATGAACAGCGAACCTGGCATACCACGGATGACCTGTGGGTTAACGATGCATTGGATACAAAGCATGCCATCCAAAGGATCAAAGATGGCTTTCAACATTCCTTTTGGACTTATTTAAGCTGGTATACGATTGGGAAATTCACTTTGTTCTGGGGTGATGTGTTTTATTGGCTGCCCATCCCAGGGGTTCCGCTAGTTGTTGCGATCCTTTACCACTATTTGCTGCTTATCCCCGGTTTTCTTGGTATGTTCAAAATATGGAGGCAGCAGAATAGCAGCCACATCCCAAGTAAAAGTGGAGCCATTACGATCATCGGCTTGCTTGCCTATATGACGCTTTTGCATATGATTTATTTGGGGCATTCTCGCTATTCCGTTCCTTTGATGCCTTTTGTTGCACTATTCGCTGCTTACTATGGGAGCTTGAAGGTTGAAGAGTGGAAAAAGAGGGGTAAAGTTTAATTATGGACAAACGTTACCGTTATACTGCTAAAGGGCAATAAGATCATGCTGTCCGTTAGCTATATGACGGCGTATCCGTTTATTTGTGGACAAAAACAGCCTCATCCTCATCTTAACTTTTGGCATTCCAATGGACATGGAAGCTGTAACGATGCTTTTCATCGTTACAGGCACAAATCGGAATTAGTTTGTTGCTATAGTGATGTTTTTCATCGTTGCAGAGACCCATTTGGATGAGGTAGCTGCTGTAACGATGTTTTTCATTCTTGCAAAAACTTAAGATGAATCTATGGAGGAAAATAGAAAAGGAAGGCACAAAAAATCGCTTAGAGTCTGTGGAATAATCAAGACAATGCGGAAGTGGAGAGTGCTTCTTGTTTAATGAACGGGAAGTAACTGGTGTTCCTTAAACACTTGCTTCGCCACTTTCAGAGCATTTAATGCTTTTGGAAAGCCTGTATAAGCTGCGGTATGCATCATAATTTCAACTATTTCTTTGGCATCGAGACCTACATTAATGGCTGCGTTAATATGCACATGCAGCTGAGGTTCGCAATTCCCCTGAGCGGTCAGTGAGCTTAAAGTAATGAGCTGGCGCTGTTGAAAGTTTAAGATGGGACGGCAATAGATGTCACCGAAAGCAAACGCAATGATTAGCTTCCCTAGATCGGGTGCAATATCCGCTAAGCTCTCTATAACCAATTCTCCGCTTTTGCCATCTACCTCGTTCAATTTCGCAAGTCCGCGATCAAATCGTTCGTTTGAATTTTCGTCGGAAGAAATAGTTTTTATGGATACGCTTGCATCGTTAAAAGCTTGTTTGGCGCAATAAATCGCGTTTAAAGTACGCGGGAAGCCATGAAATGGAATACAATGAATGAAAGCTTCGATAATTTCCTCAGGGGTTAGGCCAATATTCAGACTTGCTTGTATGTGCCATTTCAATTGGGATTCGCAGCCGCCCATAGAGGCGAGAGTAGTGATTGTGATCAACTGCCGTTGCTGAAAATTCAGGTTCGGTCGGCTGAATAGATCCCCATACATTTCAACAATATATGTTCCTACATCCGGAGCGATTTCTTTTAAATTAAACAGCATGTGTTCGCCGCCTTCTTTGTAAATTTGCTGTAAAGTTGCTAAACCTGCGTCATACCTAAGGTTCATTCTTTGTCCTCCATAATTTGATAGAATACAATTTTGTCTTCGATAATCTGTAAATTCTCTTGAAGCTGGCTCATTTGTTTGATCATTTTTTGCTTGTGAATTTGCAAAAGCACTCTTCTTTCTGGGATTGTTACGGGTCCCTGTCTTCGCAAAGCGGCTACCTGCAGCATTTGGCTAATTTTCATGCCGGTTGCACGCAGCCTCTTTAAGAAATCAATCCAACCAAGGTCAGCCTCGGAGAATTGACGAAAGCCATTATCCCCGCGAACAACAGCATCAATAAGCCCTATTTTCTCGTAATATCGTAGGGTATAAGCATTTAGACCAGTCAATTTTGCTACTTGCTGAATATTCAGATAAGGTTTCATAGTTGTAGTGCACACCTTAGAGTGCGCTCTAAGTCAATGGGTTTCAAAAATCTTTATGAGATAAAGGGAAACATCGTAAAATGTCGAATTTACTATATTATCATTCAGTAGGGGGAAAACAGTGAAACGTAATCGGCAGGCGAGTTGGCCCTTTTTTATGATAGTTACTCTAGTATTCCTTGTGGCCTGTCAGGAAAATTCGTCTGTTCCAAAGGTAAATGAAAGCACGTCAAGTCCCACTGTTTCTGCTGTTCCATCTGTTATTGAAACCCCATTGCACTCCATTCAGCCGAGCGCTCCAATTCAAACAACAATTCCGATGAGTTCACTAAAAACTAATTTGGTTGCTTATAACGGTGTGGTAGAGCATATTTTTTTCCATCCACTGATTGCATACCCCGAGTTAGCCTTCGATCAGGATGCCAAATCGACATTTTATAACGATTGGTTCGTGACGGTCCGAGAATTTGATCAAATCCTAGAATCGCTCTATAAAAATCATTTTATTTTAATCGACATACGTTCCTTATACGAAGAAAAAACCGTAGATGGGCAGAAGACTTTAGCTCGTAAGCCTTTGATGCTGCCTGTGGGGATGAAGCCATTGGTTATTTCAGTGGATGATCTGAATTATTATGATTACATGCTGGTTAATGGGAATGTGCAGAAGCTGGTTTTGGATGCCGATGGCAATGTTGCCGCGTATTCTATCACTCCAACAGGTGAGAAAAAGGTAACGCGTGACAACGAAATTGTCCCTTTGCTTGACGATTTTGTGCAAGCACATCCGGATTTCTCATTCCAAGGGGCAAAAGGTTTGATTGCTTTGACCGGATACAAAGGCATTCTTGGCTATCGTACTCAGAATGTGACTTCCGCAACCTATGCAGCGGATAAAAAAGAGGCGGTAGCCGTCGTCAATCGTTTGAAGGAAACCGGTTGGACGTTTGCTTCTCACGGATATGCTCATTTGGATGCAGCGCAAGTTAGCTATGATAAGTTTGTCCATGATACGAAGCAGTGGAAAGCAGAAGTGGAGCCGTTAATCGGCTCCACTCCAGTGTATGTCTATCCATTTGGAAGTTATGTTGTTACGGGAAGCCCCAAATATAAATTTTTATTAGGTTCCGGATTTCAAATGATATGTGCTATCGGTCCTACGCCATCTTTATACGTGATGAAAGATTCTGTGATAATGGATCGACGACATATCGATGGAATCGCGCTTCATACGCAACGCGATAAGCTGCTCAACCTTTTTGATAGTAATGTGATTATCGATCCCATTCGTCCGAGTAAATATTAAAGATTATGTAAGCTCTGGCTTATCCTATCCTGTGGATTTCATCGAATCAATAAGCTGCTGCAGCACTTAATCGGCATCATTGTAAGGAACCTGACAAGTACTCGCTGCTTGATGTCCGCCGCCTCCATGTGAAAGCATTTACTTTGCGTAAATCGGTAATAATCACATTGCCGTCCGTACGTGTATGCTGTTCCAGCATAGCGCGGAATTGCTGATCTAATTCAAAATACCGTATAACGCGTTCTTTAACATCCGGTAATTCGTCCATAAGCTGATACCATTATAGCGATTCTTAGCCTATTTTTTCAAACTTTGGCATGAGAAAACCTGCATGATATACTATTTGTTAAATAGATCTTGTTTGGAAGGCGGACGATGAATGGAATGCGAATTAATAAGTTTATTAGCGAAACTGGAATTTGCTCAAGGCGTGAAGCGGACAAGTGGGTAGAAGCGGGGCGCGTGACGATTAATGGAAATATTGCTGAACTGGGGAGTCAAGCGGAATCGGAAGACGATATTCGTGTGGATGGTTATCCGCTTGGTCAGAAGAGGACAGCGATCTATATAGCGTTGAATAAACCTGTAGGGATTACATGTACGACAGAACGTCATATTAAAGGGAATATAATTGATTATATTCATCATGAGCAGCGAATTTTCCCGATAGGCCGTTTAGATAAGGATTCGGAAGGGCTGATTTTGCTGACAAATGACGGCGATATCGTCAATCAAATTTTACGTGCCGAGAACAAGCATGCAAAGGAATATATTGTTACGGTGGATCGGAAAATAACAGCGGATTTTATGAGAGGAATGGCCGAAGGGGTGCCCATTCTCGAAACCGTGACGCAGCCATGTCAGGTCAATCGTATTTCTGACTATGTTTTTCGAATTATCCTGACGCAAGGTTTAAACAGGCAAATTCGTCGAATGTGTGCTGTATTTGAATATCAAGTACGTAGATTGCAGCGCGTCCGAATCATGAACATTACATTAGAGGGGTTAAAGGTAGGTGCTTGGCGCGAGCTGACATCGACAGAATTAGAACGGCTATATGAAAATATCGGAAATGCTTCATTATGAAGGTTAGAATTGGGGCGAGATTGTTGGCGCTGGAACGAATAAAACCGGGCAAAGAATGCAGACATGGTTTTAGGTTGTCGTTTCTAGTTAGCCTTTTGGTAGGACTTTCTATTATATTGGCATTGGGAATTAGCATTTGGGCGGTTTATCAAACAGAACAGACCTCATTTAGGGAACGAACTTTAGAACTGAATAAAATCAATTCACAACGCCTGGCTAATACGACAAGCTCGCTATTCCAATCCATGAGAGAAAGCTTGGTTTTAACTGCCGGGGCACTTGCCAAACATATCAAGGATAACGAAGAAGTCCAATATCACTTGGACCTGTTAAAAGCGAGTACGAATAATTTTAACTCGACGATGTTTGTTGACCAGACGGGCACTGTTATCGCAACCTCGCCAAGCAGCTTAAACGTAACAGGAAAAAAATTAACCTCGAATGAGATTAAGCAAGCATTAAATAAAAGAGTTCCGCTTATTTCAGAGCCCTATAAAGCCATTACAGGTAATTATATTGTTTTAATAAGTCAGCCGATTTTTAATAAAAATGCCGAGTACATTGGCTTAACGGCTGGTACAATATATCTGGCGGAGAAAAATGTATTTAAAGAAATATTGGAGAAGGATAGCAAGGGTTTAAACGGCTCTTATTCTTATGTGGTCGATCATTCAGGTACTTTACTCTATCATCCGGACCCAACTCGTGTTGGTGAAAATATATCGTATAATGCTGTGGTAAAGTTGATTATGAGTAGTCAGGAAAGCGGGGGACTGGAATTTATTAATGCAAAGGGCGAAGGAATGCTATCAAGCTTTGTACTCGTTCCTGAAAGCGGATGGGGTGTTGTAACACAAACCCCTTCTGTTGAGACGCTAAATCTTACGCGGAAATCAATTCAAAAAATAATCATTTATGCGCTTCCTTTTGTAATTGTTTTGTTGTTATTAGCTTGGTGGATGTCTACTAAAATCGCGAATCCGCTGACACTGCTTGCTCGCTTTGCGCGAAATTTTTCCTCGGCAGTGCAGGAGAATGCGGTTTTTCCAGAAATAAAACATTGGAATTACGAAGCCAATGAGTTGAATAAGGCGATCGTAAGAGCGGTGAATGTATTGCAAGAAAGAGTCGAGCATTTTACGCTGGAATCCCAAACGGATGCATTGACAGGGTTAATGAATCGACGATCTATCGATAGCTATTTAGATATTTGGGTTGAACAGCAGGTCCCTTTTTCCATCATTTTACTTGATTTGGACTTTTTTAAAGAAGTAAATGACAGTCATGGCCATTTAATGGGCGATGAAGTGCTTAAATTCGTGGCAGGAGTTATGCTGAGCGAAGTGAGACCAGAGGATTTATGCTGTCGTTTTGGCGGAGAGGAATTTGTTCTTCTGCTGCCGCGGATTCATCTGGATATTGCCTATAAGGTAGCGGAACGAATTCGATTGCGAATGGAGCTGTCGTCCAACCCGATTGGCAGGCCGGTTACCTTATCATTGGGAGTTGCTGCTTTTCCGGATTCAGCAGATACGTCGATACAGCTTTTTGAACGAGTCGATCAAGCACTTTATCGGGCTAAGCAAAAGGGTAGAAATCAAACGGCCATCTATGAGACGGATGTCGAATGAAATGATTGTTTCATGAGAACCAGCACATCATGTGTTGGTTCTTTTTGATATTTTTCAGTTTTATATGTAATGAAAACTAACATATAAATGAAATTATAAAAAATTTATGAATTTAATGTAACTATTATTGACATATACATTACGCGTAACTATTATGGAGATATGAGGGGGGAATGGTGAATGTTGAATATACAAAAGCGGCATCAGTTAGAATATCATCATTCCAAAGGATTTGATGAAATGTTTGTTGCCTCAGGCCAAGTGCGTGATCACTATAACGGAGTGCAGCAACGTTTATTGGGTATGAGTGTGGAGGAATTAAACGGCCGGAATGCGTCGATGCAGTCTCATTTGGTCAAGCAGGGCGTCACATTTACCTTATATAATGACCATCAGTCGGAACCGTCGGAACGATTAATTCCATTTGATATGATTCCGAGAATTGTATCGGGTAATGAATGGAGTGTTTTGGAGAAAGGCTTGAAGCAGAGAACGAAAGCATTGAATTTATTTTTATGGGATATATATCATAAGCAGAACATTCTTTATGACGGGATTGTCCCACGCAAAATGGTGGTTACCAATCGGTATTTTCGGCCGGAAATGATGGACATGAATATACCGCATGGCGTTTATACTCCACTCTCGGGAATCGACTTGATTCGTGATGGCGTTGGGGATTTTTTTGTCTTAGAGGATAATTTGCGCACACCTTCGGGATTATCTTACCTATATAAAAACAGACAATTGACGATGCACTTGTTTCCGGAATTATATTTTGACTATCAGGTCCGTGATATTGATCGCGGTTTGAATGATTTGCTCTCCTGTCTGCGCAGCATAGCGCCTGGTTGTAAAAAAGTTCCTGTTGTCGCGCTGTTAACGCCCGGTTCAGGAAATTCGGCTTATTATGAACATACCTTTTTAGCGCAGGAAATGGGTATTTTACTCGTTGAAGGCAGAGATTTGGTGGTGATGGATCACAAGGTTTATATGCGCAGTATTACAGGGTTGCAGCAAATTGATGTCATCTATCGGCGATTGGATGATGATTTTCTTGATCCGCTTGCGTTTCGTGCGGACTCGATGCTTGGTGTTGCTGGGTTAATGAATGCCTATCGCATGGGGAACGTAGCCATTGCCAATGCGCCAGGAACTGGAGTGGCTGATGATAAAGCGATTTATGCTTATGTACCTGAGATGATTCGTTATTATTTGAACGAAGAGCCCTTGTTGAACAATGTTCCGACTTACATTCTTAGTCGTGAAGCGGAACGGGAGTATGTGTTGGCGCATTTGGCAGAATTGGTTGTGAAGGAAACCTCGCTTTCAGGTGGATATGGTATGTTAATTGGCCCGTGTGCAAGTGAACAGGAAATAGCGGAATTTGCTGACAAAATCCGTCAAGATCCAGCGAATTACATTGCACAACCCACTATACAGCTTTCTACGGCGCCAACTTTTATTGACGGACAGCTTCAGCCTCGCCATATTGATTTGAGGGCTTTTGTCACCTATGGCAGTGACATGCAGATTATCGCTGGAGGATTAACTCGCGTAGCGCTAAAAGAAGGGTCGCTAGTCGTCAATTCTTCACAGGGCGGCGGCAGTAAGGATACTTGGGTGCTGAGTTAAGGTTTACAGGGTGTGAAAAAGGAGGGATAGCCTATGCTGACTCGAAAGGCGGAGACGTTGTTTTGGTTAGGAAGGTATATGGAACGAGTAGAAAATCACGCACGTTTAATTGATGTTAATTATCATATGAGGCATGAATTGAAAGATGAGGGGATGCTTGTGTGGGAGCGGCTCATATCAGCGGTAGGGGATATCGATACGTTTGAACAACAAAACAAACGTGCTCTAGAAGCAGATGTGCTGCATTTTATGACGTTTGAACGCAAGCATAATAATTCGATTTATTCTTGTGTCAGTCAAGCGCGCGATAATGCTCGAACCATTAAAGAAAGTATTCCGGGTGAATCATGGGATATTATCAATGCCTTTTATATTTGGTTGAAGGAACAATCCATTTCTTCCATAAAAGCTCTCTCTCCTTATGTTTTTTATCAAAAAATTAAAGAAGGGGTCGCTTTATTTCATGGCAGCCTAGAATCGACGATGCTCCGCAGCAACGAGTGGCATTTTATCCAATTAGGCAAATACATGGAGCGAGCGGAGAATACGGTGCGTATTCTGCAAGTGATTTATCGAAGCTATATGCTGGATGAATCAAAATTTACTGACCATGACAATTATCAAAGGATGATTGCCGTTTTGAAGTCGGTTGGTGCCTATGAGGCTTTTCGTAAAACCGGCTCTACAGAAATTCATATGGAGAAAATCATCCAATTTCTGATGTTGAATCTAGCGTTTCCGCGTTCAGTTAATTTTTCTTTAGTCTCGATCGAAGAGCATTTAAAAAATATTCGACGTGATTTGGAATATACTGTACTCTCGGACAAAGCGATTCGTTTTGCTGGGAAAACGAGAGCGAATCTAGCCTATCTGGAGTGGGAGGAACTGGAGCAGGATGGACTGCAAGAATTGCTCGGCGGGATATCAACTTCCTGCAACCAACTCGCTGCTGTCATCTCGAAGACCTTTTTTCGTAAAGGGGTCGTGGGAGCATGAAATTAGAAATTTCGCATTTAACACGCTACCATTACGAGGCCCCGGCGATGGAGAGTGTCAATGAAATTCGTTTGACACCCAGCACAAACTATCGGCAATCTTGTTACCAGCATACGATTATGGTTGACCCTAATGTGTCCTTGTTTTCTTATAATGATTTTTTTGGTAATAGAGTACATTCTTTTTCAGTAGCCTCGCCGCATGGAGAATTAGTCATCCAGACCCATTCGATTGTCGTTACGGATGAGCAAGAAATAAAGCGGGATCAAGAGTTAAGTCTGCAGCAGCAGCTTGATTTGTTGAGAGATGATAAATTTATTAATCAGTATGCTGAATATTTGATGGATACGAAATATACAGCGATTGATCTTAATAGTGTGAAACAGTTTACGGGCGTTTCGACCGAAGGTATCGAACAACAATTGAAGCAGGTGTCTGAAGCGATTTATACGCATTTTGAGTATGATCCATACGCAACGCATGTCAAATCGACATTGGTCGAAACCTTGAAGATGCGTCGTGGCGTATGTCAGGATTTTGCTCACTTGATGATTGCCATTTGCAAAAGCATCCAGATTCCAGCGCGTTATGTGAGCGGATATCATTTTGTCGGTGATCTGCAAGGGGGTCATGCGGATTATGTGCAGGCATCGCACGCTTGGGTAGAAGCCTTTGTGCCAGGTATTGGCTGGAGGGGGTTTGACCCCACCAATAACGGAGATATCAACTGGCGTTATGTGAAGCTGTGTCATGGGAGGGATTACGAGGATATTGTACCGGTGAAAGGGATCTATCGCGGGTCGGAGCGGCAGCAGCTGGAAGTCGTTGTTGATGTGAAAAGAATGGACTTTGAATAGTAGACATAAGGGGAGTGCTGGCATGTTCGACTGGTTGGGGTTTAAAAAAGGGCTTCCTTTGTGGTGGTCGTATCGATTAAACCGCGGCTTGAAAGCGGATGTAGAGGATATTTTCGAGGGCATTGCGCAGACGCGGATGCAATTATTAAATGGCTGGGTAGAGGAATATTGGTCTCATTTGAGCCGGTTGCGAGAGCAAATACAAGATCATTCCATTATGGAAGCTTCATTAGAACGCATGTTTAGTGCATCGCATAAACGCGGCGGCGATTTTTCGGAAATTTATTTACTGGATGAGAATCGTAAAGTAACGTACTCCACTTACGGGAAGCATGCAGGGACTATTTATCGAAATGAAGCAGCGATTTGGCAAGGTGTGAAAGCCACATTTGAAGGATCACCTTGTCTGTTTGGCCCCTATTCCGATTTGCTGACGTTAGAGATTGGTCCAAGCTCCTCCAAATTCCATGATAAAATGACGCTGCTGTTTATTTTGCCGATTATGGAAAATAAGGTTTGGAAGGGTGCGATCTGTGGACGTGTGCCGAATGATGTGTTAGGCGATCTAATTCAGAGAGAGTCGGGTCACGTTTATCCGGATTCAGGTGACAATTATATCTTTATGGCTAAACCGAGTTTGAATTCGGGGATATTACCCGGTACGGCACTATCTCGCAGCCGCTTTGAGGACTTGGCATTCACACATGGAGAGAATTTAAAAGAAGGTGTCCGAACGGACTGGGGTACGGTTTCCGTGAAGGACCATACGGAGTTGGAGCTTATTTTTACCGATCCGGCAACAGGACAGCTGCATCCGGGAGTTGCGAATACCATAGCGAACGGGAATAATTTATTCGTAGCTTTTCCGGGATACTCTGATTATCGTCATATTCCGGTGATCGGCAAAGGGGTTACATTTCAGCTTCCGCACTGTCCTGATGTCTGGGGGATGATGTGTGAGGGCGATTTAGAAGAGGTATATCGGATGCGCAGCATTCAGTGGAAATTAGTTAATATGCAATCCTGGCTAGTTTTCGGCTTTTTGCTGGTAAGTACAATTATGGTAATAACTTTGCTAAATAAACCTGGCACTCTTGCTGCCGCTGCTTTTGTGGGAGGGGGTAATTTACTTTTTGGCTTTTTGAGTGTTTATTTACTGAATCGAAAAGGTGCTAAACCTGTTGTGCAAAATTTGTTGAAAATCAATGAATTTATTCGCTTAAATGCTGAGGGCGAAGGTGACTTAACCAAACGTTTAATGCATGAGCAATTTGCAAACGATGAAACACGTGATTTAGCCAAATGGATCAACAACATGATTGATTCATTGGAAGGCATCATGCTTCGCGTTAAACAAGGTACTGAAGATGTACAAGCCAGTCAGCATTTATTGAACGAATCGACCTCTTCAACAGAAGGCTCTACGCAACGTGTCAATGACAAAATTAAAGATATGCTCCGAGGTATCCGTCGTCAATTGAAGGATATCGACATCGCTAAAGATGTCGCGAATGAAATGAGCGGAACATTAAAGAACTTAGAAGAGAAAGCTTCCGAGCAAATTGCAGTAGCGCAGGGTGAAGTGCAGCGAATTGGTGAAAAAATGCACCATATTCGCGAGAAGGTATCCGAAACCAATGTGACGATTCGCTCATTTATGGATACAACGCAGGAAATCACAGAAGCGCTGCAAGTGATTGAAGAAATTTCCGCACAAACCAATTTGTTGTCGCTTAATGCTTCGATTGAGGCGGCTCGTGTGGGTGAGCATGGCAGAGGATTTGCTGTGGTTGCAGGTGAAATCCGCAAGCTGGCTGAAATGACAAAAAAGTCGACGATGCAGATCAATGAAACGATTCGACACATACATTCCAACGCAACCCAAGCGATCCTATCCATGGAGCAAGGGAACAAGGTGGTAGAAGAAGGGGCGCAAATCGTGGCGGCCGCAACAGAAATTCTAAACGAAGCGGGCGAACAGGATTTATTGAAAAACCAAGTGGTGGATGAAGTTGTAGGTTTAATGGAGAAGGTGGCGGCAGTAAGTATTGAGAATCGCAAAATATCAAATGAAGTGGAAGGGACAATGCAGGAGTTGATTAGCGATATGGTGCATTCACGCCATACAGCGAATCATGTGGAGGCAATCACGGATTCCTTGCAGATGTTAGTAAATCAGTTTCAGTTAACCGAAGAACGCAAAAGATAAAAAACGATCCCAAAGTCTGCATATGACTTTGGGATCGTTTTTTTGTTAGAGTGCTTATTTAAGCAACTTGCTGTGTCGTCTGTAATTGTTTAGCCGAGCGTTTATCTCTTGTGACTAGGCTGAAGAGAACGGGTACGATAATTAAAGTAAGCAGGGTAGAGGTGCTCAATCCACCTATAACTACTACTGCAAGAGCGCGGGAAATTAATCCGCCATCTGTCGAAATGGCAAGTGGCAGCAGAGCGCCGATTGTTGCAATGGCTGTCATCAAAATGGGGCGAATGCGTGTGGCGCCGGCTTCCAGCAGAGCCTGATTTTTCAGCATGCCATTTTTGATATTGGTTTTGACGCGATCTAACAGGACGATCGCATTGGTGACCACGATCCCGCAAAGCATGAGGACACCGATTAAAGCAGGCATTCCAATGGGTTCGTGAACGGTGAACAAACCGAGCAGTGCTCCAATCAGTGAAAATGGAATGGCTACCAAAATGACCAACGGAAGCTTCCAATCGCTGAAGGCGATTAACATGACCATGTAGACGAGGAAAATACTAATTAAGAGCGCAATTCCCATATTAATGAAACCATTGTTTAATTCTTTGGAAGCGCCTTGAGAGTTCCATGTCACGCCATCGGGAAGCTTTAACTCTTTAATTTTCTTTTCAGCTGCGCTCGTTACCTTTCCGGTGTTGTTGTCCGTAATGGTTCCATTTACATTCAAATATTCCGCTTGATCCAAACGTGAAATATTGGTTGGATTTTTGACGATTTGCACAGTTCCGATATCTTGCAGCGCAACCTGGCTACCCATTGGCGTAGCGATTTTTTGATCTTTTAACGTCTCTATTGTAGCGTTGGGTTCGATTTTCATTGAAAGCACAATATCGGTTGTTGTACCATCGATAGGTGATTTAGTAATGGTTGTTCCATCGACCATGCTGTGAAGGCTCATGGCTACCGTTGCAGGTGTTAATCCGTTTGCAGCTAATTTCTGATTATTGAAATCAATGGAGATTTCTGGTTTCTCTCCTTCTGCGGAGCTGCGTACTTCCGTAAGGTTAGGTACATCCCTCAAGCTTGCAGTTATTTGCTCAGCTGCCTGTTTGATCGTGTCTACATTAGGTCCGTTGATAACGAGTTGGAACTCGGAGCCGACATTCACCCCTCCGCTTATACCGACTAAAGTAATATCGCGGGCGTCTGTAACATGCTTAAATTGCTCGCGGAGCTGCTTTGCTAATGCAGTTGTATCTGCAGCAGCGTCTTTAATGGAAAAATTGACATAGGCTCTTTCGTTGCCAATAGAAGCGGTGATGAGTTCAACCTCGGGATGCTCCTTTAATAGTTGTTCTACTTTAGCGGAGACTTTTTCGGTTTTTGTCACTACGGTCCCGATCGGCATGCTGATATTTACATTGAATTTAAGCGTCTTTTCAGCTGGGAGAAAGTTAAAGCCTAGACCTGGCGCGATTAATCCTATGGTTGAAACAAGAAGGATGACGGCTAATGTCAATGTGAGCCAACGGTGTCTTAATGCGCCGCCTAAAGCACGGCGATATACGCGCTGCAGTCCGTTCTCCCTTGGCTCAGTGTGCTTTAAACGAAGCAAGAAAAGCCGAGACATGAGCGGCACAACGGTTACAGCTACGAGTAAGGAAAATAATAATGATATGACAATCGTCCAAGCCAAGGGTACGAAAAACTTACCTACAATACCTGGGACAAATGCAAGCGGCAAGAATACAGCTACTGTTGTAATGGTTGAAGAGGTTATCGCAGTGGAAACTTCACGAGTGGCCGTTTCCACTAATACACCATCTCTCGTTTCTGCAGAACGGACGCGACGGAAAACATTCTCAATGACTACAATCGAATCATCGACAACGCGTCCAATCGCCACAGCGATTCCGGCTAGTGTCATCATATTTAAGGTATAGCCTAGCTTGTTAAGCACAATAACAGAAGCCAACATAGAAAGCGGAATTGAAATAACGGCGATTAGAGTGGAGCGTAAGTTGCGTAAAAACAAAAGGGTTACAAAAACAGCCATGATGGCACCTAATATAACTTCACGCAGCATACCATAAACGGATTTTTCAATTTCGGTGGAGCGATCAAGCAGCACTGCTGTTTTAATCCCGGCGGGAAGCTTGGCTTCCGCAACTTTTTCTTTGGCGGCTTTGGCAATTTTTACAGCATCTTCACCGCCTTTTGGGGCAACGGAAAGAGTAACGGCAGGTTCTCCGTTAATCCGTGTAATTCCTTGATCATTGGTGTCGTATGCAATGTCAGCTACATCTGAAAGCTTTAATGTTTTGGGTTGATTATTAACCAATGCCATTAAAGGTATATTCTTTACGCCATCTATGGTTTGCAGCGTATTATTCACACGAATGGGCAGCGTTTGATCCGTGGTTTTCAGATCGCCAATCGGAATAGAAAGATTGTTGGCTAGGATCAATTGTCTGATCTGGTCCAACGTAAGATTGTTTGCTTTCAATGCGTTGGGAAGAAGGCGAATAAGAACTTGTTTGGTATGAATACCTTGAATATTAATAGCATCAATGCCTTGGATGGCGCGAATGGAAGGCTTTAAAGTTTCCTCGACAACCTTTTGAACGGTTTCCTGTGTGCCGCCATAAACGGCCACAGTATATATGCCAGGATCCTCGACTTGTTCTTTCATGAATTGCGGAGCTTGTGCGGTTTCGGGCAGTTTGAATTTAGAGACTGCATCTCGCGCAGCTTTTTCCGCTTCATCCATTTTCGTAGTCATCGAAAAAGCTAATGTAGCATTAAAGCTGCTTGGGTTTGCTCCAGTATAGAGATTAACTACTCCTTTAATATTGCTTAATTGCGCTTCTAAGGGATAACCAATATCCTGCATAACCTGCTCAGGCGAAGCGCCGGGATAGTTAATGGAAATGTGAAAATAAGGAATGTCCACCTGCGGATATTTCTCCATTTTCATTTGCTGAATCGAGTAAATTCCGCCTCCGACTAACATTAAAATTAAAATAAAAATGGCGACTGCATTTTTCATACTAAAGCGAATCACTGATTTCATCTATTTTCTTCCCTTCTATTTTGTAGATCATTGTAAAAATTATTTTTCAAATGTAGCACGAACGCCCACTTAGAGAAAATTATGATAGATAATCTAGCATAATAACGAATGAATGAATTAGATTTACTAATAATCATTCGGATTTTATTGCAAAGCTTTTTGTTTTGAAGTAAAATTCTAGTTGATGGCATATGTATGTCATGAAACATAACAAATCATTTGAAATGAAGGGGGTTAATATCATTTATGTTTGTGGACAACAAGATTAACATACCTCTTCTACAAGATGTCTTTCCGTATTTCCAACCCATCGTTTCATTGCAAACACAGCGAATTATAGCTTACGAATCCTTAGGCAGGCACAGCGTAAATGGTGAAATTCAAAGCTTAGGCCCTTTTTTCAGCGATGCGACCATTTCGCGCGATGTTCATATTTCGGTGGACCGGCAATTGCGAGAGCATGCTTTCGCCAAATTGATGGCGTCTGATGCAGATTGTCAATTATTTATCAATTTAAAGCCATCCTGGATTTATCAGGTGTATCGTCTTACTGGGGAATTGCCTACCTTGCAGCTCATCGATAAATATCAAATTCCGCCGTCTCGTATTGTGATCGAGATTGTGGAGGAAGCTTTTCATGGTAACCTTCAGGATTTGCGAAAAGTGCTGGATGTTTATATTCAAAAAGGCTGTACCCTCGCAATCGATGATGTGGGCAGCGGCTTCAGTAACTTGGACCGCATTGCCGTGATTCAACCGAAAATTTTAAAAATAGATTTAAAAATATTGAAAAAAAGCGCTAAACATGAAGGGTATCGAGCTTTGATCCGTTCATTTTCGATCATTGCGGCACAAATGGGTGCGTCCCTTTTAGTTGAAGGCGTTGAGACCAATGAAGATCTGCAGAATGCGATGCTTGCTGGAGCAAGATATGCTCAGGGCTTTCTTTTCTCGCCAGCAGTACCTGAATTTCTGCCGGAAAATCACTTTAAGGAGCTGCTGTCTGAACAAATTGGTATGTTTTATAACCAAGAGCTAATAAAACACAATCGATTATTTGAAATCGAGCAAGCTTTGAACCATCTGATTCCTACCGATGTATTGATTCAAAGTGCAGAGGAAGCGGACGCTGTGCTTGCAAATTTGACAGCTTCAACACTGGATATAGCCATAAGGGTCTACATTTGCAAAGAGGATGGCAACCAGCTATCATCGAATTATTATCGTGAAGCAACAGGCTTGTGGGTAAAAGACGAGAAGTTCCGCGGCTCCAACTGGGTATGGCGACCGTATTTCATTCCAAATATCTTAACGATGAAGCATCAGCAAACAGGTATTCTCTCACAGCCCTATTCCGATTTGGATACATTGAGCTTTATTCAAACGTATTCCTGTCCGATTGGCAACGAATTTTACTTGTTTATGGATCTAGCCCTATAACGCAATTGGATAATTTATTCCTATTCCTCCTTATCTCTACAATTATTGTAGCGAATTCTGATGCTGATCAAAACGGGCGTTAGACTGAATTTGACCTAGACCTAAGGCGGATATTCGTTGAAAAAATGCAGAAAGCAAAAAACCTATTCTATGACCAACGAATAGGTTTTTTGTGCGATTTTTGTTGTCTTTATGTGGCCTATGCTTCAACCCAATTACGACGCAAAACGAATAGCTCCTGCAGCTCATCGGTAGAAAGCTCTGTAATCCAGCCCTCACCTCCGCCGACAATTTGTTGGCTTAAGCCTTGTTTTCGTTCAATCATCTCATCAATTCGTTCTTCAAGTGTACCCAAGGTCACGAATTTGTGCACTTGTACATGGCGCGTTTGACCGATGCGGAAAGCACGATCCGTAGCTTGGTTTTCAACTGCGGGATTCCACCAGCGATCAAAGTGAAATACGTGATTTGCGGCTGTCAGATTGAGACCTGTTCCACCCGCTTTTAAGGAGAGCAGGAAGATGCCGTTTCCGTTCTCGATCGTTTCATCCTGGAAATTGTCGATCATGCGGTCGCGTTCCGCTTTGGGCGTTCCACCGTGCAAAAATTGAACCTTTTCCTGCATTTCCTTTTGTAAAATATGCTGCAGTAAATGTCCGGTTTCGACGAATTGTGTAAAGATTAAGCAGCGATCCCCTTCTTGCCGAAGTTCATTGACCATATCGAGCAGACGCTCCACTTTGTTGGAACGGCCCAATTGGTGTGTTTGTACACCTTCCTTCAATAGTAAAGCGGGGTGGTTGCATACTTGCTTCAGCTTTGTTAAGGCAGCCAAGATCAGGCCGCGGCGTTCCATGGCAGTTAATTTGTCCAGTCTCGCAAACATATCCTGAATGTAATTTTCATATAGCGAAGCCTGCTCCGCAGTCAGTGAAACGTAAGCTTTCATTTCATTTTTGTCAGGTAAATCCAATTGAATCGCCGGATCCTTCTTAACCCGACGCAGCAGAAAAGGACGAATTAATTTCTGTACCTGTACAATCGTTTCGGCGTCCTTTGTTTTCTCAATCTTTGCGACAAAACGATGTGAAAATTCACGTAAAGAGCCCAAATAGCCTGGATTTAAAAAGTCGAGTATCGACCAAAGCTCGGTTAAGCGGTTTTCGATGGGCGTACCCGTTAAAGCGATACGATGATCGCCCTGCAGATGGCGAATGGCAGTTGCTTGCTTGGTATAGGCATTCTTAATGTTTTGCGCTTCATCAATACAGATTGAGCCCCACTGCAAAGCAGTCAGTTCCTGTTCATCCATATGCGCTAATGTGTAAGAGGTGAGTACCAAATCAACCTGCGTCGTCATCTCGGCAAAGGCTTCGCCTTTTAAACGCTGCGGACCGTAATGCAAATGGACTTTCAGGGATGGCGCGAAACGCTGCAATTCTTTTTGCCAGTTGCCAAGCACGGAAGTGGGGCATATGAGCAAGGAAGGCTGCGGCGTTTCGTTTGCAGCTTCTTTAACCGTAAGCAAATAAGTGATCCATTGAATCGTTTTCCCCAGTCCCATATCATCGGCTAGACAACCACCCAAGCCAAATCGGCGGAGAAACAGCATCCAAGCGACTCCGTCGGACTGGTAATGGCGGAGCGAGCCTTGGAAGCTTGCTGGCGTTTCAAATGGCGGAAGCGCCTCCTGTTGTTTAAGCTGTGCCATCAAATGCTGCATATGTTCATTCAGTTCCACTTCCATCTGAATTTCTTCTTCGATGGTCGTTAGATCAGGGCTATCTGCATCAGCGGCAGAGCCTAATAAATGCATCTCCATTACATCGCGAAAGGAGAGGCCTTTCTTTTTCTTGACCTGCTTCATTACTTGTTGGATTTGTTCTAATTGGGAAGGATCGAGTTGAATCCATTTGCCGCGAAATTGAACGAGCTTTCTCTTTTGTTCCGACAATTCGTGGAACTCCGCTTCCGTCAATTCGACATCGCCGATCGCCAGACGCCAATCAAATTGCATGATTTGGCCCAAGCCGAAGGTGGAGTCGTTGGCTGCACCGACGGAAGATTTGATCTTCGCTCTCAGCCGCGGCTTCAGCTTGCGAAGCCGCTCCCACCATGCGGGCAGGAACACAACGTAGCCCGCCTCGACGAGCCGGATGCTGCCCTGAGCCAGAAATTCCCACGCTTCGTCGTGGGTAATTTCTTCGCGCAGCTGCTCCGGCGCGGAGCTGTCGCGCAGCCAGGGCAGGATGTGCAGCCACCGCTGCACATCCTTGCGCACGCGCGCGAGATCCGCCAGCCATGCCTCGGGCAGGCTGGCTTCGCCGTCTTCCGCGGGCACGCCCTGCGGGGTGCACGCGATTAGCAGCTCCGGCTGCTGGCGGTCCTGCAGCTGAAGCTGCAGCCGCCACTCGCTGCCTTGCTCCGGCTCGACCAGCTGGAGGCAGGTGCGGAACGGGCTGGAATCTTGCTTCCAGCCAATCGCCACCAGCCAATCCTCCTCGTCGAGCCACATATTGGCGGGCAAGCCGCCTTGCAGCAAGGGATGGGCTTGCTCTAAGCGCTGCAGCGACTGCTTGAACTCCGGCTGCTTGCGCACCCATTCGGAAATAAGCGAGTCCATCCATTCGCGTAAGAGCGGTGACTCCATGACATCCTCATCGTTAATCCATTCGGTATGCCCAAGCACATCATGGGTATGATCCTTTTCATCATTATCAAGCAAATCATTCTCACTATCATTTAAACCATTTTTCCCCGATAAGCGCAGCTTCCAGCCCAGTTTGCCTTGCTTCCATTTCGTGTAATCGGGCATGCAGCGACCCGTGATCAACGCCTCGCGAACCGCCGGCGCTGATCGCCGCAGCTCGGTTAATTCGCTGTCCCATGCAAAAATTGCATGCTGCAAATCCACAGTATTGCAGAAGTAATCCAGCGCCATTTCAGCAGGAAGCACGACACCTTCCTTATTCCCCTGTACCGACGTTTCAATAAAGGTGCCGTAGAACGATGGCGCATGCCATGCGAAAAGCTGGTTTTTCAATTCTAACGGATCCATAGTTCCGCCAGAAGCCCGGGTTCCCCACAGAAAAAGCGAATGAGGAGCCCTCCAAGCCGAATGTATAGTCGAAGCGCTCATTGCCGTCATAACAACCATTTTCCTCTCTGCAATTCTTCCTGGAAAGCGCGAAGGCGCGAATATTTTTTGGCAAGCCGATAAATGTAATCCTCCCAAAGCTCGGCTTGCTTCAGTCTTTTATAGATCGAATGCAGCTTTTTTAAATAACGTACGGCCACTTTATAGGAACTGCGATTTTTTTCAGCAACGGCTTTTTCCACAGCTTGATGATATAAAGGCAGCAGTAAAGAAGGGTCATCCTTCTCGACCTCCTTCAGCTGTTCGGTGTATAGACTAGCGGGCGAAATTTGGTGGGATAGCTGCAAATCAACCCACTGCCGAAAACGTCCCGTTTTCATTAAATAATCGGTGTAGTAATAATAACTGCGCGGCAAAAGCGAAAGCATTACACGAATCCATTCTTCATCCGTTGCTTGATGCTTCATCGCTTCCAGCCAATAGGAACAGACGGTATGGAAATCATCCTGACGCGCTTTTGCCAGAACGGGCAGCAGCCAACGCAGCCAAATCAATAAACGATCCCACTGCTCACGCTGCACCAATCCTTCCAGAACCATATAAAAGTCACTTAATTGCGGGTTAGTCAAAGCTTGCATACGTTTCATTGCCGCGGCATCTTGTTCGTCCATCAGCTCAAAATGCGCTAGAGCAATCGTTAAGGCATCCCTTTTGCGAGGGTGAAGCTCTACAGACACCAGCAGCTGTTCAATTCGTTTTTGTTCGATAAGAGCATAAGCTTTGCGATCAAATACAGTCCACCATAGCATTCGATATACAGTCAACCAATCGACAGGGCCCGATTTGCCTTGCAGTGCTGTTTCACCGATAAACTCAATGGTATCCTCCCATTGTGCTTTATTCAAAGCGGTTCCCGTTGGGAATTGCGCTAACATTGCGCTCAATTGCTCCGTGCACTGTTTAGCGACATTTCGACAGCCTGTTTCATGATAATAGGATAAGTAGGAGGATTGATTCAATTGATGAAATTGATCCATTTTTCGCATCATAAAAATAACGACATGCAGTTCAAACAGCTTGCGCGCAGAGGGTTCCCATTTCGCCGCCAGCTCTGATAAATCCGTCCAAGCCATGCTATAGAAACCCTCGATTGAATTTTGTTGGTTCAACGAATACCCATAATATCTTTGGTCAAAATATTTGTGCCATTCCCGCGGCATCCCTATTGCCTGCGGTCCAGTAGTCTGCTCGGGTTGCTTTTTGGCTTTCACAGCCGCCGTGCGCGTACTGCGAGTTTTTGACGCATGGAGGGAGCTTTTCATTTCACGCAGCAGCATTTCAGGCCGTCCATGCGCGGAATAGGCCTTGAAGAAGACAGCGGCCATATGCTTGCACCAACCGTCAAACGGACAATTGCATTCACTTTTCGCGAAATTTTCCAAATTCAAGACGACCTTGTATTTTCGTGTGCCATATACGAGTGCTTGCAGGTGTGTGCTGTCGGTCAAATCCATCGACAGTACATATCCTTTATGATAGTACTCCCAGCCTCGCTCCAAAATAACGGGCTCCATATAATCCTGCGCCGCCTCGATCAAATAGTTCATCCGATTTGTCGCGATTTTCAGCTTCAGCATGCTTTGTCGATCCTCCGAATCCATAAGAAGGTTAACCTTCATTGTAACAGATTTTAGAATCGTTTGCCTAATCTGGGGAGAA
>JAQBPR010000253.1 GCA_028287395.1 Bacilli bacterium
CGATCCTTCTCGCAGCAAGCAGCGAAGCGAGACCGGACTTGGCTTGTCCATCGTCAAGCAGCTTGTTGAGGCACATCAGGGCGAGATTACTGTAACAAGCGAGCCCGGCATCGGTACAACATTCACAATACGGCTGCCAAAACGGAAAAAGGATACCTACAGCACGGAAACCTCCTAACTTTTGACCAGACACTAAGAATACGACCACTTTTATCTCTCATTAAGGTTATTGTAATAATTCTGTCATATCTCGGGGGTAGAATCAGTTATAGTTCATATCAAAAAGGAGAGATGATACACCATGTTTGCGAAAAAAATGATGATATTTACAGTTGTTGGCAGTGTTCTTTTATCAGGAACTTCCGCATTTGCGCAGAGTGCCCTACCTCAATCTCAATCCCACATCACACAAAAGGAAGCTCGGTTATCAACAACCGCTTCTAAGCTTGGCATCAACACGAACGGGCTGACAAATCAACAAATCAAACAAGCTATCACTGCTAAGTTGGCTGAAAAAAGACTTGAAACAACCCACAAGCTCCAAGCGAGAGCAGCTCAACTCGGTATCGATACGAACGGACTCACGAATGCGCAAATTAAACAGGCCATTAAAGAAAAACAAACGGCAAAACAAACAGCCCGCTTATCTGCCATTGCCGCGAAATTAGGCATAAGCACAAACGGACTAACAAATGACCAAATCAAACAAGCGATAAAGGATAAAAAAACTGCAACACTCCAAGCGAGAGCAGCTAAACTCGGTATCAATACGACTGGACTAACGAATACGCAAATTATTACAGCAATTCATAGTAAAAAGACTTCGGCAAAATAAACTAAACCGAAAAACCAAGGAGCCGACAAGGCTCCTTTTTCTCCTTAATCATAATCTGACATATGATTATATTTCTCATTGCATATTTTGAAGCGTAAATTTGATTGTTTAGAGTAAGATGATATAATATGAAAATAAATCATTACGCAATGATTAACTTAAAACTAAGGAGTGAAGCTGATGGCTATTGATGTTTATCTTAATTTTAACGGGAACACGCGTGAAGCAGTTGAGTTTTACGCACAGGTTTTTGGCACAGAAAAACCACAAATTATGACTTTTGGAGAAACGCCACCTGATCCAAAGTTTCCGCTTCCGGAAGAAGCAAAAAATCTAGTCATGCACACGCGCCTTAATATAATGGGAAGCACTGTGATGTTTTCTGATGTTTTCCCTGGTATGCCTTTTGTAGCGGGAAACAACATTAGCCTTTCAATTAGCAGTAAGGACATAGATGAAATTAAAGCTTTATTTAATAAACTGAAAGAAGGCGGCACTGTAGGCATGGACCTTCAAGAAACATTCTGGAGCAAATGCTACGGGAATGTTAAGGACAAGTTTGGAATTGAGTGGCAATTAAACTATGACAATGGTGAAATGGCAATGTAATTTCCAGAAAAATTTTATAAATAAAAAAGGATATAGCATCTTTTCTTCTAAAGAAAAGATGCTATATCCTTTTTGAGTATCTCACCTGCTATTAAAGGGAATCATGTCCTTCCTCCGATAAACCCCAAGCAGTAATCCTACAATTACATATTCGAGTAATAAATGACTGCCGCCATAACTAAGGAATGGGAAAGGAAGATCGACCAGCGGCACTAGACCAGTAGTCATAGCTAGTCCATATACTAACGGGAAAGCAAGCATTATCGCCAAAACGAGAAATAATGTTCTGCCGTAAGGTTCTCGAACCGCTTTGACACCATGCGCCAGTCGTGTAAGAAACCACATAACCGCAATCAGCAGTATGATTCCTGCCCCCCAGCCGAAGCATTTTATGAGATAAGTAAGTAACATTTCGGAATGGATTAGCGGCAGCCGATCGGCTCCGAAGCCATGTCCACCCCATCCGGCCGAACGGATAACATCAATCATCTTTATATACATATAACCACTATTAGTTGGGTCGGTATAAGGATTTATGACAGCTATTAATCGATACCATAAGTAAGGGTTAATGTAAACATAAACAATACTGATTAAGAACAAAACCAATGCAATTATCGCACTCCAAAGCCATTTTTGGGTGAGCCAACCAAATAAGACTAATGAAACCATTACGAACATCACAAGTTCCGGTATAGCATGAACCTCCATATAAATAAACCCTGGCACACCCAGAACCAGCAAAAATTTCAGGGTTTGGTTATGTTTCCGATGATCTGTTTTCTGCAAGCTGGAATTCATCAGTATTCCCGTCATGGCTATGACAAGCAAATATAGACTGGTTCCAATCCAGTCGATTTGTGTGGGACCAATGGTTAGATAATGCCTGGTTCCATAATGACTAACCCCAAATAATGCCGTTACAACCATCCCGCCTACTGTAATAAAATAGAGCAACCACGAATAATCTCTCAGTTTACGAATATCGCAAAAATACAATCCCAGCATAAGGACGATTCCAATAATCACAAAAATAAATTGATGCTTTGTAAAATGTACAGCGCTCATTGCCGTTCCCTGATAACCCCTATCGACTGCCCACATCGCGAACAAGCTCATTATTGAAAAGAATAAAACTGTCATGATCAATCCCCAAGGAATGCGGGGTTTATGTACTTGATGCAATCCCCTTCCCAGTACAGCAGGGTCGCCCATTTGTTGGATTGCCCATAAGGCAGCAGCTTTTGGTGTATAGCCTTCCGTTTCTTTACGAGCAATCAATTCTTCTAAATGGTTTCCAATTTCTTTGCGGATCTCCCGGTGCATCACTCGTGCCTTGACTTGGGAACACACTACATCCAGAAATGTATTAATATTTTCATCTTCCTGCATCATATGCTGCCTTCCCCCAATACCGAATCCACTGCACGTCGAAATACTAGCCATTCGGCTTTTTTCTCACTCAACCGATTTCTGCCCTCGTCTAAAATGCGGTAATATTTGCGTCTGCGTCCGTCAACTTCCATCCAGTAGGAATCAACCCAACGATCCGACTCCATGGCGTGGAGAATCGGATACAATGTCCCTTCCTTCAAAGCAAAAACACCTTCTGAGCTACGCTCCAATTCTTTGATCATTTCGTACCCATATAACGGCATAGTCGCCAGCAGGGTTAATATTAATGTTCCAGTAGTGCCCTTTAGCAGTTCTTTATTCAGTTTCAATTGCTGGCCACTCCTTCCCATAGGGCATTGCACCCATGAATTGGTTTAGATGTTGAATTACATATGAATACTATGCATTGTAATTCTAGGTATATTATACTTTAATTTATTCTTTATGTCGAGACCTTAGATAAGCCATTTACTTTAAAAGAGAAGGGGAAATTAACGACCAAGTTTTTCCCGCATCTTCAGTCTTATATAATTCATGAATTTCCCCATTATTTGTATTTGTTAATAGAAACCCTCTATTTTCGTCAACGAAAATTAACTGTTGAACAGCACTTAAATTTAAGTTTGAAAATATTTCATTCCAATGTTCGCCACCATTTTTCGTAATGAATATCTTGCTACTGCTTCTATTCCAGGCCCACCCGAAATCCTTAGTATGAAAGACCGTTAATAAATCACTTTCATTTTCAAAGGGAACTGCCTTTATTGACTGCCATGATGCTCCGCCATCCGTTGTTTTTAAAATCATATTTTTATAATTGTTTCCAGACTCATGTAGGGTTACTGGTAAAATGCCGTTCTTATTATCAAAGAATTTAGGAGGCATAAGGGACGTTCCTTGATAAGATCCGATTAATGGAATAGGAAGATCCTGGTGAACCCAATTTTTACCTCCATCATTGGTTTTAAAAAGCCATACGTTACTTTGAGAAGTATGAGGTCCCCATTCATCACTCCATGTCCCAGTCCAACCATGATCTAAATCACGAAAAGTTATCGAAGCACCAAAAGGAAGTTTATTCATTTTTGTATTATCTTTATTAAAACCTGTAACTGAATACCAATGCATTCCACCATCGTTTGTTTTGAACAATTCTCCTGTTTGACTATGACCACCAGACATAAGTTCTAACCAACCATGCTCAGCATCCGTGAAAAATATATCCAATCCACTATCAAAGGTAATATTGGGTATGATTGCTTCTCCCTTATTCCAGTTCAATCCTCCATCTGTTGTTCGATACATAGTTAAAGAGGTTGAATTGAATACCCATGCAATCTTATCATTCAAGATAAAAGGAAAGTAATTGCCTGATTTAATATTTTCCGGATTTCTATTAATCCATTCCAATCCACCATTTGTGGTTTGTAATATGTTTCCAGAGGAATCAGACCCCCAACCCATTGCAGAATTCATCATGAAAATTTGTGTTATTTGAAGACTCGGTAAAATAGTAGGAGAAGGTTTGATTTGCGGATTAACAGCTTGCATAGGTATAGTTTTAACAGTGTTATTTCCAAAACATCCAGTCAACGCGAGGAGTATGACACCCAGCATTAATGCAACTCTTAAATTCATTTGAGTTTCCCTTCATTCCTTCTGAAATACACAAGCTAGAGCGAGTGAAATTTTTTTCATGAGTAAACCATCTTTTTCCGAACTCACCTGAATAGACGAAAGATATTATTAATTGTTGCAATTTTTTACTTATGTAAATTTTCCCAATATGTTTATAAACGTCATAAATCATTGTTTCTCCTAAATAGGGTGACCAGCTTACTCACAGATTAAAGCTTAACAATCATCCTGCCCCGAGATTCCCCTTTTAAAATAGATGGTAATACATCAGGTATTTGTTCTAAAGAAATCTCTGTGCACATTTTATCCAGCATGGCAGGTTTTAGTTTCGAACCTAACAGACCCCATATTATTTTCCGTATGGGCATGGAGGTATAAACGGAATCGATTCCAATCAATCGAATTCCGCGAAGAATAAAAGGGAGAACGGTCGTATTTAATTCTATCCCTCCTGTTAAACCACTGATTGCTATCGTTCCCTCATATTGAGTGCTGCTTAAAATATAAGACAGCGATTTCCCGCCGACACAATCTATCACTCCAGCCCATAACTGCTTATCCAAAGTAAGTATCTTGTCGGGTATAAGCTCTTCCCGCGAGATGACACGGGCAGCGCCCAACCCCAATAAATGTTCCTTCATATCGCTTTTCCCCGTACTTGCGACTACTTCGTATCCCAGTTTGGAAAGTATGGCGACCGATAGACTGCCTACTCCTCCTGTTGAGCCTGTCACCAAAATAGGGCCTTTTTCCGGGTGAACCCCACTTTCCTGTAATTCATGAACAGATAAAGCTGCTGTAAATCCTGCTGTTCCTATAATCATTGCTTCCTTCAAAGAAAGACCCTGAGGTAATTTCACCACCCATTTAGACGAAACCTTAGCATAAAGGCTAAAACCGCCAAAATGGCTAACACCAAGCTCATAACCTGTAACAAGCACCTCATCGCCCTCTTGAAAATGATCATCTTCGCTGGTGATCACGATTCCCGCCAAGTCGATCCCGGGAATAAAGGGGTACTTTTTGACAATATTTCCATTCGGATTACAAGCTAACGCGTCCTTGTAATTAACACTGGAATAGATAACTTTTATTAAAACTTCGCCTTTTGGCAAATCCTCAATGGTTAATAGTCTAGTTTCAGTTATCACATTACCGTCAATTTCATCCACAACCAAAGCTTTAAATGGAATCAGATTAATCCCTCCCACTGATGAGTTCCAAACTTGTTTGCCATCCTTCATTATCTGCGATTACTCAGGACGATCCATGGAAAAACGCGGTCCTAGCTTGGTATATTCATTGCCTGCCATCCGACTGATCGGATTTAATTGATCCGGATTGATATATCCGTTCTCATAAACATCCTCTTCCAAGTGGAACCTTACGACACGTCCGATGAGCAATTCACAAGCAGGCTGATCGCCGGAACCGCCAAGCGTTATCGCTTTTTCAAGTACGCATTCCATACGGATTTTAGCTTCTTTCAAACCCGGAAC
The DNA here is from genome assembly GCA_028287395.1 of Bacilli bacterium. Lineage (GTDB taxonomy): Bacteria > Bacillota > Bacilli > Paenibacillales > NBRC-103111 > Paenibacillus_AC. Next base: position 5,977 of record JAQBPR010000253.1, read on the forward strand.
GTCGATCACTTCACTGGCTATAGGCGTAAAGCCCGCTCTTTCCACTTCGCTTTCATCCGGAGGCAGATTAGCTGCAGTTTCATTCACCATGCGAATATTCGACTCATCCGTTATATGAACTACAAAAGAACCCGTCTCTATCGCATTCCTTGCCGTATCTTTCATCACACCTTGCTTTCGCTGAACGGAAATCGAGATCATCGGCGGCTGGCTCGCAACAATGGAGAAGTAACTAAACGGGGCTGCATTCAAAACACCGTCTTTGGAGCGTGTAGTCACCAACGCGATAGGTCTGGGAACAATGCTTCCGACCAGCAGCTTATAATTCTCCCTATCGGTTTGAGTGGATGGATTAATAGATATCATCATTTGCTCCAATCCGAATCAGATTTTTTGATCCATTGCTTCTGAAACCAGGCCGCAGCCGCATTCGCTTCCGACGACGTCAATTGATGTCCGAAGCGCTCCCAATGTACCGTAACGGATGCACCCGCTCCGCCAAGTAGCTCTTGCAGCTCTTCGGTTTCCTGAGGCGAACATATGGGATCATTACTTCCTGCCCCGATAAAGATCGGCGTACCTGACAAATCGGGGAGCGTTAGGCCTCTTAAAGGTACCATGGGATGGTGAAGAATGGCGCCTTTAAATGCATGCTGATAATGGAAAAGCAGGCTTCCTGCAATATTAGCGCCATTGGAATAACCTGCGGCTACGAGATTCCCACGGTCAAACCCATATTGAATAGCTGCCTGATCCAGAAAATCGTTGACTTCCTTCGTACGGAAGATCAAATCCTCTTCATCAAAAACACCTTCTGCCAATCGTCTAAAAAAGCGCGGCATTCCATTTTCCAGAACATTGCCCCTAACACTAAGCACGGATGATTCTGGAGAAATCAGCTTGGCCAAGGGCAGCAAATCACGTTCCGTTCCTCCAGTACCGTGGAAGAGAACTAATGTCGGAGCCTCCTGCCGTGTACCCTTTTCGAAAATATGCTTCATTTGCGATTTGCCTCCACTACCCTTACTTTAATCGGGTACAGATTGGCTTCGATTTGCGCACGATGCGGCTCATACCATTCGGGCAGCATCAATTTTTCACCTAAGCTTTCAGCAGGTTCATCATTAGCAAATCCCGGTGGATCTGTAGCAATTTCGAAAAGTATGCCTCCGGCTTCGCGGAAATACAGGGCATTGAAATATTGACGGTCTATAACAGGAGTCGGATGGTACCCATAGGCTTCTACCGCGCTTCTCCATTCCAAATGTTGTTCAAAATCCTTGGCACGCCAAGCTATATGATGAACAGCTCCAGCTCCGTCACTGCCGCGCTCTACAGCAGCCAACGGAATATCCGCAAAATTACCGACCTCTCCATTGGACTGAAAGCGTGCGTAGGTGGCGTCTTCTTCGATTTTATTAAATCCAAGTAAATGCTCCACAGCATCCATGGTTTTACTCGGGTTAGTGCTGAATAACACCGCGCCACCAAAGCCTTTGATTGCTTTATCCGTCGTTATGCCGTCAAACGACCAAGTGCTATTTACTCCCGCTTCACGTTCAACGATTTCAAGACTGAGTCCCTCATTGTCTGTAAATTGCAGGAATTGCTCAGAAAACCGACTTGCTTTCGTAAGGGTAATGCCGAAGCTTTCCAAACGATTTTGCCAAAACCCGAGCGAGCCTTGGGGAACCACAAAGGTAGTAACCCCAACTTGACCGCCGCCAATCCGTCCTTTTCGTGAGCCTGCTGAAGGGAAGAATGTAATTATCGTGCCTGGGCTGCCCCCTTCGTTGCCAAAGTACAAGTGGTATACCTCAGGTGCGTCGAAATTAATTGTTTTCTTTACCATACGTAGACCAAGAATTCCTGCATAAAAATCTACAATGCCCTGTGGATCACTTGCAAAAGCAGTAATATGATGAATGCCAGCCGTTTGTAGAGTCATTTTATAAACCCCTTTACTATTTTGAAATATCGTCCATTCATTTTTCCCTGCATTCGTCAAAGCAATTCCGATGGCTATGCAATTAGTAAAAAGCTATATTCCACATTTATCTTTTATGATAAAGTGGATAACTTACAGTTGTTGGAACCTCGATTAGGATCAGCCGCAAAATGCCTTCATCCGTGTTTATAATTTCTACCTCTGTCTCTGCTTTCGCCGCAGCAATTATGAAATCTTTATGATGAAAATTTACAGGCTGCTTCGATGCACCTGACTCTGCCCATGTTCCTTGCCCGCGAATGGCTAAAGCAGTCAATGTATAGCCGGCGGATACTTTTTGTTTATAATGGGTGCCGCTATTCACTTCAACATCCCACATTTTGATGTCCGCAACCAATTGAATGGGAGCATCGGATCCAATAACCGTTTTAACTTGATACCCCGCTGCATTGCTCTCTTGCGGGAAATCTTCATGCTCATGCTGGCGATAAGTAGGCTGTCTCCGGATCGCTTCGGTCAATTCAGGCTCGAACCAAATTTGGAAAAGCTCCGCATTCGCACTTACCTTTTCTTGATGACTTACTCCGGAGCCTGTTTGCATAACCTGTGCCCCGCCTGCTCCCACTGTGCTATTAGTACCTAAGGTATCCCCGTGAAAGGCACTTCCTTTTACTACATAAGTTATAATTTCAAAGCCTTGATGAGGATGCAGACCGATTATTGCTTCAGCGCTTGAAGTAGCCCATGCCCAATAAAATAAGGGACCCACACGCTTGATAACTGCTCCTTCACCTGGAAAGCCTATCGGCTTTTGTTCTTTGATTTTCCCGCCGTCAAACTCGCCAACCCCCTGCATTGCAGGTGTATATACCAGTGCTTGCATAATAAATACCTCCTAAGAGTTTTCTTTAGTAAAACTTGCATCGTAAGCATAAGCATAATCTTAATCTTAATTGCCAACGGCTTGGCTAACCCTCTTCCGCCCCTTTCCCCAATTTCTTAATCAGCTCAATTGCTGCTTGTTTTTCATCTGGGGAAACTCCTTTTAATAAGGAATGGATTGTAGACGCATGTTGAGGGAAAATCCGACTGAAGAATTCATTTCCGGCTTCCGTAATCTCCGCATAAATGACTCTCCTATCCTCCTTGCAAGGCACACGCTTTAAAAATTCTTTCTTTTCCAGCTTATCAATATTATAGGTTATGCTTCCGCTTGTAATTAAAATCTTTTCTCCAATTTGCTGTAGAGGAATTCTCCCCTTCGTAAATAACAATTCGAGCACCATAAATTCAGAAGACGACAAGCCATATTGCTTCATATCTTTAATCGCTCGTTCCATAACCGTTTTGTATGCTTTGGAAAGAACAACGAATAACTTAAGGGAACTCGCTTTATCATCGTCAATTTGGATTGGCATTTTAATTCACCTTCCTGCAAATATCTTTAATTTAATTATCTTGAATTAAAGATATAATATTTCAACTTCCGTGTCAATAGTTT
>JAQBPR010000262.1 GCA_028287395.1 Bacilli bacterium
TTTCGATGCCGCATAAAAATGGGATTAACGGCACAGTTCGCAGCACCAAACCGTTGAATTACAGCGGGAATGTGATCGACCAATTTTCATTGACCTTTGAAAACGGCGTGGTCGTTGATTTCACGGCAGAAGTAGGCTATGACACATTAAAGCACTTGTTGGATTCCGATGAAGGCTCGCGCCGGTTGGGCGAGGTCGCCTTGGTGCCGCATCAATCGCCGATTTCGCAGACAAACCTGATTTTTTACAATACCCTATTTGATGAGAATGCCTCGTCACATTTGGCGCTCGGCAAGGCTTATCCGATTAATATTAAAGATGGCGCGGTATTGTCGGAGGAGGAACTCGCGGAGCGTGGAGTAAATACGAGTCTGGTGCATGTTGATTTTATGATTGGCTCAGCGGAGATGAATATTGACGGAGTCACCAAAGCCGGTGTAAGAGAGCCCGTTTTAAGAAACGGGAATTGGGCTTTGGATGTGAGAAGTTATTTGTGATTATTCGCATCACTTTATATTTAATATTGAGTTACAAAAAACATCCCTCTTCGGATTTTGGGATGTTTTTTATTTGGTTTTTAGGACTAACTCGTCAAAAGAGCGACCTTGGAACGTGTAGCCGTATGCGGATTAGCAGAGGACGGAGTTATCTCCGAAACGGTGCTGTGTTGGATCTTCTGTTTTTTACTGCTAGAGGGAAAGGCTTATTTCCGGCTCCGCGAGATATCATTTTAAAATGTTTTGTCAATGTACATTATCGTGCTATAATTACGTCATAATATTGCGTATTGGAGATGATTTAATGCCACAAATCAGACCGATTTCGGACTTGAGAAATACAAATGAAATTTCTGAGCTTTGCCATAGTAAGCAAGAGCCTATTTTCATTACTAAGAATGGTTATGGCGATTTGGTTGTTATGAGTATAGAAACCTATGAAAGAGAATTAGCGAGAACGGAACTTTATAAAAAGCTTGGTGAGGCAGAAGCTCAAGTTGAAAGTGGTGTAGCACTTTTAAATGCAGAAGATGTGTTTAACAAGCTGCGGGTAAAGTATGTCAGAAAATAAATACAATGTAAAATTCACACCTGTCGCAATTGAAGATTTAGATCAAATTTATGCTTATATTTCAGAACGATTATTTGCAGATCAAGCAGCAAGTGAACTTCTTGAAAAAATCGAAAGCTGCATTATGCGATTGAAGGAATTCCCCTTATCATGCAGCTTGGTCAATGAAACACATTTAAGAAGCAAGCGATTTCGTAAGTTGATTGTTGAAAACTACGTTGTTTTTTATTTGGTGAATGAAGTTGATAATCAAATTGTTATTATGCGTGTTCTGTATAGTGCTCAAAAGTATCAAGATTTATTATAGGTATGGATAAGTGCGAAGGTGAAAGTATGAAAAAGTCCAATTTGAATGTTCAATTGTGCGAACCTGAAATTCGCGCAATATTACGTGCGGCTGATGATAGCGATTAGGTAATAGTGTTCTGATTGATATTGAGATTAACTTGGAGCAACCGAAAGAGGATTTGAAAGCATTGGTAAAACTGAAGCTTCGAGATAACATTGACGAGACAGTTTACAATGAGGAGCAGGATCAATACAAGGAACGAATCAAAGAAATCATACATACGATTAATGAACGAGAAGGTTTACTGGAACAATTTGATGATGACATATTTAATGCGTTGGTTGAGAAGATAACAATTCTCTCGCCAACGCATTTTTGTTTTATTTTGAAGAGTGGGTTGGAGATTGAGGAAGTCATCGGGTAGTCTCTAACCAGAAATATATAATAACGACATATGGCGTGGGATGATCCCATGTGCTCTTTGCTCGTCATATCTTCGATTGACTATCCTCTAAATTAAAATAAATCGGGTACACCAGCCTCATACCATCCTTCACTCCTTCAAAGTACAACCACTCTTTTTCAAACGAATGCTCAAGTGTCATCGCTGCTTCCCATTCCAATAAGATATCATGGACAGGGATGTCCGTTTGATTTTTCAATTCCACGAGTAGATTGGATACCTTCTCCAGTAATAAAATCGCCTGAACTTGCCTTTCGGCAACCTTCGTCAAAGCATAAAACCTCTGCTGCAAACTTTCCTGAAACCAATCCGGCCGATTTGCGATAATACTAATCCCTTCCCATTGTTCGAGTGTGTGTATGTTAACTCTGATGGGGGAGGGATGGCAGTTGTGTATTTATGAAATAGAATGATGAAATTCGATGAGGACATAGTTAATCCCAAGATTCATAAGGTGGATATTTTCTAGCCAGTGCATTTTTTTTGGTTGAATGAAAGTTGTAAACATGAATTAACATAGAGATTAACATTTCGAATTTATATAAAATTGAATCTGGGGTGGAAATAAATAATTGTTAATTGTTGGGTTCGATGTATTATTTCACATAGTTCATTTAGCCTAAAAAATAAATGTTTGGGTTAGAGGTATCTCTATTTTTTTGTCGAAATATCACCTTAATGGATAAATTTTCTTGTCCATATATTGGATGAAACAAGGAAGGAGCTCTAGAAATGAGTGTAAATAAAATTATTTATGCAACTAAAAAATTTGGAAGCTTCGATGTACATCATATCAAAGATAATCATACCTTTTTTTACATTGATATTATTAATATAACAAAATTTTATAGTGGGTTATTTAATTTCATTTTAGATGAGAATAATTTGCTAAATTATGCTCAGAGCACATCAGGAATCAAATTTACACCATCTAAAAAAAACTTCGCCACTTTATATAGACATCTTTACTATTATATTGATTCGGAAAATTCGGAAAAGGATTTATCTGAATTGGATTCAGATCTGGCAACAATTTTACAAGATGAGTTTGATACAGAAACTAAAAATGATGGCAGAACAATAGTAAGACTTAGCAAAATAGGTCGAATTGGAGAATACATATTTCATATTTTTCTATCACAATTTTTCAATTTTAATTGTATTATTCCAAAACTAAAGTTAACAACAGATTCCAATATGAGTGTCTATGGGATTGATACATTACATCTTGCGAAGGAAGAAAGAATGATTTTATTTGGAGAATCTAAGGTAACAAAGAATATTGAAAATGGCATTAATTTGATTAATAGATCATTAAAACACTATGAAAAAGATATTCGTGATGAATTTATGTTGGTATTGTCAAACCAACAACTTAAATCCGATGTCTTTAAAGAAATTTTTGGTGATGTGGAAGAGTTATGTATTAACTTTGTGGACTTTATTGAAAAGGCAGAGTTAGAGATTATTGGCATACCGATTTTTATTGCTCATGGAGATGAAACTGATATTACAAAAATTTTAGAAAAGTTAGAGAGTAACTTAAAACGTTTGAAGTTTTTTGGACTTGAAACTCGATATTACATTATTTCACTGCCTATAATAAATAAAAATTCCTTTGTTAGTGGTATAACAAAGCAAATTCGATTGAGGATGGATAAATATGAATATGAGCTCGGGAAATTATAGTCCACAAGTATTACGAAATCAAGTTATAATCGAACTTGATGAATCAAAAGATAAAATAAAAAAAAGCGAAGAAATTGCTGACAAACTTTTTACGTTAGGCTTAACTATGTATTCAAGAAATTATTGTTTAAACTCCCTGTTTTATAATTCTTTTGCACAATCTTATTTAGATGAAAATATTTCTTTGCATCCTGAACAAATGAATGTAATTGAAAAAATTGAAAATTATTCTGGATTAATATTTAGTGCGCCGACTAGTTTTGGAAAAACGTTTATTATATTCGAATATTTAGCCAGAGTGAGACCGCATAATGTAGTTTTAGTAGTTCCTACCTTGGCATTAGTAGATGAATATATAAAGAAAATAATAAAAAGATATGAAAAAACCTTTAAAGAATACAATATTTTTTTATCGATTGATGCAGAAAAAGTTTATAATTTTGATAAATACAACATATTTATTCTCACTCATGATAGAGCAATTGAAAAGTCGAGTTACTTGACCATAAAAAAAATTGATTTATTAGTGATTGATGAGGTTTATAAGCTTCAACGTGACGAAAAAAATGACAGAGTTTTAGTTTTGAATCTTGCATATTATTATTTGGTGAAAATAGCAGAAAAACATGTTTTACTCGCTCCTTTTATTGGAGGAATAGAAAATATAGAATTTCTTGAAAAAAATCCCATTTTCTATAAAACCAATTTTTCGCCTGTTGTAAATGAGGTGCTTACATATGAAATTCTTCATGAGTCTGATAGAAAAAATAAAGTTAAAGAGATAATTAATTACATGAAAAATGATGAAAAAACATTAGTTTATTTTCCTACCGTTACAAAAATTTATGAATTTGTAAAGGATATCGAGTATTCATTCACTTCATCAGATATTGAATATGAAGAAGTTGACGAGTTTTTAGATTGGATAAAGGATGAAATACATGAGGAATGGTATTTAGTTAAAGCTATGGAAAAAGGGTATTTAGTACATAATGGACAATTGCCGATTGGTATAAGGTTATTTCAATTGGATCTATATGAAAAAAGTGAGAGATATAATAAATTATTATGCACGTCAACGTTGTTAGAAGGTGTTAATACAACGGCAAAAAACATAATAATTACAAAACCTGCTCGTGGTTCTACTGGTGGTAATTTAGAGATTTTTGATGCTTTTGACTTCTATAATTTAGTTGGTAGGTCGGGCAGGTTATTTAAACATTTCTTGGGAAAAGCTTTTTACATTAAAGGGCCACTGGATCCAAACTTTCTTAGGGAAGATGCAGTGAAAAAAATCCAGTTTGAAATTACAGATAATAGCCCAGATATAGATATCCATAGTGACAATTTAGAAAGTCATCCTCGGTATAATAATTTCTTAAAGCATCTTGGAATCACGCATGAGGAGTACAAAAGTAATGTAGGGTTCAGATTTAGGTTTAATACAGTAGAGACATTGCATGAGAATTATGAAAATTTAAAACCTAGGCTTTTCTTTGAACTGCAGGAATTATTAGACAATAACAAGAGAGGTAGACTTTATTTAATAAGAGCATTATATGAAATATTTGAAGGTAGGGGGAATAAGTTATACACTTATATAATTAATAAACTATTGTATAAGACTCGCCCCAAATTAAAAAAAATTATCGATGAGACATTCATCTATTACAGTAAGGTTGGATTAGATAATATAATTTCTAATACGATTCGAATGAAATCGAGTTATATTGAATATGACTTTTATGCAAAATTAATTTTAGTTCAATATTATATGAAATGTGATGATGTAGAAGAGAAATACATTGAGATTTTAAATGTAAAAGTGAAAAATGTTATAGATTATTTATACTTTACGGACTCAAATCATAAGAGAATGTTAAAAGATTTGGGCATTTATGAGAAAGATATTCCTCATATAATTACAGTAATAGGAAGTGATTTTCAAGATGCATTTGAACTTAAGAAGAGACTAATAAAAAATAGTTTGAGATTTTATGGTATTAGTATTATTTCTAAATATGTCATTAATGAGTTATCCAGATAATCTTTGAAAAACAACAACATTCCTTTTACCGTCTCCACACATGTCGAGACGGTGACATCATTAATTTTGGGGAAATAGGAGTAAGCTGATTTAAGCAATGTTTCTCTCGACAAGCCATTTGGAGATGGTTGTGTCATTGTATTTTTACAATTAATGAGGATTGTAATGATATAAAGAAGCCCAACCGGAGGCTGGGCTTTAATAGTTTATTAAAGAATTATTTTTTTCATGGCTATGAACTCGAGGCGGTTTCTAAGGAGAAGTGGGTATTTTGTAAGTTATTTACTTCTTCTTCAATCGTTTGTTCTAGGAAATATATATTATTAAATTGGAATACCTTTTTTATATTATTGAGATCTTGCTGATTCATGTTAAATTCCTTAAATAGTAATTGGTCAATTTGTATGGCGAATTTTTCCACAGAAAGGTTATGTTCTTGTATAATTTCTCCAAAATGCTCCTCGCTATAATCATTTCGATTTAGGGAAAGGAAATCTTGTTCTTTTGATAAGATTTGTAAGACAAGATTTTCGATAATTTCACCAGGTTCAAGTACTTTGAGTTTTGGGACTTTGATAGTTTTGTATATAAGGGGTCTGTGAATATTAATATCTCCAAATGCGATTTGACAATACCAAAGAAAAACAGTTGATTTTAACCAGCCAAGTAATGAAAGTTCAGAAAAATTTTTTTTATAAGAATCTCTGACTGTTGTGACTAATGCAGGTTGATTTTTTTCTAAAGCTATTACGCACCATTCTTCAACTTCCGGGAAATTTACGATGAATGATCCCCCACTTGGAGCGATGACTATAGATGTTCCCTTGAACTTTTGCAAATCAAATTGATCAGAATTATAAGTATCGGTTCGAGGAGCAGAACAACGCAAATAAGTATATGCTAGTCTTGGTTTTACTCTTTCTATATAAACCACATTACCATTTGGTGACCCGTTCATAATTTGAATAATGAAATCTCCTACAAATGGTGAGATAGTTTGTATTTCCATGATTTGTAGGTAGTCAGTTGAGATCCTTTCCACATTATTTATTAAGGAAAAATGTTCAGTTCTTTCTTTTATTTGTTCAATACCCTTAATTAATTTATCTAGTCTCGGTTCAACTATCTTTTGATAACTTACCATTCTACTAATTATTCGATTTTCAATTATTTCTTCTATTTCGGGTAGAGTTGCACTTTTTATTTTATTATTTCTTAGGATAAAAACCTCATTGGTTTTTAAGTAGTAAATCCTATTTATTCTTGTTTTTAGACTTAAGGATACAACTTGTTTATTGGAACCGAAAGGATATAATTCAATTTTGGATGTATAAGATTGCGAAGGATTAACATTTTCCAATAAACTATTAATAATTCCATAGAGGTCTTGACTGTTCTGAGATACGCCCATTATATTTAATTCAGGATTCTTTGTCACACCAATAACTAAAGTGCCATATCCCTCGTTTAATATTGCACAAATTGCTTTTTGGATTTCCATTTGTTCTAGATCTGACTCTAGATTGTTAAAAGTAATAGATTTATGATCATTAACAATTTCTCGAAGTATATTGATTACTTCGGGACGTTCAGTTGGACTTACACACTCATTCGGATTCCTTAAAGCTTGAAAAATTGTTTCAAAATTAAATTCATTTAGCTTTAAATAAGTGATATTTGTTCCTGGTTCTATTTGCCCGTGGTTGTCGGACGATTGAATAAAAGCCAAGGGTAGTTCCCGTGAATATTCTTTATTTTGTAGTAACTGCTTCATTTTCTGATGATTTTTTGGGTTGTTGTAAGAAATTGCTGTTAATTGATTGGAACGAAAAACATTAGCACGATATAATCCTTCTAAGTTATTATAAATTCCCTTATCACTGTCAGCATGTGCTGCAATTACAATGCAGCCTAACTCTTTGGATTTTTCAAGGATGTTGAGAACATCCATATTGGAAGTAGTACCTGGATTCTCTTTGCCTTGTACTTCATCAATATATCCAGATTCCACAAGAAATTTATCAATAAGGTCGGTTTCGGTTTTCGGATCAAAAATTAATAATAAATGTATCCCAGGGTTAGCTTCAAATTCTATTCCAGGCAACAATAAGACTTTATTATATAATTCTAAATCTTCTTTGACTCCAAGATAATCATCTTTCAAATTGGGATGCTTTTCAACATATTCGCCCAGTACTGCTAATTTACTGACCAACTCTCTTTTTATTTTGAGAAAATTTTTATAACCTTGAAGAGTATTATGATCCGTTATCGCAATTACCTTAATCTTTTTGGAATTATATCTTCTTAATATATCAAGGTATTCTTTTTCAGTTCTTGGTCCTTTATAGCAATTAGACGCTGGAGTATGCACGTGGAAATCAACACCAACAAATAATTCTTCTTCATTAAACAACGAGGGTGCCTCCATATAAAAATCTCCCTTTCGATATTTAAATAGTGAAATGAAATATTATTATCATAATTCGACAGAAATACCCTCTTTCCTTCAATTTCCAACAAGAATTTATTATTTTCTATTTTCGGCACACAAATGGAATTAATTCTGTATCTTTGCATAAACGCCAGTTCCCTTGATTTAATTGGAGTTTAATACTATATAATAATTCTGCCGTTTGGAGCAGGTCGAAGGTGACTTTGGAGTGGTGAGGCGGGGGGAAATTAAAAGTTGGAATTGGCACTTTTATAAACGAAAATGGAGAAATCCAGTTCCATAAAATGCTTGCGTTGCATGTATATCTGCAAACAATCGTTTCATTTTTTGGAATTGATTTTCAGTCGTTATAGGCGGAGATAAAAGTTGGGATAAAGTAGTAGACTACATGAAAGAGTGTTAAACTGAAGGAAATGTTCGTTGAACTTATGAGCAGGACAGTGTAAACACTTTATTATTCCAAAGTTTAATTTATATGGAATGAATGACTATCCTCAAACTAGAAAATGATGAAGAGGTGATCAATATAAGTGGATATGCTACTTAGCAGCATTAAAGATTATGTTCAAAAAGATAATGCGAGCTATGCAATTCTTATAAATGGTGAGTGGGGTAATGGTTGTTTAAAAATCAAAATGACCCTTTTATTTCAAGCGACAATAGAATAATATTGGAATTAATAAAAGATACATTACAAATGACAGCCAATGATTCTGATGCAAACTTTCATCGATATATTTGGAATTTTATTCCTATTTTGGCTCGCTTGATCTAGAAGAGCAAAGAATTGTCTCGGGCGATTGGGGTAATATTCGTAATTTTTAATTAGCGTTAGAAGAAAATCATAATATATAATTGGAATGAGCGAAGATATTCAATGTCTATTCATAATTCGGTATAAAATCATTGGAATATCTGCAGTTATTTTTTACCCGTCGGATATATTTTAGAGTATACAAACATTGCAGGTACTTTGATGAGTAAAAAAAATTTGATGTAAGATCAAGATTGTTTATGTCGGAGTTAGACGGATATGAAAGTTCAATTTTTGATATTGGAAAAGAAGTGAGCAGAATTCCACTATGACAACACGAAAAATTGTCTAAAATCAGTGGACGAAAAAAGGTAGCTTCTATTTTTACCAGAATCGGATAAAAAACATTTACTCACTGCAATTCAAATCAAATTTTTCAACCGAAAACAATAATAAATACACATCCATAGTATCGTTCCAAGATAAGCGATTAACATGACATATCCAATGAACTTTAAGCACAACATGATCACTTCCAGAAATTTATATATGAATTGTTCCTTTGAAATGGGTCATCACCTCTAACTTATTAACGAATTTACAAGGGCTTTTTACTAAATTATAGACAATTGATTCTTATAAGTACAATTATATTTATTTTGTACCTATAGTATTGTTATCTGTTTATTGGAATTTGTCTACACTTCTTATAAAGGAGTGTAGAACCGTTGTGAAAAAAACTGTACATCAACTTGTAGGAGCAAAGGTAAGGGAAATTCGACATACAAAAGGACTTTCGCAAGAAAAGTTGGCCGAGCTGGCTGATACCCACTATTCCTATATTGGCGGGCTTGAACGTGGAGATCGGAACATAACGATCGGGACTTTGGAGAAAGTTGCTATTGCTTTAGAAATCGATTTTTTTGAACTTTTCGACCTTGGAATAGTGGTTTTAAAAGGTAATAGCAAGATCATGAATGATATCATCGAGCTGCTGCTTAACAAGAACGAACATGAGCTGTCCAAAATATTTAATATCCTTAATGAAATGTATAAATAGGAAAGCATATGCGACTGATGAGGGATACTAATGAAGATGTATGTTGAGGTGACGGATGGAACGGTATTTAAGCCATTTGCATATTAAAAAGACAAGCTCTTTAAACAAACAGGATATAATAAAAGTATTGCTTTAAAAATAACGATACTTCTCATGATTTTCAAAAATTCATAGCCCCGTATTAGCCTGTTTTCTAAGCTAATACGGGCCTTTTTTTGCGTTGTGACAAATCATTGAATATTTGTTAATACGGGTTTTATTAAACATAACTTGCTCAAGGACATCATACGATGGAGAGAGATTGGTTCGCTATACAAGTTAAAAATATTGACGAAGGAGAGTATTATGGAATTCGAATTGGAGGATATAGCTAAACTGTTCCGACGCAGGTTGCTATTCATTTCAGCGTTGACTTTATTTTCTGTCATGGCCATCGGGTATTACAGTTTCTATGTCATCAAGCCAGATTATGAGGCTACAGCTACTTTGCTCGTCCAAAGTGACAATGGCGGGGAAAAATCTCAAGTAAATGATATTGTCGCAAACCAAAAACTGGTGATTACGTATGGAGAAATTATAAAAAGCAATCGCATCGCCGCAGAGGTGATCCATCGACTGCATTTGAAATTGCCGGTGGAGCAGCTGCTTAGCCAAATAAAAATTAGAACCAACGGTGAATCGCTGCTGACTACCTTGATTGTTACGGATCATGATCCCAAACAAGCGGTGACGATTGCCAATACTTTTGCAGCTGCCTTCAATGATAATCTGGGAACGATTATGCATGTCAATAATGTGCTTATTCTGGATGAGGCTAAAATTTCAGATCATCCGAAACCGGTAAATCCGAAGCCTCTTTTGAACATAGCGGTGGCTTTTATTTTAAGCATTCTGACAAGTGTTGGGATTTCTGTATGGTTGGAGTTATCGCATAAAACCGTGAAGAATAGCAAGGATATTCGGCATGATCTTCAGCTGCCTGTACTTGGAGTTGTCGGAAAATTGAAGCCCAGCAAGCGGATATTGAAAAAAATTCAGAAGATGAATCGGGAAGGTGCGAGTGAAGGTGTACAAGAGAGCGTCCAAATTGTTTTATCTCGAGGAACCGAAATCCTCTAACGCGTTGGCATTCCAGTTGATTCATACGAACATTCATTATTCCCGAATGAATGGGAAAATGAATGCGCTTATGGTGACAAGCGCGAACCCTGGAGAGGGGAAAACTACGATAGCGTGCAACCTAGCTGTAGCCATGGCTCAATCAGGAAAAAAAGTACTGCTTATGGATGGGGATCTAAGAAAACCAGCGATTCATACGATGTTTGATATCTCGAATAAAATGGGCTTAACCAGCTTGCTTGTCGATCAGGCCAGAGTAGAGGATTGCATTCAACCTATCCCAGGTCAACCAGGTTTGATTGTGCTTCCAACGGGACCGACCTCACCAAATCCAACGGAATTGCTTGGGTCAGAAGGCATGCATTTCTTGTTTGCGGAATTGAAAGAGGCATTTGATACCGTTTTAATAGACTCACCCTCGGTTTTATCTTATGCGGACTCTTTGCTGCTGGCTAAATTAGCGGAAGGCATCATTCTCGTCATGCGATCCGGTAAAGTCCATCAGCAGGATGCTCGCAAAGCAAAATTGCTGATTGAGCAAACAGGGGCGAATTTAATCGGAGCCATACTGAATTACACCGGATGGCGTAAAAAAAGCCGTGATGAGTAGAATGCGGATGAAATGGGGAGAACGAAAATTGACGCTGCAAAGCCTCTGGTTTTTGCTGGGGAATGTGATGTATTCCGGCTCGCAGTTTGCCATCATCAGCTTGCTGACCAAATTCGGGACAACACAGGCGGTGGGACAATATGCTTTGGGACTTGCGATAACGGCTCCCGTTTTTATGCTATCAAACCTGCAGTTGCGAACGGTGTTTGTTGTCGATACCAGTAAGCGTTATACCTTTGGCGAATATCTCGGATTAAGAATGGCAACCACGTTGGTGGCTATATCGATTACGATCGGAATCATTTTTTTAGGCCGTTACTATACGGAGACGGCTATAGTGATATTTCTCATGGGACTTTGCCGGATCATAGAAGCTTTCTCGGACATATTGTTTGGGATTTTTCAAAAGAATGAACGGATGGATCATATTTCTCTTTCGAAGGTAGCGAAAGGCTTGATGTCTATTCTATGTTTTTCTGTGATATTTACCCTGACCCATAGTTTAGTTGTTTCATTAGCTGCCATGCTGCTGGGATGGTTATTTATCCTGGTTTTTTATGACTTGCGCACGGTCCGCAAATACATAAAAGTTACGATTCAATGGCAATGGAAGACTTTGCTGCCGCTTTTCAAAAAAAGCTTGCCACTTGGGATTGTAGTATCCCTGATGTCGTTAAATGCTACATTGCCGCAATATTTTATTGCCCATGATTTGGGGGAGCATGCGTTGGGTATTTTCGCATCGATTGCTTATTTAATGGTAGCCAGCAATGTGTTCATCAGTGCTTTTGGCGAAGCCTCTACGCCGCGACTGGTTGCCTTGTATAACAGCGAAAATTATCAAGGCTTTCGTACATTGCTAGGCAGATTAATCCTCATTGGCATAGGGCTTAGCGGTATCGGCTGCTTAGCGGTATGGGTGGCAGGGAAAGGACTATTGACGCTGATTTACAACAAGGAGCTTGCTTCCTATATTCATCTTTTCTTATGGATGACGTTTCTGTCTGCTTTTACCTTCATAACTTTATTTCTCTGGTATGGCATGACAGTCGCTCAACGCTTTAAAATTCAAATTCCTTTATTCGTTACGGTTACAGCAGTGAACACAGGGGTTTGTTGGGTACTGATTCCCAAATGGGGATTGATGGGCGCTGTGTTTGGCATTTTAATTTCGATGATCGTGCAAACCTTGGGCAGTGTATGGGTTTTGGTTTATACGATCGCTTCCAAGAAGACCCCTAAGGGTAGGATTCGCATCGATATCCCGCTTCAATTGGAGGGGAAATAAGGATGTCGCTGCTCTCGGTTCCTTTGGGTCCCGTTCATACACTAGAGGAACGACACACCTCTACCTTGAAGCACAGCAAGGTGATCGCTTGGATAATATACGCTTACGTGCTTTTTATCCCTGTCCAGCTTGATTTTGGCGGTGCTTTTCGGTTGGCGCCTTCGGATTTATTTGTTCTGCTGGGTGTTTTTATTGCCGGAAGACAATTTCGCATCAACACGCGGGTATTTAGCTCCTGGCACTGGGGAATGCTGTTCATTTTTGTCGGGGCTTCCGCAGTTTCGCTCATACGCAATGGGTTTCTGACCAACTACGCTTTAATTCAAAAAGATGTCGGCTTCCTTATTCTCATCCTAACGTATCTGATGCTGACTAGCTTTGTAGATACATGGGATCGGCTTTACTATTTATTAAAATTATTTTTAATCAGTGTCCTTTGGACGAATATGCTGGCGCTTTTCGTCTTCTTCAGTGGTGTTAAATTGTCTTTTCTGATTCAGGATGCGAGATTATCCGGCATGTTGATTGATCCGAACGCTTATGGCGGATTGCTGGTTACCGCATTCGCGGTTCATATCATGACCCAGAATAGTCAAAGACCATTAATTGGCGGCTTTATGGGATTGGTCGCGACCTTAACGCTGAGCTGCGGTATTGTATTGACCTTCTCGCGGTCTTCGTGGATTGGTCTGGCGTTTATTCTGATGGTGCTCACCTTTTTGAAGCCGAAAGCTATTTTCAAAATTGCCATAGGCTTTGCCGCTTCCTTTTCTGTTCTCTTGATTTATAAAGGGGTCGACTACCTGAACGTTTTGACGGAAATGTCGAGTCGTCCTTCGCAAATCCAATCGCGGTTGGACATTCTGGGTCAAGCATCGATCATGATCAACCAAAGTCCGTTGTTTGGCATCGGACTCGGTACATACAATCACGATTTACGCATTATTATCCATAATTCACCGATATGGTTTCTTACTGAATTCGGCGTGTTTGGCTTGTTGATGTATATAGGATTTATGCTGTGGATTTTCGTGACCGGCTTTCGTTCGATGCGAGCCGCTGAGCCTGCACACCGTCCGGTGATTATTGCTTTTATTCTCACTCAAGTTGCGATGATGGGACTCTCCATGGGAATCGAGGCCTTATATCAACGGTATTGGTGGTTAATGATGGGGTTATGTGCAGCCAGCTTTCAGTTGACTGCTCAAAAGCATAATAAAATTTAGGGCAAGCGAAAGGGGAAAGTTATGAATTTTTTAATGACGAGTGTAGGGCGCAGGGTCAGTTTAATGCAGTATTTCAAAAAAGAACTGAATGCCATAGGAGCTAAAGTGATTGCCATAGATTCCGATTCGATGGCTTCTGCATTGTATTTTGCCGATCATTATGAGATTGTTCCGCTGATTACCTCACCTGACTATATTGATGTGCTTCTCGGTCTTTGCCAAAAGTATGATATTCAAGGCATTGTGACACTGATCGATCCGGAGCTATCGATTTTGACCAAGCATAAGCAGTTATTTTTGTCTCATGGCGTGACACTGGTAGTGTCTGATCCAGAAGTGATTGAAATTTGCTTCGATAAAAAACAGACCTACGATTATTTAACCAGCTTCGGCATATCCGCAGTTCCGACTTACAGTGGATTTGAAGAGGTGGAAACGGCGCTTAAGGACGGGAATTTGATGTTTCCGATGTTTGCAAAACCTCGACGGGGGAGCAGCAGCATGGGCATCCAGATTCTTTATTCCGAAATTGATTTGAACTACAGGCTAGGGCTTGGAGCGGACGACATCTTTCAACCTCTGATGCAAGGGAAGGAATATTGCACGGATGCCTATGTGGATATGGTATCCGAAAAACCAGTCAGCATTTTTGGCAAGCAAAAAGTATTGATGCGGGCAGGTGAGGCGGATAAATCGATTTCGGTTAAAGATCCCGAGCTGTTTGATCTGGTGATTCGGGTGCTGGAGGTTTTGCCGATTAAAGGGCCAGTGGATATGGATTTTTTCAAGACAGAGGCAGGGTATGTGATATCGGAAATCAATCCTCGCTTCGGGGGTGGTTATCCGCATGCATATGAAGCGGGTCAGAATTTCATCCAATACTTAATCAAAAATTTGCAAGGCGAGCCTCACGAAAGTGAAATCGGACAATATCAGCAGGGGATTGTGATGATGAAATACGATCAGGTGCTGATTCGTCTTGAATCGGAAACAGCTGCAGGGATAGAGCTGCTCTCTCATGTTTGATGGTGTCCCTCCTAAAGTAGCGCTCGTGGCATCGATCTACGGTCATTTGACAGGCTTCCATTTACCTTATATTCAGCTGCTGCAAAAGCACGGCTGTGAGGTGCACGCCTATGCAAAGTTTGGGACTGAAAAGACGAAGCTGGCAGAATGGGGCGTGGTTTGCCACGATATTCCCTTCTGTCGAAGTCCGCTTAAATGGGGGAACGGAAAGGCTCTGCTTCAGCTCATAAAAAGCTTTCGGATTGAAAAATTTCAAATAGTACATGTACATACACCTGTTGCAGCGTTGCTTGGACGAATTGCGGCTCGATGGACTCGTGTCCCATTTACACTTTATACAGCACATGGGCTGCACTTTTATAAGGGAGCACCGCTGGCAAACTGGTTTATTTATTATCCAGTAGAGTGGTTAATGTCCCGCTGGACAGATATTCTCATTACGATCAATCGCGAGGATTATGAAAGGGTTCGTAAATTTCCGGTCCGAATGCGCAGCGAATATGTACGCGGGGTAGGGCTGGACACTCAGATCTACCAAGGACTTTTGGATTCACCTAAAGAGCTGAGAGAAAGTAAAAGAAGGGAATTAGGTATCACTTCGGATGCCTTCATTCTATTGTGTATCGCCGAGCTGAATCAGAATAAAAACCAAAAGCAGCTGCTCGAAGCCGTGCGAATTTTAGTTCAAAGGGGGAGATTGGTTCATTGTTTATTTGCTGGAACAGGAGAAATGGAAGCAAAGCTTAGGGAATACGCACATGAATGGGGGGTGGAAGATCACATTCATTTTCTTGGGTATCGCAAGGATATACCCGAGCTTCTTACGGCTTGTGACACTGTGTGCTTAGCTTCAAGGCGAGAAGGTCTCCCGCGGGCTGTAATGGAAGCAATGGCTGCGGGTAAGCCTGTCGTTGGCACGAGAATCCGCGGTATCCGCGATTTGGTAGTGCATGGGGAAACGGGCTTTCTGGTGCCGTTTGCCAATGCTGGTTCGACAGCCGATGCTTTATTGCAGCTTGTAGATTATCCGGATTTAGCTGTAAGGATGGGGCTTGCTGGGCAACGAGCAGTGGAACAGTTTGCGATAACTTCGATTGTGGATGAAATGGAAACGATTTATTTGCAAGGTCTTCGTAAGGCAGCAACAACTGTTTTAGCGGTTTCGCCTGAATGGGTTGGAACGAAAGAAGGTTAAAAATAAGGGATATAAAGGGTGGATGTATGGCATATAATCGGCGCCTTTACAGTTTTATGTTATTGGATGCGGCAATCGTGGCGGTTTCGGTGTGGTTTGTATTTTCATTGCGTTTTGACTTTTCGATTCCAATGAGGTACCTGGACTTAATGCCCTATGCGATTTTCGTTAATGTAATGGTACATATCGCCTGTTTTCATTACTACAAGGTGCATAACCGAATTTGGCAATATACAGGGATTGAGGAAATGATGGTCATCTTGAAGGCCAGCTTAGTTACGCTGGCGGGTGTCGTTATGATTTATTCGCTTGTGCCGTTGATTGTACCGTCATATCGTATTCCACTCTCTGTATATCTTGCTGGAATTTACGTATTTTTAGGTATTGCCGGCTCCCGGATGGCGATACGTATTGTGGGGGAAAAGGCTTGGAAAAACAAAGCTGCGCCATCCTATGCTAATTTACTGATTGTTGGCGCAGGTAAAGCAGGCATTATCGTCGCTAAAGAAATTCGCCATTCGAAGTTCGCTTTTATGCATCCCGTTGCTTTTATCGATGATGAGCCTGCCAAGCAAAAATTGAAGGTCATGGATTTGCCCATCCTGGGTACCCGAAAGGATATCCCTGAAATGGTGGAAAAGCATCAGATTGATTTTATTATTATCGCCATGCCATCATCCTCCAAAGATCAAATTACGGAAATTATTACCATTTGTAAAACGACGAAGGCGCAAATCAAAATCCTTCCGAGTTTAACGAATATTATCAATGGAACATTGACGGTAAATATGATTCGCGAAGTATCCATTAATGATTTATTAGGACGGGAGCCCATCCAAATTGATCTGGATCTCATCCGCGGGGATATGAAAGATCAGGTTGTATTGATTACAGGCGCAGGCGGATCGATTGGATCTGAGTTTTGTCGACAGTTTGCAGGCTTTAAGCCCCGCGAGATGCTGCTTTTGGGTCATGGGGAAAATAGTATTTATCAAATTGAGGCTGAGCTGCGGTTAATGTTTCCGCAACAAGTAGTTCGTCCAATCATCGCTGATATTCAGGATATTTCCCGGTTGGAGAACGTTTTCTATCATTATCGCCCCACACTCGTGATTCATGCCGCCGCACATAAACATGTCCCTCTAATGGAAGAAAACCCGATCGAAGCTGTGAAAAATAATATTATTGGCACGAAAAATATGGTTGAACTCAGCAACAAATATGCCGTCTCTCGCTTTGTGATGATTTCTACGGATAAAGCGGTGAATCCAAGCAGTGTGATGGGAGCGACTAAGCGTGTCGCGGAAATGATCGTTCAGACGATGGACATCCGCAGCAGTACCGTATTCTCCACTGTTCGCTTCGGTAACGTGTTGGGAAGTCGAGGCAGTGTCATTCCACTGTTTCAAAAGCAGATTGAACGCGGCGGCCCTGTCACGATCACTCATTTGGATATGGTGAGATATTTTATGACCATTCCTGAAGCGGTTCAGCTTGTTATTCAAGCTAATATGCTTGCTAAGGGCGGCGAAATTTTCGTGCTGGATATGGGTAAGCCTGTACGAATTCTGGATCTGGCTAAAGATTTGATTCGTCTTTCCGGACTTGAACCGGAGAAGGATATTCGGATCATTGCAACGGGCATTCGACCTGGAGAAAAGCTGTATGAAGAACTGCTGACAGACGAAGAGGGACTTATGGCAACAAAGCATAATCGCATCCTCGTCGGTCACGCGATGAATTTCTCGGAAACTGAGCTGCAAAGTGTGTTAAATGAATTATTGCGAATGACGCTTAGCTATGATTATGCGACAACGGGATTGCAAATTAAAAAGCTTTTGAATCGTTTAATTCCAAGCTATCAGAAGGCTTTATTCGAACAAGAAACGGTTGCCGTTGGTGCATATGAAGTGACCGTGCAGACTTAGGCTCGGAAGGGAGAACTTTCATGTACCGGATGATGAAAAGGGGGTTAGACCTCCTTGGATCGATTATGCTTTTCAGCTTTTTTGTCCCTGTGATTCTTTTAACGGCATTGTTTATCCGCATTAAATTAGGAAGTCCGATTTTATTTCGCCAGCAGAGACCGGGACGGTACGGACGCCCATTTATCATTTATAAGTTTCGGACCATGGCCGATTTGTATGATGAGACCGGACAGCTGCTTCCAGATGAAGCGCGTATAAGCACATGGGGCAATTGGATTCGCAGATGGAGCTTGGACGAACTTCTGCAGCTGCTGAATGTGATTAAAGGAGATATGAGCTTAATCGGGCCGCGCCCTTTGCTGATGCGCTATTTACCTTATTATAACGAAAGGGAAAGCCTGCGTTTTCGAGTACGTCCCGGCATAACGGGTCTTGCACAAATATCGGGGAGAAATCATCTGAGCTGGGACGACAGGTTGGAATTGGATGCCCAATATGTGGAGACGTTATCGTTCAAACAAGACGCAGTCATCCTGTGGAATACCTTTTTTAAAGTAATTAAACAGGAAGATATCGTGGAGAACCCAAGTTTACATGAACCCCCGCTTGATATTTGCAGAGTTAATTATCATGCAAAATTTTAAGAGTGTGTTCAAAAAATAGCGACGAGGAGGATCAGAATGGAGCCGGAATTTAGGCCAATCGTTTCAGCTGATTTTGCAGCAGTAGTTCCGTTTACTGCCAGCATGCTTTCGCAAGCGGAGTTTGAATGTACTATTTTTTCCTGCCAGGGGTATACCGAATTTTTGCAAAAGTCGATCAAGCTGGACCCGCATACAGCTACGCGACTTATCGGGATTTATTTGGCTGAAAAACTGATTGGATTCGCTGAGTGGAGACGGATGGAGCCGACGCTTATTCTAAATAACCTTTTTCTCTGCGAAGGACATCGCGGTTTGGGGATTGGCAGCAAGATGATGCGCTATGGTTATGGACTTGCGAAAGAGCAAGGACTTTCTTCGATAGCTTTGGATGTTTTTGCTTGGAATGAACCTGCTTTGAAATGGTACCGAAGCCACGGTTTTGTCGAAGCGAGCCGTTCCTACTGGTATAAAGGGGCTAATCCTTTGCTAAACAGGATGAATGATAAGCTGCCGGAACCCTGGTATATCGTGGAAGACCATCCTCAAGCAGAAGTGTTACAGGCTGTCTTTGGATTTTCGCAGCTTAGAATCAAGCTGAAACAAAGGGAAATTCATGTAGGTCGATTAGGGCCCCAATATTTCCGCTTTCAAGCTCCGAATGGCGAATTGGATGCTGAACTGCTGGGGGTGCTCGCACATATGGAGCCGGAGAGGGCTTTGTTCGTGATGTCCCCTTATCCCTCATTGGTTAATAATGCCGCATCACTAGAGCGATTCAGTGAAAGCATTCGCATGCAAAAAATTTTGCAAGATTAGGCGGTGGTTCATGGACAGCTATGAAGTACTGGATGTGCTGAGGGCTGAGGAGTGGGGCAGCTATTTGGACCAGATGACGCACAAGGATATTTATTTTACACCGGAGTATTGTCGGCTGTATGAAGAAAACGGTGAGGGAAAAGCGCAGCTCTTCGTATACAAGCATGGCGGAAACTTAATTATATATGCTTATTTATTACGTACAATTACCGGCTGTTCAGTGATTCGCGAATTGGATTTACAGGGAGAATGGTATGACATTATTACGCCATATGGCTATGGGGGTCCATTAAGCAATTTAAGCGAAGGTGGGGAAAAGACAGAACTATTTCGTCGATTTGGCGACATATTTACGGAATACTGCCGTGAGAGTTCGATTTTAACGGAATTTGTGCGTTTTCACCCTTTTATTAAAAATTATCAGGATTACTTAAGCGTGGCTCCACAAATGATCCGTAATACGGTCTATATGGACCTGCGCGGCACGGAAGCCGATCTCATCCGAAATTATAGTAAAAATCACAAAGCGGATCTTCGTAAAATAAAAACCTATCCGCTGACCGCTCGAACGGTGCGTCCGGAGAATCATTTGGATCATTTTATGGAGCTTTATTACAACACGCTGGAAAGCAATCAGGCTAACGAATATTATTATTTTTCGACTGATTTTTTCAAAGCGAATTGCAGACTTTTAGACCATCATTTAGAGCTGTTTCAGGTAATGTGTGGGGATGAAACGGCTTCCGCTGTCTTTATCATGCATTACGGCCCCTATATTCATTATCATCTGATGGGCTGGGACAGGAAATATGTGCACATGATTCCGAACAAATTATTGATTCATTCCATTGCTCTTTGGGGCATGGAAAAGGGGTATGAATATTTACATTTAGGCGGCGGATTTACGGGGAACGATGACTCTTTGTTTCGCTTCAAAAAGGGCTTCGGCGGCAATAATCAGCTTGATTTTTACATAGGTAAAAAAGTGCATCTCCCTGAAGTGTATAACAAAATCGCTAAACAAATGATGGCCGAGGAAGCGAAGAAGTTTTTCCCGGTATATCGGTATACCGCTTCATTATAAGGAAAGGGGAGAAAGTCATGACCATGCCGACGAATAAACGGATCTATTTATCTCCTCCGCATATAGGCGGGTATGAGAAAAAGTATGTGGAAGATGCTTTTCAATCGAATTGGATTGCTCCGCTTGGTCCTCATGTAGACGCATTTGAGCAGGAAGTGGCTCAATTTGCCGGATCTCGCGGTGCTGTCGCTTTGTCATCGGGAACAGCTGCAATCCACCTTGCCTTGCGGCTTGCGGATATTGGCGAAGGAGACTATGTATTCTGTTCATCACTGACTTTTGTAGCGAGTGCTAATCCAATTTTATACTTAGGGGCTAAGCCTGTTTTTATCGATTCCGACCCATATTCCTGGAATATGAGCGCAGAAGTGCTTGAAAGGGCGTGCAAAGAAAGGGAATATTTAGGTCTCCTGCCCAAAGCAGCCATAGTCGTTAATTTATATGGTCAAAGCGCAGATATGAACCCGCTGATGGAAATTTGCTCGCGTTACGGTATTGTGCTCATTGAAGATGCTGCCGAATCATTGGGTGCCACTTACCGCGGTAAAGCGAGTGGAACCTACGGCAAATTCGGGGTCTTTTCCTTTAATGGCAATAAAATTATTACTACATCCGGCGGGGGGATGCTGGTTTCCGATGATCTGGACGCATTGGAAAAGGCGCGGTTTTGGGCAACGCAGGCCCGTGATGCCGCCAATCATTATCAACATTCGCAGCTTGGCTATAACTATCGGCTGAGCAATGTATTATCCGCCATTGGCAGGGGACAGTTGACGGTTCTGGAGCGGCATATTGAGAAGCGGCGAAAGGTTTTTCAAACATATTCGCAGCAGCTGTCCTATGTCCCGGGCATTCGTTTTATGCCCGAAATGGCTTATGGTAAAAGCACCCGCTGGTTGACTGCCTTTACGTTGGATCCTGAACAATCCGGAACCACGACGGAACAGATGTTATTTGCGATGGAAAGACGCAATATTGAAGCGCGTAAGGTGTGGAAGCCGCTGCACCTTCAGCCGCTTTTTGCAGATTGTTCGTATTACCCTTATGCGGAGGAATTCAGTGTTTCCGCTCAGTTATTCGCAAATGGCATGTGCTTGCCCTCTGGCTCCAGCTTAACAGAAGAGGAGCAGCATTTGGTGATGAACACAGTAGAAGGCTGCATTCAGAAAAATCAGATGAGCCTTCATTAAATGAGCTTATTTACCGATCCAGCCGGTATTTCCTGTTCCCGTCTCTTTGACGTATAAAGCGGTTTTCGAGGCGCCGTCCACTCTCATTGCGACACTCCCGATCGGCGCGATGAGAATTCCCTCAGGGGAACCTTCGACGATAAACAAAGCGGGAAGTACGGTGCCTCCGGATAGCTTAAGCGTTCTTTTGAAATTGTTGTAGGTTGAATACCATTCCGAAATCGCATAAGGATTATAAATCGTTCCGATTGTTGTGCCGAGAAGAGCTGCATTGGTTGAAAATTCAAGCACCCGTTTGACTTTGACGGCTCTTTCATCAAAAATCGCAATGTTGCTTAAGTGAATGTTGGGTTTGAAATCACTGTAGGATGATAGCAAAGCAACCTGATCTAATCCGCAATTGTGCACGACAAGATTATTAACGGAAACTAAAGTATTGTTCATCGTCGTGAATACATACAAACTATTTCCGGCCAAATTTATGCAATCCATATCTCCTACATATAAATCGCCGCCATCTATTCGGATACCGCTTGAATTCGCAGCATTGGTCCCATCCAATTTCAATGTGTCTATATGAAGTCTTGGCTTGTACTGGGAGCTGGATGCGGCATAAATCGCTTGTCCATTAATGCCTTCGATTGTAGCTTGACCAATAGTTATAAATTGGGCGTATAGTGTTTGAATACCCAGAGTAGCTGTATGATCCAGTGATTTTAGCGTGAGCTTATCAATCTTCATCGTTAAACCATACGATAATAAAGCAGGTGCGCTCGTTCCGGAAACTCTCATATCGAAGCTATCGACAGCGAGGGTCCATTTTTTGGCGAGATCATCGGAAATGCCGGCAGAAAGATCATTGCCGTATCCTGTAGTGGAAAGATAATCAAAGTGCTGGTAGAAGCTGCGGGCGCCTGTATAGTTATCCGGTTCCAAGTCTAGAGAATTAGCCCCTGTGAAGCTGGGTGCGCCGCCCTTTGAATTGTCTAAAATAGCTGTATTCACATGCAATTGATCTACATAATGGATTACAAAATTTTTCCTGCCGGCCGTAACGCAGCGGCAGTATCCAATTTTAACATTGACCGAAGGGGTATTTTCCAAGCCGCCAACAAAAATATTATCGCCATAGCAATCATGAACATAAACCGATTCAAGGGTGACATTTTGCGCGTTGTAAATGAATATACCATGCAGCTGATCGTTTGCTGAAGTGACGGTGGTAGCACTGCCGTCAATTTCTACATAGCCGGACACCGTTACATTTTGCACATTATTGATGGAAAGCACGCGTGTATCGGAAGGAGGGTTTTTGGCAAGCACTAGCTTAGCACCTGGTTCGAAATAAATGTTTGCATTGGTGGGTAAACGCAAACACCACCATTCTGAGCTGGCAGGTGAACGCATTTTTCCAGAAGAAACCTTATAAGTATCAGCAGGAACAAAAATCAATTTATTGTTGTTAACCCCCCAATTAATAGCGGTTTGGAGAGCGACTGTATCATCTATTGATCCGCCTCCAATGACCCCCATTGCTTTGACGTTAATAAAACCTATGGAAATCGGGTCAAGCTTGGATGCAGTAACTGCATTGTTAGCAATTTTCGAACTGGTAATCGAACCGTCTAAAATTTGATCAGCCATACTATTCATCCTCCATTCTTGGTGCTTTCTATTAATCTATGAGGATGAAGCAAGTAAGGTGCTAGGCAATTAGAGAATGGGGTGGGACAATTGGAACAAAAATTAAATATGGAGATATTCATTCTACGCAGTGTTGCGTGCATAAGCATTGCTTTACTGCACTGTTTGAATCGTGTATATGTGGTAGAGCCGGAGTGGGAGGCTTTAGTAGGTTTGCTTTTAACCTTTGGCACGCCGATGTTTGTCTTCATTTCCGAATTTGTATTATCCTTCTCCTATCAGAATCGGCAGCCGGCCCATTTCTGGTCAAAGCGCGTGAAGTATATTCTGCTGCCCTATATTTGTTTTGGCACTATTTATGCTTTGCTGAAAGCAGAGGATTTGTCCCGCAGTGATGGAAGTCCCTTGCTGGCAAATGTACTTTATTTTTTATGGCGGCATATTATTCTCGGGGATTATCACGGCTATTTTATTCTCGTTATTTTCCAATTTTATCTGCTTCACCACTTTTTGCGAAAAGCTTTGGATCGTTATTCGCCACAGCGGATGATCGTGCTTTCCTTCATAGTGAATATGCTGTACCTTAGCTTTTTTAACTTTGTAACCCCGCCGAACACCATATTTGCTCATTATTTATGGGATAAGCTTTACTGGCTGCCGTTTCCCGGCTGGCTGCTTTATTTTGTCATCGCTTATTATTTGGGACGAAACTATGAATGGTTTAAGCAGCAGCT
The DNA here is from genome assembly GCA_028287395.1 of Bacilli bacterium. Classification (GTDB taxonomy): domain Bacteria; phylum Bacillota; class Bacilli; order Paenibacillales; family NBRC-103111; genus Paenibacillus_AC. The sequence continues at coordinate 24,330 of JAQBPR010000262.1, forward strand.
CATTCGCTTTAAATGGATCGTACTGCTCTTACCGATTGCAACGGCTGCCATTGTGTTGTTTGATTATGAATGGGGCTGGTTGACGATGCATTCGTCCAAACGAATCGATATGGTGTTCTTTACAATAAGTATGATTTTCCTGTTATATTACACGGCAGCCTTAATAAAGACCGTTCCCAGGTCGCTGCTGCTGATCAGCCGATATTCCTTCGGAATTTATTTGATTCATCCCTTGCTTCTGGTAATTCTGGCAAAAATACTTCCTTCCCTATCCTTGATGGATAAAGGAATTTTTAGTGTGTTTATATTGCTGTTTGGGTGTGTGTTGGGGTCGATTTTCCTGGTGTTTTTACTGCATAAAGTACCGATTGGACCCTTTATTATAGGCAGAGCCGGGGTGGGGCTTCCATCAAGGCGGAGTCTGCGTAAAAGGGAGTGGGTGGAGTCGAATTAAAGGGTATAGTGAGGCGCAGACGAAGGGTACAAAACATTATTTTCGCCATTACCGTTTATACTTAAAGCGTCTTCCATCGTATATAATCCACATTGTTTATTCTTCAGCCAATGAGCGGCAAACAAAGCGCCCTGTCCAAAGGAAGTTCGATCAATGGATTCATGAACCAATCGAATGGTCTGGTTGGCAAGTCCAAATATGATTTCGTGTTTTCCAACAATGCCGCCGACCCGAATCGAATTTACATGCTTCGTTTCGTCCAAACCAAGCTTATTTGCAATTCGCAGCGCTGTACCGGAAACGTCCTTCTTTCCGCGGAAATGCTCCTCAACGATTTCAATATCAGCTTCGGGAACGATGGCTTGTAAAGCTTTTGCCATACTAATTAAAAAGTTAATGCCTAATGTGATGTTTGGAGCGTGGAGAATGGCGGTTTGCTTACCTAATCTTTTCAATTTAAAATGATGCTCCGGTTCATAATTCGATATAGCGGAAACAATACGTATGCCGTGCTTTGCAGCGGCGAAATAACTGGATATCGAGCTTGGCGATGAAAAGTCAATGAGTACATCAACCAAATTAGTTTTGAAAAAAGAATCATGGTCAACTTCTTGGATCGCATATATTTTTCCTTGATCGAGTTCATATCCCAGTAAATGACTTGCATAATTGCCTGTGTTTTCAGGGGATTGCTTTAATACCCATTCTAAAGTCAGCTTATCGTCTTTCAAAATTTCTTCCGCTACGGCTTTACCGGCTCTGCCAAACCCAATTAGTCCTATTTTCATGAGGAAGCCTCCCTTACAAATTTGGTGTATTTGTATCATACCAAAACTCCTTTCAACTAACAACCTATAATATAATATAAGTTGTTGGATAAAAATGTAAAATTGTACCGCCTAAGCTATGAGTTGAAAATGTGTCTGACCACTTTTTTCGGCTTATATTGCAGCAAAAAGGGATAGCTGAATGCCATCCCTTTTTGTTTATTTTGCATTTGGAGGGAACGTCAATCCGTTATTTGCTTAATTTCACCTGATTGCAGTTCCTTTGGGAACGTCGTTCCTCTATTCATTGATAATTGAAATAAATCGCCCCTGTTGAGCTAAATAACGAATCGTAGTTCCCTTTACGAAGCAGAAACATGCATTTTGCAAGAAATAGAGCATTTACGTTCCGCTCAATCATAGCAGGGGCCCAATTACAAACGTAAGGTTGCATAATCTAGGCAGGATTGTCCTGTAATACTACATCGACTTCATTAGCGGGTTCACTAGGTACTTATGTTTTTTTTATCAACAAAAGCTAACGTATGCTGATACACTTGGTCATCACCGACTACAACCAGCACATCGTTTGGCCTGAGAATGACATGAGGGCCCGGAGAAATGGAAATATTCGTGTCTCTGCGTAAAGCAATAATTGTTGCCCCTGTATTTTGCCAAAATTGCAGGTTAGCGATGGTTTGCCCAACCACATGAGAGGATTCTACAATAGTTATTTCTGCGGGACTGTAGGGTCTAAGATTGCGCAACCGATCTGAAAGGTCAATAATGTCACTCAAAATGCCTTCGAATTTATCGTCCATTGCTTTTTTTTCTTTAAGCAATAGTTCCAGATCCTGCTTCAAGGAATAGGCGGATTTTAAATATTTGTATTTATGGATGTAATCGAAGGCATGATGACTGGATAGGACAATAATTTCTTTTCCTTGCGATACGTCCACAATATTTTCTGCTTTTAATAAGCCAATTGCTTTGCGGATCGTTTCCGGAGAAACGCGGTAATGGCTTGCTAATAGAGTACGGCCGGATATTTTAAAATGAACGGGGTACTCTCCACTTACAATTCTTTGGGCGATATCCAAGGAAATGGATTGATAAATCGACATCTCGGACATAAGGGCTGCTCCTTTATAGCTCGATTCTCTTGATATGATTTCAGCTAAACCTATTCTACAACAAATTGCAATCCCCTGCTAATCCCCTGCTAATCAAGACTATATCCAACAAATGTGTTACCATTACATAGGTTAAACGTAGAAACCTGTAAGGGAGGATACAACAAATGAAACTATACTTTCGTGATAATTTTTTTAATTCAGGGGTAACCGAAATTTTAACTGAATCGAATGAGCTGGCTGGAGAGTTGGATCTCAAAAGCGCTTTCGGATCTTCGCTGCATTTGTATGGGGCGGATGGAGTATTGAAGTACAGTGGCGCCTTCCCCATATTCTCAAATAAGTGGGAGGTTTTTGGAGCAGATGGTGAGGAAGTTGGCGTTTTGCGACATCGCATCGCTTTTTTTTCGAAGCTGTTTGAATATGATGCAGGTGAAAGAGGCTGCTATGAAATCACCTCCCCCGCATTTTCAAGAGAGTATGAGATTAGTGATGAAGCGAGTACGCTAGTTGCAAGCTTTGAACGGGTAAGCGGCTGGTTTTCAGCGGATGCGTACTGTTTAGAAAATCATTCGGATGTGTTAAATAGCTATGAGCTGGTGACCGTGGTCATGGGCATGCATGAAATTCAAAAAAGGACTAAGCGTTAAAATTCGATTCAATGCTATAAGAGTGTGTTCAAAAAATGGCGAAGTGGAGTAATGGGTGTGCTTTTAAAGTTTACGTGCCGACTTTGAAAATGAGTTTCCCCCTTCGTCCATTCAAGAAACTCATTTTCAACTGAGGCTGGAAAGCACATTCATTACGCAATATAGCTATACTTGAACACACTCTATAATTATATCTTTCGATTAGTCACAAGCAGGGGGCAACAAAATGAAGGTTATTTCAATCGTGTTGGCGATTTTATTAAGCAGCCTACTCCTTATCCTTATTCCAGTGAGCTCGGTCGTTTTTTCCGCGAATGCGTCCATTTTAAAACCGTATCATTCGCAAAGCTATTTTGTCGAAAGCGGAATTTATCCTGAATTAAAACAAAAGCTAAAATTAAGTATACTCGGTTATAAAAATCAGGAAGAGGAGAATAAAGCGTCTTTGCTAGACTCTATTAGAAATAAAATTTTTAACAAAGCGTTTGATTCCGTTGTGACAGATGACTTTGTAGCTTTAAAAATGTTCACATTGCAAAATTCATTTTGGGACTATATGACAGATAAAAGCAATCATATTGCTGCCATTCCGATTCCCGAATTATCAGCAGCTTTAACGAAACTAATAGACCAGCAAATTCTGCCGACCCTAGTCAAACAACAAATGAAAGAGCAGTTAAAGAAGAACTTAGCCGATAGTATCGACATCATTCAATTAATGGATATACAAACAAAGAAGCTTGAGAATACAAAAGAAAAATATCTTTTATTCAAAAGGGAAGCTTGGCTGGTCTACTTTTTAATGTTCATTGTGCTGGCGCTATCGGTTCTGCTTTCCTACCTTCGCAAATATAGGATCAAGTGGATCGGAGTTTGTATGACGGTGGGTGGAATGATAACTATGCTGATCTGGATACCCAAAGTGCGATATTTACAAAATATCCCAATTTCAGACGATATGCAAGATTTGAGTCGCGGAATAAACCAATTAGCTGCTGCAGCTAGTAACGATTTTATGCTGCAATTAAGTATCGCAGCAGCTATTGCTATTTTAATAGGCTTAGCAGTTATCTGGCTCAGTCCCCGTAACGCAGACAGTTCCCAAAAGTGATGCTTATCCATGGTGTGAACCAATGAGTGGGTTTGATAGATGCTTCAGATTTTTTTGATGAGTTGAGTTCGACTTGCAAAATTATACTGACCTTAGAATTCTGGACAAACGCTGCCGTCTAAAAAGACGGCATTGCCGGTTATCTTTGGACAAAAATAGCCTCAGCCTCATCTTAACTTTCTGGCATTCCAAAGGTCATGAAGGCTGTAACGATGTATTTCATCGTTACAGGCACAAATCGAAGTTAGTTTGTTGCTGTAGTGATGTTTTTAATCGTTACAGAAGTAGAAGGTGGACGAGAAATGGCCAAGCTCTTATTGTAACGATGTTTTTCATCGTTGAAGAGACCCATTTGGATGAGTTAGCTGCTGTAACGATGTTTTTCATCATTCTTACAAAAACTTAAGATGAACCTATGGAGGAAAATAGAAGGAAGGCACAATAAATCGCTTATAAGCTGAAATAAAATCCCGTCAACGATTATAGGAGGAAGCAGTATTGATTGCTCAAGCAAAGCCTTGTCCCATTTGCCTCGGCGAAAGCCGAGAGGCTATAAAACTATATGGAGGGGTGAAGGATGCCCTATGTATTGAAGCATAAAGATACTTCAGAGTTATTCACCTGCAAGCTATTGCGGAAGCGGAGTACGCTTCTTTTTTATTTCACCTGATACAAAATCGGCATATCCTTCGTCTTACTATTATACTGTTAACGGGCAGCGCGGTACCCGAATCCTTTTAACAGTGCAGCTGCAGCTGAAAGGAGCATAAATGAATGGAACTTCCGACAACTGAAATATTTCGCGACCTATTCTATACACATTACCCATCTGTCCGACGTAAGCTGGTCTCCTTAGTTCGCGATGAATCGGCCGCTGAAGATTTAGCACAAGAAGTTTTTTTACGATTATATCGTAACCCGCCAGATGAGTTGAATGCTGTCGGTGCTTGGCTTCATCGTGTTCTTACACGTATTGGCTATGACTACTTAAATAAGAAAATCAGAGAACAGGCCTTATTGAAAAAACAAGAGAGTTTCAAAGGTTCCACTGAAAGAGTGTCGATTTCAAATGAGCAGGTGTTGATGGAACAGTTGGATCGCGAGGAAATGCATCAATGGCTGAATGAGCTATCGGAACGAGATCGTCAGGTGCTGATGCTGCGCTATTCTGGTTATAGCTATGAGGAAATTGCGGAGCAAATGGAAATACGGCAACCGCTGATTGGTACGCTTGTGAATCGCGCAACGGCAAGATTGAAGCGGCAAGCAGATTTACACGGTCAAGATCTATTGAGGGGGAATATACAATGAATCAATCAACGGATGCGGCTTGGGAGAAATTGCAGAAGCAGCTGGCTAAAGAAGCTGTAAATTCGCAATGGACCCGATGGTCAAAGCAGTTAAATGAGCATAACGGCGCTTTAAAGCAGGAAGAAGTACCTCTTTTGTATGATAAAATAGCGGATTCTATTCCACATACTGGAGCAACATCAGCCCTGGAAGCAATCGAACCGGTAAGCGGTGCTCGAAAAAGCTTATTTCGCAGCTGGCTTAAACGAAATCGTAATTGGATGAGCGGCGCATCGGTGGCGAGTGTACTTACGATTATACTGCTTACACCTGTGGGCAATCATGCGCTTGCAGCAATATTAAATCAATTTCACATGCAGCAGGTCACAGTTGTCCAAGAAGATGATTTGCGTCAAATGATGAATAATGTGTTAAGCGATGGCAAGACGCGCGAATCGATAAATAAATTTGGTGCATTTACGCATACTTCAGGTACATTAAACGGACAATACACGATCAAAGAAGCAGAACAATTACTGCAGTATAAGCTTATTGCACCCAAAGTTTTTAATGCGGAGCAGGACAAAGTTTACTTGTCACCGAGCAACGAGATTACGCTCAAACTAAATGTCGATGAAGTGAATCAGGCGTTGCAACGACTGGGTGCGAAAAAAATGCTTCCACAAGCAATAGATGGCAAACCGATTAAGCTCATATTTGGTGAGTCCGCATCCTTTTCTATGAATAGCAAGCAAAACATAAATGGCTATTACTTGACGGAACAGCCAGTTCCCGTAATCGATGTTGATCCTTCGATTCCTGTTGCAGAAGCACTTGATGCGGTTATCCAATTCCCGCTTTTACCCCAGTATTTAAAAGATAGCTTGAAACAATCGGGCGTATTGGATGGCGGGAATATACCGTTGCCAGTGATTGCAAACAAACTTACAGAGAAGCATACGATCCAAGGCGTTGATGTGATTCTATCTACTCAAAGCTTTAACGAAGAAAAAACGAATAATGCGTATTATTCCGCAACATGGGTTAAGAAGGGCCAGCTTTATACGCTAAACGGTCATTTTACAGATAAGAACGCAGTATTAGCCTTAACGGAAGAGTTGATCAGTCAATGAGTAATCCCGTTATTGAGACGGAATTATTAACCAAGGATTATGGCGATGGCAAAGGCTGTCGGCAAATTACGCTAACCGTTGGCGCTGGGGAAGCATTTGGTTTTCTTGGCCCCAATGGAGCGGGTAAAAGTACCTTTGTAAAAATGCTGGTAGGTCTAATCCATCCTACCTCAGGGTCAGGCACGCTATTTGGTGAACCGATTGGCTCGATTGCTGCCTGCCGAGAGATTGGATATTTGCCTGAGCTGTACCGCTATCAAGAATGGCTGACGGGTGCGGAAGTGCTTTGGCTTCATGCTAAGCTTTGTAGAATGGAAAAGGGCTACGCTCAAAAACGAATAGATCAGCTATTAGAAGAAGTCGGGATCGGCGAGCGTGGAAAAGATCGCGTAAAGCGTTATTCCAAGGGGATGCAGCAGAGACTCGGCTTGGCTTGCGCCCTGCTTAATGACCCTAAGCTGCTTTTTCTGGATGAACCTTCATCCGCATTGGATCCTGTCGGACGATTCGAAGTTCGCTTACTTTTACAGAAGCTGAAAGAACAGGGAAAAACGATCTTTCTTAATTCGCATTTGCTTGAGGATGTAGAACTGCTATGTGATCGGGTTGCGCTGCTCAATAACGGACAAATTCTAAAAAAAGGCAAGATCTCCGAGGTACTGCAGGAGAAAACCCGCTGGCATTTACGTGTCGGCGGGTTTACGCCGTTCGCCATCCAATGGTTGCAGGAATTGGCGGGTTGGACGCTCAGGATAATAGAGGGCTCCGGTACAGGCAACGGTGAAAACGGAGATTCCGTTTGGTTAGAGGTAGAATTAGAAGAGGATGAGCAAATAGGCTGGCTGAATAGTCTGATCATTGAACAAGGCATGACATTATACGAGACTAAGAAAGCCAAAACGCATCTCGATGAATGGTTTGTCCAAGCGGTCTCTGGCTTGAACCATAGGGGGGAACGTAAATGATTACCATTGTGATGATGACATGGAAAGAAATGATGCGCAAACGCGTGATGACTCTTTCGTTGGTCATGACAGTCGTTTTTTTAATTGCCTTTTGGTTTGTTGCCCGAGCAATCGGGGGTATAGATGAACCAAGTTCGGATCCCTCGAGTTTAGCGAATTTAATTTCACGCTTTGAGCATGGCGCTATCATCTTATCCTTAGGCTTCTTTTTTGGTTCCTTCGTAACGGCATTCCTCGCGATTTTCAGTGCGGTTGGGGTCATTGCCGGAGAGGCGGAGCAGGGGGTGCTGCAAGCCATTTTGCCGCGACCCATTACGCGCTGGCAGTGGTTTCTTGGTCGTTGGCTTGGTTTTGTAAGCTTGGGAATTACTTATGCGGCTTTGTTATTCGGTGCGATCCTCTTCATCGCTGAGTTTCATGCGATGGTTCCAGGCGATGCTGTAACTATGCTTAAGTCGTTTGCTCTCTTCGCTTTTGTAGTGCCGTTATTGATATCTGTAGCTATGGCTGGCTCTTGTTTCTTCTCCGCTCTTGGGAATGGTGTTTTCATGGTCATGCTGTTCGGTGCTGGATGGTTAAGCGGCATGATTGAGAAAATCACCGCCATGGGATTGTTTGAAGGAGAACGTTTTAAACCTTTGCATACGATTTCCGGATTATTGTCGCTTGTTATGCCTACAGATGCGCTGCAAAGTCGGATGCTTGCAGAGCTGTTCTCTTTAAATGATCTGAAGGATTTGATTGATTTGAATCATTCACTTGGACCCTTTGCTTTAAATCAAGTGCCTTCGACTACATTTATCCTCTATGCTTTCTGCTATATGTTGGTGGCGTTATTAATGGGGATATTCTTTTTTCGCAAAAAGGATCTTTAATTTACAATGAGAAAGGAAGATGGGGATGTCTGTTGTTTTAGAGGTGAGTGGGCTTAGTAAAAAAATTGGGGACCGCATGATTGTGAATAATATCTCTTTTAATGTGAAAAAGGGAGAAATCTTCGGTCTGCTTGGGCCTAACGGTGCAGGGAAAACAACAACTATTCGTATGCTAGTTGGACTAGCCAGAGCTACAGAAGGCAATATTGCCATTTGCGGACATGATATTCAAACCGATCATCGCAACGCATTGAAATATGTGGGTACAATTGTGGAGAATCCAGAGCTATATCCTTATTTGAGCGGATTGGAAAATTTGCGTCAATTTGCCCGGCTTTCGGGGCCGATTGACGAAGTGAAGATTGCTGAAACTGTGAAGCTTGTCGGTCTGGAGGAACGGATTGGCGATAAAGTACGGCGCTATTCACTGGGTATGCGGCAGCGCCTTGGGCTTGGGCAAGCCTTGCTGCACAATCCGGCATTATTGATTTTAGACGAACCAACCAATGGATTAGATCCGAGTGGAATTCGTGAATTCCGTCAACTTCTGCTTACTCTGGCTGCTCAAGGGACTAGCATTTTGATTTCCAGTCATTTACTCGCTGAGCTGGAGCAGATTGTGGATCGTGTAGGTGTGATTCATCATGGCAAATGGATCACTACCTCCACCTTGGATGAATTACGGAGTCGATCTAATGTAAATCGACTGATGATTCATGTTGATTCTGCGGAAAAAGCACTTGCTTGCCTGAAAGCGGAACATCACGAGCTTAATTTACGTAGTGAAGGAGCTGGACAAATCATTATCGAAGAGCCTGCTTCCATCTTAAACCCGGTTTTATCCAGCCTAATTCAAGCCGGCGTACAAATTTACAAGCTTGAAGACCAAAAATCTTCTTTAGAAGATGTATTCTTAACGATGACGGGAGGAAATGAGCATGCTTGAGTTTATCCGAATCTTTCAAAATGAATGGATTAAATTAATTCGCCGCAGACGATTTGTCATTGTTCTTTTACTCGGACTCGCCTTAATTGGTTTTTATACTTATGCACGTTATCATGAATCCGAAAATCAGAAGCATTATAATAGTCCGGCTGTACAAGCGCAAATGATGGATCAGCAAATCAAGCGAGTCGAACAGGATCTGCAAACAGGAACGGATTTGACGGCTGAACAAAAAGCTGCAATGCAAAAGCAAATTACGAATATGAAAGAAAAGAAAGCTAGCTTGCTCTCCGGTAATATGGATGCAGCAAATAGGATCACAAAGGAAGAAATTCAGCAAAATATTAATCAACTTAATAAATCTATTTCGGCGCTGACACCTGATCAAGCTCAACAAAAAGGTCAAATGCAAGTACAATTAAAAATAAACGAATATCAATTAAATCATCTTCCGCAAAATCGCGATTATGCGACAACAACATGGAAAGCCATCCAGGACTTTTTGGAAGTGGGCACACAGCTCTTCATTCCGCTCTTATGCGTGCTGCTTGTGGCCGATATGGTTTCTGGTGAACAAACGGGGGGGACAATCAAACTGCTTTTAACTCGTCCAGCCTCTCGCGGCAAAATACTTTTTGCCAAATATGTTACGGCTATCATAGGGGCGATTTGTATTAATTTAGTGCTTTTTGCTGTATTAACCGGGGGGCTTGTAGCGCTTTTTGGTACAAAAGGGGATACAAATCCTGCGGTGGTTGGAGTTAAATATCAACAGGCCAATGTGGTCAAAGAGGATGGCACAGTAGGCAATGCTCTTGTCCCTGACGCTGCAAACGCCAAGGTGATTACAATGAAATCTTTCGCTATCCAATCCATGCTGCTAACGCTGATCGCTTCAGTTGGCATGTGCACACTTGGGTTTTTCTGCTCGGTGCTTGTTCGTTCTGCAGCTGTGAGTACGGGCATTTCAATGGCGGTTATTATTATTGGTACGATTATCATGCATGCCTTGAAAGGCGCAGCTTGGTTAAAATATTTCCTGACCCCGCATTTCGATCTTCCCGATGTTTGGACAGGCTCTTTATCGCAGCAATTTGGCTTCCCTATGGGCTTAGCGCAAAGTCTGATTATATTGGCCGTTTGGACGATAGGTTTGTACGCTATCGGTCATTATATATTCACAAAACGTGATATACTGGCCTAATAAATGCTAGAGCGGTTTTTTACTATTTTTGCTTGTGGCGGGAACGTCAATCCGTTATTTGCTTTATTCACCTGATTGCAGTACCTATGCGGAACATCGTTCATCTATTCCTTGAAAATTGAAGTAAATCTCCCCTGTAGAGCTAAATAATGAATCGTAGTTCCCTTTGCGATGCAGAAAAAGACATTTTCAAGAAATAGAGTACTCACGTTCCGCTCAATCATAGCAGCGGCCTAATAACAAACTAAGATATAAGATAGCATAATCTAAGCGGGATTGTCCTGTAATACTACAGCGACTTCATTAAAATATTTTCGCATCGATATAATGATCGCGAATGACGATAAATTCATCGATTTTAGTGAAGAAGATGTCAACCAATTGCGGATCGAAATGCTCGCCGCGTTCCCGCTTAAATAAGTCGATAATTTTCTCTATTTTCCAGGCCTTTTTATAGACCCGATCACTCCCTAGTGCGTCGAATACATCTGCAATCGCCGTAATCCGGGCATATATATGGATTTCGTCACCTTTGAGCTGGTTCGGATAACCTGTGCCATTGTATTTTTCGTGATGCTGATGTGCAATTAATGCAGCGGTGCTGATGGTCCCGCCTTTGGCGTGTTTTAACATTTCGTAGCCCATGGTGGCATGGCTTTTCATAATATCAAATTCTTCGGGTGTTAGTTTGCCCGGCTTGTTCAAAATGGCATCCAGCACCCCCACTTTACCCACATCATGCATCGGGGAAGCCATGCGAATCAGCTCCGCTTCGTTCTCTGACATCCCATAGCCCAGTGCCAATATTTTCGAATATTCCGCAACACGCTTGACATGATAGCCTGTCTCCTCGGAACGAGTTTCCGCAATTTCACCCAATGTAAAGATGATTTCTTTTTGCGTGGTTTCGATTTCCTGATTTAAGCACAGATTATCAAAGGCAATCGCGGCATTATTGCAATAAATTTCGATTAAGTCATGCTCCAAATCACTTAATGGAACTAAGCCTTCTAAAAAAAAGATGTTTTCCAATCCCGTTTTGCTGCGAAAGTAGCCAAAGAAACGATTGCCGTCATACCTGTTCTTTTTCTCTTTCATCAGCTGCTCTAATTCCAGGTGGAGCTTTGACGGAATGCCATCAAGCGAATCTTCTTGCTCAAGATGGCTATAACTCCCTATCGCGGCGAGTGCATTCAGTGCTTTATTATTTATGAGCAGTGTGAATCCAGATAGGCCGCCACCTAAAATTGAATTAAGCTGATCGATCACACCTGCAGCAAAAGTTTTGATCGACCGAAGCTCGAACATAAAAGAAGAAGAATGAATAATTTGCATTAAGCCTTCTTTGTTTTTTTGTATGGTTTGAATATCTCTATAAGAACGAAGCGCTGTAATCATCGTTGTAAAAAGCTTCTGCGCAGTCAATTCAGTCTTTTCTTTGTAATCGTTGATGTCGTAATCCATGATCACCATTTTTTCAGGAGCTTGTCCAGGCTGTCCGGTACGTAGAACAATTCGGGTGGAAAAGTTTTGCAGCCGTTCGCGAATTGTACGAGCCACTTGAAGCCCGGAATCATCTGCTTCCATGACGACATCCAGCAAGAGGACGGCAATATCAGGATGCTTCTGCATCTGTGATTTCGCTTCCTCACCTGAAAAGGCACTGATAAACTCCAAGCTTTTGCCATCAAATTCAAAATCGCTTAACACTAGCTTTGTGATTGTATGGATTTCTTGCTCATCGTCCGCAATCATGATTTTCCATTTCTTCTTAAGGCTCGGATGTATAGGAAGCTGTTCGTTTTCTTCTGCAAAAAACAAAACATCGTCCGTTCCATCGGCATTTGATATCAAATTCATCGTAAATTATCCTTCCTGAGTTCATTGTCGGATTCGATTGGAAAGTCTATCATAAAGGTGGTACCTTTAGTTACGATGCTAGCACATTTGATATTGCCGTGAAGAGATTGTGTAACAATATTATATACTATATGCATACCAAGTCCAGTCCCGCCATTCCCGCGGTTTGTTGTAAAGAACGGATCGAATATTTTTTCGAGAACAGCAGGGGGCATTCCCTTACCATTATCGGAATACCGCAGAAATAATCGATTTTCGGTACGGCTAACGTGAAATTCTAATGTTCCGACAACATCGGGATCAAAGGCATGGATAATCGAGTTCATCACAAAATTGGTCACGACCTGTGATAATGCACCCGGGTCGCCAAAAATCTCTAAGTCTTCATCGCAATGACAAACGACATGGTGCTTAGCTTTGTTTAAATTCATCCCTAAACTAAGGATAATTTCATTTAAATAGGTTTTCATATTAAAGCGGCGTTTGGTATCGCTGGATTGATCGACGGCTACCTGCTTAAAGCTGCGTATCAGCTCTGAAGCCCTTTGCAAATTGGTCAAAATAATTTGTCCTGTTTCCTGACTGGCTTGTAAATAGTGTTCCAAATCTGATTTTTTCATAGTGTTTGTACGATATAGATCGGAAAAATCTGCCGTTTTCTGTACTAGATAGGAAATTGCTGTTACGCCGATGCCGATGGGTGTGTTGATTTCATGCGCTACACCTGCAACCAAACCGCCTAAAGCAACCATTTTTTCGGATTGAACCAGCTGTTTTTGCGTTTGCTTGACGGTATCTAATGCTTGCTCTAAGTCGCTGGTGCGATCGCTAACCTTCTGTTCCAGCTCTTGATTCCACTTGGAAATTTCATCTTTAGATGTTTCTATGCTGGCATATAGTCGCGCGTTCTCAATAGAAATAGCAAACTGCGAGGATAGCAGCTTTAAAACTTCCAGATGATTCTCTGTAAATACGCCAGTGGATAAATTATTTTCCAAATAAAGGATACCCATTAAATCCCCTTGATGAAGTATAGGGATACATAAAATCGACTTGGGTTGATTCTGAATGACATAAGCATCTTGGGTGAAAATCCCTTCATGTGTGGCATAGTCAAGCACAACATCTTCTCTTGTTCGCGCTGCATATTGGACGATAGCAGCACAGAGCTGGGTGGAGCTTTCCACAGGCTCTGAATGCATTACAATCAGATGCTCTTGCTCCAAATTGCTTTCCGCTTCGACGAATAGACGACCTTCTTTTTCCAGAATAAGAAAGCCTTTCTCCGCGCCAGCGTTTTCAATGACGATTCCCAATAGTTTTTCCAGCAATTGCTCTAGTTTAATTTCGCCGGAGAGTGTTTGCGAAGCCTTGACAATGGTCGTCAGATCTAATTTTTGCGAGCCCGTATCTCGTTGGGAGGCGGATAAACTGATGGTCAAGTTAATATCTCCGAAAAGATCGCCGCGCTTCGTCTCCTGAGCATCGCTTAGCAGCAGGTGTGGAAATTTGGCGCGGATTACTCTAGCTTTTTCAATAGCTCCCCATTGGTGATAGCGATAATAGGCTTCGGTTATGTAAGATCTTGCAATTTTATGCATGCCTCTGCCAATATAGAATTGGGCAGCTAACTCATTTCCAATCGCTTCGATTTGCAAATACGAATGGCTTGAAGCGGAAGCGATGGCTTGATCGAATAGCTCGGCTGCCTTTTGCGGCTTGTTCTGTAAACGAGCGATTTCCGCAGCAACGAGAAGTTCAAGGTGGAGAAAATTATCCGCACATTGCAAAGCCCACCTTCGCAGCTTTTTTCTGTGCCCCTTTAACTGATTCATTAGCTTGGATTGCTCTATTGCCGAGGCAGTAGAATAAAGTGCGGCTCGAGTTAAAGCAGCATAAAAATGGTATTTCGGCAGGCTTTGCAGGCCGATAACCGCGCTTAGCAAAGCTTCCGATTGTTCAGCCATTCTAACGGCTACGGAGTATTCGCCGAACAAATAATGTATTTGCAGTTTGGTGATATAGTACGTATGTAAAGGGACTTTGTTTAAAGTGGCCTGCAATTGAGCTACATAGCTTTCTTCGTCAAATTGATCGTTTTCCAGAACGGTTACTCCATTGGTGCGCCCCTGCATGAGAGCTACGAAACGTTGCATGAGCAGCATCATTAATCCGGCATCGGCTATTTTCCTTTGTTGAAGGAAGGGCAGCCATTTTTCTGTGTCAGCCCCGATTTCAATCAGTGAATCCCCTTTGAATTCTCTTTTTTGATTGAGAAACGTAACGGCATAGCCCGAAAAAATTAAATCTCCGGATTCGATTCCAAGCTGATAGGACTTCTTCAAATACTGCACATCGGATTGTATATGGTTTCGCCAATGATTGATAAAATTCGCAAAGGCAAAATACGTTTTGCATTGAATCACAGGATTATTATATTTATCGCATATCCGTAGGCTTAATTCGCCAAATTTCTGCCCTAATTTAAAATTACCGAATACAGAACCGAGTGTAATGCCATAGGTGAGAAAAGCCGTTGCAGAAAGCTCGTGGAGACCATATTTCAGGCTCAAATTTAATGCATTCAGCATACCGTAAATATACAAGTTCGGATTGATAAAAAAAGATGAGGCCGCCATATTGTTGACAAGCTGTAAAATAATGATTTTGTCCGGGTCCGTCATTTCGGGTAAATGATATAAATGATCTATGGATTTGCGACCAATCAACCAGATGGACTTGAAATATTCGCGCAAAATTGCTCTTTGCCCAGGTTGAGCTGGAAAGGAGATCCCGAACAATTTCAATCCAGCAAATCCAAGATTAACTGCGTCTTGATAACGGGCCATATTCGTATGCAGAGTAATCATCAGATTGAATAACAGGGCCTTTTCCATTCGCGTTTTCGCATGAGCTAGGCCGATTCGCATGAGTTCCTCCGACTCATCAAAAAAACCGCAGGAATATTGGGTTTCTGCTAATTCAAGATGTAGCGCAAAGGTGAGATCATATTGATATTTCCAACAAGTAGGTTCTAATAGTTGGATACCGCAGCTAAAAAAAGCGGATGCGGATGTATAAGCGCAGGAAGCCTTTGCTTTTTTACCTGCGGCTAAATTCAAACCTGCTAAATCGTTCCGTTCGTGAACATCCGTTAGTAAAGGGATACTTTGGTTAAAATGGTTGGCAACATCGAACAGAATATCATCCCAAGCCGTTGTTTTTGCTCTCTCATATAACAAACGTCCAATGGTCAGATGGGTTTGCTGCTTCTCCTGTTGGGGGATTAACGCATAGGCGGCTTGCTGCACCCGATCATGCAGGAATCGGTAGGTTACATCCCAATCGGTAGTTTCCTCAGGTGTGCTATGAACAAATTTATAATGATCTTCCAGCGGTACAATGAGTCCTTCACGGAGTGCTTCCCACAAGCTTGAAGCCGTATGGGAAACAGCTTGACCAGTAACGATCGCCAAAGTTTTCAAATTGAATACATTTCCGATACAAGAAGCATATTTTAAAGCCATTCGTGTTTCTTCCGATAGCTTTAAAAGCCTTTGCAGCATCAACTCAACCACATTGTCCGTAATATCGAGTCCTTCAATTCGGGTAATATCCCATCTCCATCTGCCTGCATTAAAGTCGAAAGCTAACAAATGATCCTCGTATAACGACTTAACAAACTGAATGACGAAAAATGGATTGCCCTCTGTTTTGCGATCTATAAGATTAGCTAAAGGGATGGCTTCCAAGATACTGCAGTGCAGCGTTTCGGAAATCAAGGTGCTGATATGGTCTAAATTCAAAGGCTCCAGTTTAATTTCGTTTACAGCGACATTAGATTTTTTGATTTCCTCAATCGTTAATGCAAGCGGATGTCCTTCCTTTACTTCTTGATCGCGGTAAGCGCCTATAAGCAAGAAATGCTTGCCGTCGATATCCGTGAGCAGTACCTTTAATAAACTGAGTGATGCGGTGTCCGCCCACTGCAGGTCATCGAAGAATAAGCAAAGGGGTCTTTTGCTTTGGAGAAAAACTTGAATAAATTGGACGAAAAGTCGTTGTAAGCGATTTTGGGCTTCGGAAGATGGCAGCTCCGGAACGGGAGGCTGCTCTCCTACAATGATTTTTAATTCGGGAATGATATCAATGAGCAAGCTTCCGTTTTGTCCGAAAGCCGTGAGAAGCTTTAGCTTCCATAAGGCAATTTGCGCTTCATTTTCAGTAAGCAGCTGGCGAATCAGATCACGAAAGGCACTGACAAAGCAATAGTAAGGAATATCGCGTTTATATTGGTCAAATTTGCCGGCGATAAAATAACCGTGCTTTTGGATGATCGATTTATGTACTTCGTATACAAGCGAGGATTTCCCTGTGCCGGAATAACCGGAAATAAGGATGATTTCCTGGGTTCCATAGCTGACCTGCTCGAAAAGATGCTGCAGCTTAAGAAGTTCTTGCTCGCGACCATATAATTTTTGCGGAATTTGCAGTGTTTCGGAACGATCCTCTTCACCCACGATAAAAGCAGGGATGCCATCGGGATGATCTCGTTGATCCCAGCATTTTTGCAGATCAGCATAAAGACCATAAGTGCTTTGATAACGTTCCTCTGCATTCTTGGCTAAGCATTTCATCACAATATCGGAGAGGGCTTGCGGTACTTTAATGTTCATTTGATTCAAGGGCACTGGCTTACGCGCAATGTGGCAGTGAATTAATTCCAGTGGGTCCTTGGATTGAAAAGGCAGTTGTCCAGCTAGCATTTCATAGAAGGTTACACCCAAAGAATAGAAATCAGTACGGTAATCAATCGCACGATTCATTCTTCCGGTTTGCTCAGGTGAGATATAGCCTAGTGTTCCTTCCAACTGATTTAAATGAAACATCGAGGTTGTTTCCCGTGATAAAGCGGTAGAAATACTGAAATCCGTAATTTTAACTTCCGTTGTTTCGGGATGAATGATGATATTATCTGACTTCAAGTCTTTATGGATCACTTGAGACTGCTGCAGCATGCCAAGTGTTTCTACAAGCTGTAAAGCAATGCTGAGAAACGTTGAAAGATCAAGGGCTTGTCCGTTAAGATAAGATTTTAAGGATTGTCCGTTGAAATCTTCCATAACTAAAATAGGCGCATTATTGAACATGGTTATTGTAAGGATTTTTACAATACCCGGAATAGAGAGATTTCGCGTGATTTCATATTCATGCTTTATTTTGGATATATCAGCGGAAAGAGGATATTCCGTTTTTAGCATCTTAAGAATGACCGGCCGTTTAGCCAGAATGTCCTTGCCCCGGTAAATAATATGACTAACGCTTTCATGAATTTTCATTTTGATTTCATAACCGGGTATTTGGATCATTATGCACCCCTATTTGTTCAGCTGGAATATTTTGTCGTATAATGTCCATTATAGTCGATTTTTAATAATTGGAATAGCCAAAAGCGCTTAAAAACAGAGGATAAAGCCTCATTTTTATGATAAAGGTGATTGACAAGG
>JAQBPR010000266.1 GCA_028287395.1 Bacilli bacterium
CCGTGCCATCCGATTTAAGCCCAAAGGTACGACGCCAACCCGCCGCAACCGCTACAATATTGCGCCAGTCGTATACATCGCATTGGTCATGCTTATTCCAACCCACAGCCGCCACAGTACTGTCAGATTTAAGACCGATTGTATGAGCATTACCCGTGTTCGTCGCCATATGAACATTACCAGCCACGACTGCCACAATATCGCGCCAGCCGCTTACATCACATTGGCCATATTTATTATCACCCACAGCCGTCACCGTGCCGTCAGATTTAAGCCCAACGGTATGACGACGACCCGCCGCTATGGTATCTTTAGGCCAGCGTTTCACCTTTAACGCCGCCTGTCCGAGCCAATCACCTTCAATGTTCACTTGTTTATCACCTTCTATTTTTGATTACATATTCCACTAATCTGCCCGTTACTTTAATAAACTAAAAGAGGAGTTGCCATGTCGCAAGCTCCTCCACTATCGTTACCTGTTAGTTGAGAAAGTCTTAATGAGCAATTATTAGATATGTAGTTTTACCATTAATTTGACGTCCATCTTCAATCCATTCTAATTCTATTACAACCGTTTCATTTTGAGCAGGCAATTTACCACTACCTTTAACATGAATTGATGGGGATGGTGTTCCTGTCCCTGTTCCACTAACCTTGATTCCATCCATATGAAGTATTAATGTTGTGACTTTACCAGACCCTGTAAAAACTGCATTGAAATCTCTGTCTGGCATTAGAGTTATATTCCAATTGTTTAAATTTTCTTTTGTAATCAACTTCACTTCTGCTGAATTAACTTCTTGTGGCTGAATCAATTGGTTAGCTGTTTTTGCTGAGATCCCCTTAGATGTAACTTTAGTATATATCGAACTAAATCCAATCAAAATACAGGCTAAACAGATAAAGAACCAAAATTTATACTTCATATAAGTTTCCTTCTTATGTTTGAGACGTAAGATCAAAATAAGCATATTCAACTGCTGCCCATTACTTTAATAAAATAAAAGAGAAGTTGCTGCATAGTAAACTCCTCCGCTATCGTATCCGTCCCTCGGTTTAGCTGAACACTAATAACCCGCAAAAATGTCATAGGAGACCTGCACATCTTGCAAAAAATAGGGAATCTAATCCAATATGCGAAAATATTTTTTTATTCGTTGAAGAAGCAAACCACAGAAAAGGAAATAAACGATGTTACAGAGTAATCCATATAAAAATGTCAGCCCTAAGAGCTCAAAAGATACGAAGATATTTATCACTGATCCCAACACTTTTAGTGGATTGATAAACAACACGTGGGAATTTATATGCTCAAATCTCCCCAGTACCATTCCAAAAGCAACAAGGAAATTAAAAAGAATTAACCATATAACTTCCCTTTTTTTAAAAACATTTACTCGTTCTATAATTTTCTCAAATGGCAGACATGAATAAAAGAATATCATATCTGCGAACAATTCCATCAGCAGATACTGCACAAATAGTGATATACGACCCGACGGCGACGCAGTATGAGTCCATTGGTAAGGGATGTGTCCCAGGTCGGTGAATAAATAAGCCGTATTTGGTAAAAAGAGTAACCAAATTAAGCCAAATACGAGTTTTAAGTCTCTTGATTTGACACGTAAAAAACGTAAAAAAATGTACGTACATCCGACTGAAAAAAGTGCTACGATACAATTTGAAACCTCGATTTTGAGCCACTTGGGATTTGCCCACCCCGCCCAAATCAAAAAGAATACAGCAAAAATAAAGAAAATCGCAGCCAGAGCACCCCACCAGGTCTTATACCATACAGACTTTGACTGATCCACACTGATCATCCTTCCAAGTACCATCAAAATAATTATAATTCATATTGAACACTCCTGCCAGCAGAACAGGCTGCCAATCCTGTCGGCAGCCTGTTTTTCATGGAACTATCGTACCCGTTAGCTCAAAGCTATGTCTTTTTTACCATGTTCTGATTATAACCAAGTACCGCTTTAATCAATGCAGTATCGAAATAATATGGAAATGCTTCTATAACTAAATTGTCCTTCATTTTTAAGATTTGGGCGAAAGGTAATCGGACTTCTTTTTCAGATAGTCTTGCCGTAGCCACTAGAGTACACCCCATAAAAAGGGTGTCCCCATCAAGAGTAGCAAGCATGTTCTCAATATTCATGGAACTCCATGTATTATGCATAGTTTTAAAGAGTCTTCCGAGCTCTTCATAACCGCACCAATCGCCAGGATAAGGAAGCGATGCAGGTTCATGAACCACGATGCCGGGGTGGAAGGCAGATTTAATACCGCTAAAGTCACTTCCATCCGAACGCATAAATTCCATTTCAGCTTCAAACATTCGATTTAATATTTCCGTTGCCTTACTGCTGTTGTCGCTTAATGAATCATTCATTCATAAAAACCACCCTTCATTTTGACCGCTACGTTTTAATAATAGAACATGGGAACTTCGATTTGTTGCTAATACATTCGCTACGGCATTGATGCGGAAGTTTATATACGGAACAAAAGGCTGCCACGCGGCAGCCCTTTCGTTATTGAACATCATTCCTCATTAGTGGAACAAAGGGCTGCGCACGGCCACCTTTTCGATATTGATTCTTCCCTTCCTGGTGCTACCCAGGGGCCGATTGTTAAAGGGTTGACGGCTTCTTTAGAATGGTTTAAGGATCATAAGTACGGTTATGGCAATCATAAGCAGCTGTGACGCCGTCTCGATTGGTACGATCTTTTTCATCAATCGACCGAGCTCGGAGGGTACTTCATCCCCTTTGCTTTGACTTATAGATACAATCTCCATGATCTTTTTCATGCGCGGCCCGATCAATCCCTCGATCGTGGCGACCATGAGCAGCGATAAAAGGATCGATATATTTAGCCACATTTGGGACAACCCCATCTTCGTTATGATCATAAGCCAAACCCCGGTAATAATAAGTACGGCTCCGCCAATTTTAGGCAGGATGGCAAGCTTGTTCGTTACATCAAAAGCAAAGCGCAACTGGCCGACGGTTCTAGCGGACCTTCGAATGACGGGTACCACTAAAGCGGGACCGATTACCGCGATAGAAGCCAATATGTGCAAAACGAGGATCCATCCAAACAAACTCACCATCTCCCTTTTTGCTCCTTAGCACACCGGAATCTCGCTTTGATAGGCGAGTCCGACCCTTTTCCTCTTAAAAGACCCTCCGAGCTCGATATGGTCCAGCATGCATTTCACGACATCATCATAAGCAACATCCAGCTCTTGAAGCCGACTGAACAAGTAACCGGCTATATCGGCCTCGGATAATTCCTTGATCGTCTTCGGAATTGATATGGGCAAGGTTTCCGTTGTTACATGCAGATGAACCGACGCCGGAGGTTCTATCGAATCAATCATAGTTCCCGGACACATAATTGACCAATCAAGCTCAGACTGCAGCAGTCGTTCAAAATTCCGGTTGTGATTTTTATACGCAGGCGGGAATCCGGGCAGATTGTTGCCAATGAGATCAGTATATGGAATATCCAGCAGGCCGGCACCTCCCATTACCCATACCCTCCCGGAAAAACTAGGGTGGATTTCACATTGGCTTATAATGTTATCAACGAGACGAACGAACTCATCTCCTTGACCTGCATGGCCGGCAGCAATAATAGCGGCGTCTTGATGCGAGAGCGCCTCGCCGACGCTTACTGGGTTTATGATATCGTCCACGATCACCTTCACATGTTTGGCGGAACGCTCTCCTTGCTGTCCATAAAACTTCTCGGAGTTTCGCACGAATGCGGTCATTTCATGTCCCATTTTACACCCTTGCTCCAGCGCTCTTCTCCCCGTATTTCCCGTTGCTCCGAAAACAATAATTTTCATCGTTTTTTCCTCCTTTTATAATTGACTCCCGATATTTCATCTCTGGATTGACTCAAGCTTAGCATCGTTTAAAAATCTTGATAAGAACCCACTTTAATGTAGGGTCCTTACTTAAAAGTAAGCAATAAGCAGAAAGGGTTATCCATGTTGGTCCACGGCGAAAATCTTAAAGGAAGATTGACTGTAAATAGCAAAAGCTGCCAGGGAAAATCCCGTGGCAGCTTTTGTTATGAGTCCTTGAATTAGTGTGCAAATGAATTGAACCAGCTTTAAGAAGCAGATTCTTCATATTTCCGCTTATTATGGTTTTCTCCCCAAGCACACATGACTTCTGCTACAGGAATCAATGTTTTACCATATTCACTAAGGGAATATTCTACTTTTGGAGGGACGGTGGGGTAGACCGTTCTATCGATTATGCCCTCTCGTTCCAAGTCCCGTAGATGTTGTGAAAGCATTTTTTGAGAAACATCAGGTATAAGCTTTTCCAGATCGTTGAATCGCTTATTGGATTGTATCAAATGCCATAAAATCATTGGTTTCCATTTGCCGCCTAGAACATGAATGATTGTCTCCACTGGACATTCAAGCTGATGAATCATTGATAAATCATCCCCTTACCTTTAAGTAAGCTCATTACCCTAAAGTATACACTTAATAAAATTTTACAGGATGTTTGCAATCCGGTCAACCAAATAAAATTAATTCGTTTTCGGATCCAAAATCGGTTGCGAAGATTAAACGAGGCTAATGAAATGGGGTTATTCTCCTCTATAACTGCCCGTTCAACGAAAAGCAGCTGATCATTTCGACCGACTGCAGTCACGTCTTTTATTCAACTCGTATCCGTTAGCGTAATGATCTGGCTTATTTATTGATCCCGAGCGTTCAAATTTGAAGGTCTCTTACAGAATGGTATTGACCCTGACACTAGTGGTAGGGAGTAAACTAGGATCGAAAGCAATAATGAAAATAAGGTGGGAGACGGGAATGAGAAAGGTTTTATTCGTAAAGGTAAATAATCGTCCAGTAGAACAAGCAGTAAGTGTTAAATTGTATGAAGCTTTTTTGAAAAGTTATGTGGATTCCCATCCTGAAGATCAGGTGACTGAGCTTGATTTATTTCAAGCGCACTTGCCTTAT
>JAQBPR010000037.1 GCA_028287395.1 Bacilli bacterium
ACGCTGCACCAAATCGGCGCTTCTGTAATATATTCCTTCCGGCTCCATTTCAAACTTGTCTCCGGCGACATAAAATACCCTCTTGCGTATTTTTCAACATTTTTCATGGATGTTCTTCCTTTCATCATTGTCCTACAACTGACCCGTCATGGTGCAACGGAACACAAAAAAGCCTTTCATCTCCACTAACAGAGACGAAAGACTGTGAGATCTTACGCGGTACCACTCCGAATTCATGCCTTGACGGCATGCGCTCTGACAGATACGGTTTGCAAAAACAGACAAACCTTATCCTCCTGATGATAACGGCCAGGCTCCGGCTCCACCTACTTTGTTGGTTCAGCGAGCAACTCCAAGGCGAGTTCAGATTTTCTCCACGGCTGTATCGCACCATCCAACAGCTCTCTGATCGCTTAGAAAATCGTACTATTCCTTTTCAACGTATTTAACTATTTATTAATATTCTATACTACCCAAACCAAATTATCAAGTGAAGTAAATAAAATAATAGATCATAAGTTTGTACAAACAGACTACTGACCAATGATCTTAGTATTGGCATTTCAAACCGATTTCTTGAACTTTCCTGTCCGTTCGCTCAATACTGCCGTGACAATTTAATGATGAAATAAACGGATATTCGAATAGGCCATTACAATTCCATATTCGTTTGCTGCTTCTATAACTTGCTCATCACGCAACGAATTACCGGTTTGAACCAAGTACCTAACACCACTTTGAGCAGCCCGGTCAATATTATCACGGAAAGGCAGATAAGCGTCGGAAGTATAAGAAACTTCTTTTAAGCCTGTTATCCAATTTTGTTTCTCAGCCTTCGTAAGTCGTTCAGGTACCACATTAAAATATTGTTTCCATTGCTTTTCTTCGGCAGGTGTAAAGTCCTCATTCGTCCAACCGTCAATGGCATTATTTACTTCAGTACGGGATATTCCAGCACGGAAAACCATTTGTTGTGCGATTGGATGTTGTCTTAACCACCAATTATCAGCTTTTTCAGCTGCAAGTCGAGTACAATGAATCCGTGATTGTTGCCCTGCACCAATTCCAATCGTTTGTCCGTCAAGCGCAAAACAAACGGAGTTTGATTGTGTGTATTTGAGGGTGATCATAGCAACGAGAAGATCCCTTTTAGAGTTATCGGGAATTTTTCGTTGTTTGGTTACAATGTTATTAAAGATTTCTACCGAAATCTCTGCATCATTTCTTTCTTGTTCCATTGTGATACCGTACACTGATCTTTGTTCGATTGGATTTGGTACATAATCAGGATCGATCTCTAAAATGAGATAATTTCCGTTCTTTTTCTTTTTTAAAAGTATCAGAGCATCCTCGTCATATCCTGGTGCAACAATGATATCGGACACCTCTTTTTTAAGTAAATTTGCTACAGTTACATCAACTTTGTCACTAAAATCCGCACAGTCACCAAACGAAGACATCCGATCCGCCCCTCTGGCTCTTGCGTAAGCGGTAGCCAATGGGGACAGCTCTAAGCCTTCAACAAAATAAGATTTGACAAGCGAGTCACACAACGGGGAATATACAGCTGCACCAGCTGGACTTACATGCTTAAAGGATGCTGCTGCCGGTTGACCGATACTTTGTCTAAGTTCTCGAACTAGTTGGAAAGCATTTAATGCATCTAAAAAGTTAATGTAACTTGCCTCGCCATTTAAAATCTTTATGGGTAGTTTTTCTCTAGAATATATCTTAGCCTTCTTTTGATGTGGATTCATTCCATACCGCAGATTAACATCTTCCATTCAAAAAAACCCCTCTCAGAAAATGAAAAAAGTATTCAGACTTAAGTCCAAATACTTTGCCCAGGCGTACGGCTGCTATTCTGTGTGCTCCCTCATGGTTCACCATGTTCGCGCCAGTAACACACAGATTAATTCTTAAGAAGATTTTACACAATGGATTCATTATTTACAAGTTAGTGTTAAATTTGCTTAACGAATAGCCATTCCGCTAATCTGCCCTTTCGCTTAATGGTGGATCGTGAGTCTAATGTAGTGTAATGCTTAGGAAAAAGTAAATAAGTCCATCACCGTAAACTGAAAACCGATTTATTTCCAATTTAGTTGGAAATGGGCTATTTGTGTTCCATTTAAAGGCAGTGTACCGACAGTCATTTATAAAACATCATCGTCCGCTAACTCATCAGCCTGGAGCTCGTAATCTTCTAAATTAGCTGGGATCTTTAATCTCACTTTATCACTTTCTAAAGTCACGCCCATTTTACTCGCATGTTTAAACGGATCGTACGGTTCATTGTTTTTAAGGCATGAGTACAAGACGTGGGCTATCTTACCACAAACATGACCTATTGCCTTTCTCTTTGCCATTCCTTCTCACTGCGGAACTTATCAAATGGAATGCAAGCAGCAACATGGAAATCCGAACCAATATCTATTCCAACATAGAAGGGGTAAAAAGCCCGGGAGATGTCTTGACCTTCATTAATGCTCGTATCCGTAAGCATGAAATTATTCAACTTATGATCACCTATCCGCATCATTTGCACCAGATTAACCAAGTTTTCTTAAGAGCTCCGCAATGGGCCCAATGTAGCATGCCAGGTTTCAGATTCGGTGCATTACCCAAAATAAACTGAGAGGTCGAGGATCCGCCTCAATAACTTTAAAGGGTTTCTGTTAAGTTCTTTATATACAGCAAAAAACCTGTCATATCGACAGTTTAATGATTCATGAATTTATGCAGTGCCAAAAATATGGAGCGCCTCATTTCTGTTAAAGAAGTCCAGGTGGGGAAACCTGCTGGCTCCAAACCTATTCTGGGCGGTTATTCCCTGAGAGGTCACTGCACAAACTATATATACGACTATTCGCAGCCAAATCCTCTATTTTATGTACCAGTCACCACAAATACTTTATAGAAGTCTTCTATGCTCCACATTAGACTCAGAGGTTAACTGGTACAAACCTATATTAGTATGATGCTCTAAAGTGGTAAAAACAATTTATTGAGCTGGGTTAATTGGTCAGTTTGTAAACTCCAATAAATTGCACCTATGAGGCGCTTGCTAGTAATACGCCCTTATGACTGGGGGATGGGAGATATCAACGGATGACTTTGATGGTGGAGTCGCCCGAAGTGGTGAAGAGAATTGCATCGTCGGACGTAAGCAGGTGCGAGATCGGGTCTGCCACGGCCAGCACTAGCCGGCCGGAGCCGTCCAGAACCATCGCCCCGTAATCCTCTTTCTCGTCGAGCCGGCAGATCAGCTTCCCGTTGAGAAGCTGAACGCCGTCAAGCCGCTCCTGCAGCACCGGCGGATCTTCCCCATCCGGGTTTGCCTGGTACAGCCGGTATTTGTCTTCGCCAACGGCTGTTGTATAGTACACGTTGCCGTTAATCCCGTCAAACCAGGATACGGCGTTTTCGGACAGCTTTCGCTCGCCTGTTCCGTCAAGAGCGGATGAATATAATCCATTGTCCGCATCCTTGACATAATACAGCTTCTCTCCTAAAATCCGGAAACGGCTTATTTCCGTGTTTACGATTTTCTTCGTTTCGTTCGTCTTTAAGTTGATTTTGTAAATCTTGTTCAAATCGTAACCATCCGAATGGTTGCTGGTAGATGCCCTTATATAAACATCGTCTCCAATAACCTCTGCAGAATCACCGGTCCCGATGCCATCGACGATGAAACTGGAATTACCGAGGTTGACATGCCGGCCGTACAACAGATTCGGATTTCCGACGGCCTTCCCGCGCTGATCTCTCTGTCCCGGCGATTCTAGATACAGGTTACCTTCCCAATCATTAGGACCTAGAGCGATGATCAAGGTGCCATAAGGCGTTTTTTTGAAATCGGTATAGCCGCCTTTTTGCAATTTCATTTCGCCCTTCCCGTCGTCGTTCACTTTCACATATATATTCGTCCCCATTAGATTTGAGCCTACAAAATAGGAAAACCAGAGCTCGTTATCGAGAATTCGGAAATGCACCATTCTCCTCGGAGGCTCGACTCCAAGGAAGTCGTACGAATAAACGGGCTCTTTTTCGGACGGTTTTTGAACAGGCGCGCGATATACCTGATTCGTGTTCCCTGTCGTTTCGGCAAAGTAATAGTATCCCTTATATAAGGCAACGTCGTTCCCGCCGGCGGATGCAGGCAGGTCCGGATTCAGGATCTGCGGGTTATGGGACCGAATGTCCAGGCCTTCGGCGTCGTCCCAACGGTAATCCCAGCCGAATTCGTCATGCGCGAACCGCCAGGTGAGCGGGAAGTATGTGACATCCCGGAAGCTCAGAAGCGGATACGGTTCCTTCGAGTTGTCGATCGGTTTGCCATTGATCGAAATGGCCGAGGCGGGAACTTCCGCACTGTAAGAAGCCGCATTCTGATGGTCGGTTTTATACGAAACATAGGAGGAGCTTACTTGGCCCTGGGCAATGACCAGACCGTTCTCCGGCGCCCATTTAGCCTCCAGCCCGAGCAGCCGCGAGTCGTACCACGTCATTGGGAAATAGGTGATGTCCTTGTAAACCAGCAGCGGATGTTCACGGTGCTGATTATCCACCGTATGCCCGTTCAGCGATACCTTAAACTCCGGCAAGGTCACCCGCACGCCCGCCGAGGCAGCCCGGCTCTCCCCAGCCGGAGCCAGCAAACTAAAGCACAAAGCAAACACGGCCGCATGGCCGGCCCATTTCTTTCTCACTAAATCCACGTCCCCTCTCCTAGAGTGACATCCCATCTTTAGACGAATATTTTTAGGAAAAGTTGCAAAACATTACATCATTTTTGGGCGAACTCGTCCGGCAAGCCGGAAAGGCCTCCATTTTGTAAGCGATAGGAAGCGGACCTTAAGAGGTCCGCGGAGTGTATTGGGATTTCCTTCAACAGTAAAAACACCCCGAAGGGTCTCTTTACTCAACTGTTACACTTTTCGCTAAATTTCTCGGCTTATCGACATCATTCCCACGTGCTAACGAAGCGTAATACGCCAGCAATTGCAGCGGTATTACCGACAGCGCTGGAGTTAGCAGCCCCAGCGTTTTCGGAATCGCAAAATGCTGATCCACCGACTTAATCAACTCATCCTCGCCTTCAGCCGAAATCCCTAAGACGTTCGCGCCGCGCGCTTTTACTTCCTTGATATTGCTCACGGTTTTCTCGAACAATTCCTCCTGTGTCGCTAGGGCGATTACTGGAATACCTTCTTCGATTAACGCTAATGTACCATGCTTTAACTCCCCCGCTGCATACGCCTCGGAATGAATGTACGAAATCTCTTTCAACTTCAACGAACCTTCTTGGGCAACAGCATAATCCATGCCGCGTCCGATGAAGAACAGGTCGTTGTGTTTGGAAATTTTTTCGGCAAAGTTCTTAATTTTCTCGAACTGACCCAATATGGTTTCAACCTGCTCAGGTAATGCGCGTAAAGCTGTGATCATTTCACGGATGTACTTTGTACTTTGACTCTCCTTAGTTTGTGCCAAGTAAAGGCCAAACAAGTAAAAAGCAATCAACTGCGAAGTATACGCCTTTGTTGAAGCAACTGCAATTTCCGGCCCCGCCCAAGTGGCGATGCAATCGTCTGCTTCTCTAGCAACGCTGCTGCCCACGACGTTCGTAATTGCCAACACAGTAGCTCCGCAACGTTTAGCTTCTCGAAGGGCAGCTAATGTATCCGCAGTTTCCCCCGATTGGCTAACGACAATCACTAATGTTTTATCCGTAATAATCGGTTCGCGATAACGATATTCCGAAGCTACATCGATTTCGACTGGGATTCGCGCTAAGCGCTCAATTACATTTTTACCAATCAAACCTGCATGATAAGCAGTACCGCAAGCTACGATATGTACCCGATCAATGCTGCGGATCTTATCTATAGTCAGCTTCTTCAATTCATTAAAAACAATTTCATTCCCTGCAGCATCCATTCGGCTTCCCATCGTATCGCGGTAGGCTTTGGGCTGCTCATGAATTTCTTTAAGCATAAAGTGGTCATATCCGGCTTTTTCAGCTGTTACAATATCCCAATCTACATGAAATAACTCCCGAGTAATATAATTCCCCTCTAAGGTTCTTAATTCAACACCCTCACGAGTCAAAATCGCCATTTCCCCATCCTCCAGAATATACACATTTCGCGTATATTCCAGAATAGCCGGAATATCGGAGCCGATGAAGTTCTCGCCTTCGCCCACTCCAATTATTAAAGGGCTTGCCAATCGAACAGCTACTAACTTATCTGGTTCATACTCCGTGAGCACACCCAAGGCAAATGCACCTGTCATTCGACTCACTGCTTTTTGTACGGCAACGACGATATCCCCATCATAATTATCCGCGATCAAATGAGAGATCACTTCAGTATCGGTTTCTGATAGAAAAACATGGCCTTTGGCTATCATTTCCTCTTTTAAAGTCATATAGTTTTCAATAATTCCATTATGCACGACTGAAAATTTAAAGCTATCATCCGTATGCGGATGCGAATTAACATCCGAAGGCTTACCATGGGTCGCCCACCTTGTGTGTCCAATCCCAGCTGTACCATGTAATGGGGCACCCTCTAATTGTCCTTCTAATACAGCAATTCGCCCTTGGACTTTGGTTATTTCCAAGCCAAGCCCTGTAAACACAGCAATCCCCGCTGAATCATACCCGCGATACTCCAGTTTTTTCAAGCCTTCCAACAATATTTCTTGAGAATTCTTATTTCCAATGTACCCGACAATTCCACACATATTTAAACCACCTTTATTTTTTTAATATTTTTTAAGCTAATTCGACCGTAATCACATCTGCGATTGACTTCACATAACCTTCCAACAACGAAATTTCAGAGCCCTCTGCCATAACACGAATAAGCGACTCGGTCCCCGAAGGACGAACAAGCACTCGTCCATGTTCCGCGAGCTGATCTTCTACGGCCTTCACGGCGGCGTTGACTTTTACATTGCCATTGAGCTTATGTTTATCTCCTACCGGAACATTCATTAAGACTTGAGGGAATTTGTTCATTTTTTGCTTCAACACGCTTAGCTTTTCACAGGTTTGCAGCATATGATCTACCAATTGAAGCCCAGCAAGCATTCCGTCACCCGTTGTATTGTAATCGAGAAAAATAAGATGCCCAGACTGCTCCCCACCCAGATTATAGCCACCTTTAAGCATAGCCTCTATAACATAGCGATCCCCTACAGTCGTTTGCAATGTATTCATGCCTAGCGCCTTTACTGATTTAAAAAAGCCAAGATTGCTCATCACAGTAGTAACAATTGTGTTATGGTTCAGCTTTCCTGCACGCGACAAAGCCTCACCGCAAATCGCCAACAAATAATCGCCGTCCATTTCCGCGCCTGTATCATCTATCGCGATTAAGCGATCTGCATCGCCATCAAACGCTAAACCCAAGTCCGCATTGTGCCGCAATACTTCATCTATTAGAGCCTTAGAGTGGGTTGAGCCGCAATGATCATTAATGTTATAGCCATTGGGATGAGCACCAATCGCAATTACTGTTGCGCCAAGCTCGCAAAAAAGCCGAGGCGCCAGCTCATAGGCCGCTCCGTTTGCGCAATCCAAGACGATTTTCAACCCTGTAAAATCGGACTGGATCGTTTTCTTCAGAAACTCGATATACTGCTGCTTCCATGTCAAATTCTCCGTGAGTTTCCCCAGTTCAATACCTATAGGGCGAGGCAGCTCGTCCATGGATAAGTCCATATATCGCTCAATTTCTAATTCGGTTTCATCCGAAAGCTTAAAGCCATCCGAACCAAAAAATTTAATCCCATTATCCTCCACAGGATTATGGGAGGCCGTGATCATAACACTAGCATCAGCGCCAAGCTTTCTCGTTAAATAAGCTACTGCTGGTGTAGGAATCACACCTAAACGGATAACATTCGCACCAATAGAAAGCAATCCGGCTACCAAAGCCGATTCAAGCATAGGACTGGAAATCCGTGTATCCTGACCAACCAATATACTCGGCTGTTTGGTTTGACCTGTTAGGACATAACCACCGCAACGCCCCATTTTATAAGCCAGCTCGGCTGTTAATTCTAAATTCGCAATACCGCGAACACCATCTGTTCCAAAATATTTTCCCATCCTTCATCTACTCCTTTATGAATCCTTTTTATTTCTCGGTGTACGCCTGCTTCATGGAAGCATAGCTTGCCTTTTCTCTCTCTATATAGGTGACTTCTTCCCAGCCCTTCCATGTATATAACGGAAGCTTGCTAACCGGATAAACCGATCCTTCTTCACCTAATCCAATGACCTTGTTGTCCACGCGGTTAACGATCCACGGTACCAAGTGAATACCCTTTGTTTGAATACTATTCAGACTGTCTTTGGCATCCGGATAACCCATCACAGAAAGAGAACTAGGATCCGTAAAACCAAGCAGCATCCACGGTATGCGGATTTCCACTACATTTCCTTTAAATTGCCATAAGGCAGTGGAATTAAATTGTGGATCCGTTGGATTGTTTGTTCCACGAATGAGTTGACCCACCTTCACTTCTTCAAAAGGTCTTGCCGTTTTGCCATCCGGTGGGTCTAATTTCAGGCCGGTAGCAAGCATCCACGGATCAAACAATCCGGAATCATCCTTCATGGCCTGCGCTTTTAGGGGAAACATTCCATATCTAGCCCCATATAAACGCGTATGAAAATTATAATTGGAGGCAATGGAAACCTGACTTTCTTTATCCGTCCCAAGAGTAATAAGACTCTCTAAGCCCTCGTCCAACTTATGCGTTCCCAATTGTGGCGCATGGCGATTGCCACCTTTTGTCGTATCCACACCTAGGTATATCGTTTGCTGCTCGGGTTTAAAGTCCGCTGTTAGCTCTACTGCTATATATACATAGGCTTCATCGTGGGTGATACGTATTCCCTTCATCCCTGGAACATTCACATCTACTTTCTGAACATCGTTTTTATTGAGCTTGTCCCAATCGTTCAGATCACCATCGAGATACAGCTTGTCGGATTTACTTGGATCCATGGCCAATACGCCAAACATTTCTTCATTCGTCAAAACGTTTAACCAAAGCTTCCGGCGATCTTCTGGTATTTCAAAATGCATGGTATTCCAGGTCTTCTTAAACCATTCATCCTGCCAAGTAAATAGAATACCACCCGCCATATGCTCTTGCACAATCAAATGATAAAGATCAGCATCGATGGCTCCCTGCTCTTGCTCATTGTGACCGCCTTGATTACGGCCTAAGTTGCCTATATGGGCAATACCAATAGAAGAAGGTACGCCGAACTCTGTAATCATGAGCGGAATTCCCAGATGATGCGCCTTCAGCTGTTGAAGATAAGCTTTATAGGTGTCTATTTGCCCTTTATCATTGCGAACCGTCTGCAAGCTTTTGTCCAAAAGGAAAAAATCAGGATAATACGGATAAACGTGATAGGAAGCAAAATAACCGGCATCCCACTTTACGGGTTCGATGTGCATGGGATCTACACTGACCAAATCTTCTTCGTAAAGCACTTCACCTGGATGTGTCAAAGGATCCGTTGTCACCCAATTAGTAAAGGTTTGGGGATGCTGCCAGCCTTCCTTGTTTTCCAATGCAGCAATGGTATTGATCATTTCCGCCAGTAAGCTTTCAAAAGGGGAAGCTCCCGCCTTAGCTTGGAAAAACTCACCCTTGAACAGCGGCTGATTTGGATGCAGCTTATTGGTATTCTTGACCAGCTGCGGATCCCATTCCGTTCCCATAGACCAACCTAGAAGATACGCACCCGCATTTACTTCATAGCTGCCACTTGCTTTTCCTAATTGCTTTACGAGGGTCTTGGTCCCATAAACCGCACTTACAGCATCAGCAATCTCAGCTTTAAAAGCTTTCATAGCTTCTGGAGAACGCGCGTCTTTGGTTTTTGTAAAAGCTTCCTCAGGCGACCAAATACCTTGTATATAATAAAGCGGCAGGTTTGGATGCTTTTCGTTATATTCGACAATGGCCGCATAAAAGGCAGGCTTTTGAATAGTATAGATGCGGATGGTATTGGCCCCCATCTCGCCAATCAGCGAAAACCAGCGCAAATAGTCTGATTTAGGAATAGCCAGTTCTCCTGGATCATGCCCTGGAATGGCCGCCCCTAGATTAACACCCTTCACAAAAAAATCCTGCCATTTGCCATCCTTGTAAACCTGCAGCTTTTCTGCACTTGTGTGAAACTTGATGTTTATTCCACTGCTTAGCTTCAAATTTTCTGCCTTCTTAGGCGGCCAATAATACCAAACCAGACCTCCTAGGATCAGGATAAGAACAAGCAGGGTGCCAAAGCCCTTTTTTTTGCTTTTCTTTGCCACGAGTCCCCCACCTTTCTCTTTAACCAGCTATAATTAGATCACTTCATCGATTGTTTCATCCAGCACTTTGTTCAAAATCTGTTCAAGTTCTACTGGGGAATAGGGCTTAGTGATATATTCGGTAACCCCAAGATTTAAGCAAGCTGTTACATCTTTCTCCAATCGCTGCTCGGAAAGCACAATAATTTGACTCCCCAAGGCATCATTGTCTTGTATATTGCGAATGACCTGAAATCCATCCAAAGCAGGCAGATTGAGCTCCATAATCACGACATCAGGACTAAGTTCTTCACAAGAACTTATCCCCTGCACGCCATCATAAGCTTGATGTACTTGATACCCTTGTGATTCCAGCTGAACCTTTAGAAAATCCCCAGCCACGATGTCATCATCGATAATAAGCACGGTTCGTTCTTTCTCATCCTGGATGGATTGCGCTTTATATACAATCAGACTGTCACCCGCATCGACTTCGACCTTCAGTTGTCTAACCATTTTTCCAATTTCCCTGGCTTGCGGATATTGGGCTTGGGAAAAACTGGCTACAAGAACACCCTTTTCAAGGCGATAATTATTCATCATATATGACTTTACAGCCAGTCCCAGCCAATGTGTCGTGCTTAATGCCATTCCCTCAATGAGAATAGTAATCACTTTACTTGACACGTCATAGAGTAAACGCGTTTGGCGAGTTCCGGCCTCTTTAACCAGAAATTTTTTGAGTACTTTAAGCTGTTTTCTTTTTACGTCGCATACGATTAGAATTAGACCGCAGGATCCATAGCAAGAATAAATAGCATTCATTATTGTAGTAATATGAGTAGATTTAACTTCTGATTTTCCCACTAAAGATAACTTCATATGGACTCACTCTCTTTCGTTTTTTACGTTGGTTTATTGGGATTCGCTTTAGGAGAGATGGTGATTTCATCCTGCCAGCTTTTGCGCACCATCGTCCCCCATGCATTCTTCTTTCGTGCTAGCTCGACATGCCCCATAAACTTCCACCAGACATTCAATTGATCGTAGCCAAACGGCAATAACATGGAATACAACATCATTTTTAATAAATCGCTTAGCTTATGATAACGGCGGAAGGACATTTCTTCTATTAATAAGGTTGAGCAGCTGAAAAACACACTCGTTAATACATTGACT
The DNA here is from genome assembly GCA_028287395.1 of Bacilli bacterium. Taxonomy (GTDB): domain Bacteria; phylum Bacillota; class Bacilli; order Paenibacillales; family NBRC-103111; genus Paenibacillus_AC. The sequence goes on from JAQBPR010000037.1 coordinate 11,514, forward strand.
AACAAAAAGATTGCAATCACTTGGAAACTAGCAAGATTTACACCCTCTGTGAAACTGTAACCTAGAAGCGCCAAAAACCCAGAGACTCTTATATAGGGCTGCAGCATTTCAAAGAAAAATAGATAAGGCAGTGATAGAAAACCAATCGTTTTATATTTGGGAATAAACATCATACTGCGGTACATCCATATATTTTTAAGTGTTCCGCGGCTCCATCGCTTTCTTTGGCTGCCTAGAATGTCTAAAGTATCTGGCGCCTGTGTCCAGCAAACCGCATCTGGACAGAAAATAATACGATAAGGCAGCTTACGATCCAACATATATTTATGCAGCTTGATAATAATGTTCATATCTTCACCAGGAAATCCATCCCGATAACCGCCTACTTCGATAAGTGCATCCTTGCGGAATAAACCAAATGCTCCCGAAACAATAAGCATGCCATTAAGTGAACTCCAGCCAATACGACCACCCAGGAAGGACTTTAAATATTCAATGTTTTGGACCATGGGAAGAAATTTTTTCGGAAGACGCACCTCTTTAACAACGCCATCTTCAATTACATTACCGTTAGCTACACGAACATTGCCTCCAATGGCAATCGTTTCCTTCGGATTCTCCATATACACTCTTACTAGACGAAGCAACGCATCCTTTTCCAATAAAGAGTCTGCATCAATGGTAGCAACCAAGGGAGATCGCGCAATATTAATCCCAACATTTAATGCATCTTCTTTTCCTCCATTATTCTTATCTACCACATAAAGGCGCGTATTAGCTGGATTATGATAAACCCCTTTGATCGGACTTGCCTCAAGAAGCTTGTCAAATGTATATTGCGGCACTTTATATAATTGAAATTCATCCATTAGGACCTTTAATGTATGATCCTTGGAGCCGTCATTAATGACGATCACTTCATAATCCGGATAATTCAAAGAAAGCAGAGAACGCACCGTTTCAAGAATCGTCAGTTCTTCGTTGTAAGCCGGAACCAATATAGAAACCGGTGGAACAAACTCAGAACCCGACAATTCACGAAATTTGGAATCTGTCGAGCTGAGAATCGTACGAATAATGTCTCGATTGGAAAGCAACAGGATTAACAAATAAATAAAATAAACAACGATGACGCTATATAGCGAAAATAAAGCATAACTGAATAAAAATTGCTGCATTTTAGTCTTCCTTTCCTTTTAGAATGTGTTCAAAAAGTATAGCTATGTTGCGTAATGAATGTGCTTTCCAGCCTCAGTTGAAAATGAGTTTCTTGAATAGACGAAGGGGGAAACTCATTTTCAAAGTCGGCACGTAAACTTTACAAGCACACCCATTACTCCTCGTCGCCACTTTTTGATCACACTCTTCTAAATAATAACCTCATGAAGCGGTTGCGGCATGCTTCCTTCAATACGCATTAAGCTTCTTGCGCTGTAATAACGCACCCACCAGAAATTGTCCAGAACTGTGTTTCTTAATGGCTCTAAGAAAAGCGAAGAGCCTGATGTGCCGGCTGCTTTGGCGGCTTGCGCACGTATTTCCCAGTCCGAATGGCCCAGAAACTCAATTATCGTTGCAGGTGTGGGTGGACTGCTCTGACCCAGCCATACTTTAACTGCTTGAACCCGAATCTCTTTTTGATTGGATTGAGATAGCTTGACCAAGTGCTCTTCGACATTTAATTTAGGTTGCCCTTGGAGACAAAGCAATGCAATATGTACATGATCCGCTTCATCAGATTGCAGCCATTCCCTTAGTAATACGGAATAATCTATATTAACCTCAACTAATATATCTGCCATAAGTTCAGCACAGGCTTTGCGATACTCTACGACGATTTGTACCATGTGTCGAATATCGTCTATATTTCTCGCGCATCGCGCAATGGCGCGTGTAAGAATGAACAAAGTGGCACCAAATGTTTCATCTGCCTGTAGATCAAGCAGCAGCTGACAAGCATCTTTACTTCGCATAATACCTAGATTATGTGCAGCATCCACTTGAATAAAGCGGAACCGACTATTTAGCCTTGCTTTTTCTTCTTCTACAAAGCCCATCTGCTGACAAAGCTCAGCAATCCTCGTACGCTGTTCTCCACGAATTTGTCTCATCCAAGCGAATAGCTTTTGGCGAATGACCTTTCTTTCAAGCGGGCGTAGTGTACCATATGGAGGATTAAGGGGAAGAGGATCATCTAAATTCGCAGCGACGTAATCCAAATACTCTTGATGCTTTAAACTATATTGAAGTACTAGCTTTTCTAATCGCAAATTTCTAAGCTTTAAGATGATCAATCCACCTGCAACACATAGGATAAAAATAGATAAGATTTTCGTGATATGAACAATAGCTGCTATGTTACCCATAGTAAGGTTACCTCTCTTTTCTATCTATCTCATACTTCACTCCTGTTCTTCCTTTACCCAAGAGTTATGCATTTAAAACAAAATTCGCTTAATTTATTTATTTCACCACCTTTAAAAATATAAATTTTATTGATTTTCTCCTTTATATATCAAGGGTTTAGCGCTTTCACGACATTCCTTACTTGTTTAACTTATTGCTAAGTGGGTTAAGTCTCTCAAGTATAAAGTCTTTAAAAAAGGATGGATGCTATGAATGCTTTTGACACCAATGTAGAAACAAAAGAAAGAAAGTGGTTTGGTTTAGACGGAACTTTATCGCAATACATCGCGCAAATGCGCCCACGACAATGGACCAAAAATTTACTAGTTTTTGCAGCCCTCATATTTTCCATAAAAATTTCGAATTTAGATTTGCTGTACCATACCATATTGGGTTTCATACTTTTTTGTTTGGTATCCAGCTGTGTTTATATTCTTAATGATTTCGTGGATCGCGAAGCAGACCGTCAACACCCGGAGAAGAAGAACCGCCCAATGGCTTCGGGAGCAATCAATCCGTATGTTGCTATAGGATTAGGCGCTTTCCTACTCATCCTGTCTCTAACAGTAGCCTTCTTCATAAACAGTCCCTTCGGTATAATTCTGATTATTTATTTTCTTTTAAATGTCGCTTACTCACTTAAACTTAAGCATGTAGTTATCATAGATATTCTAATCATTGCTTCTGGATTTGTGATTCGCGCTGTGGGTGGGGGTTTATTGATTGATGTTCCTCTAACACCTTGGTTTATTATGTGTACCATGCTCCTTGCGCTTTTCTTGGCTATTAGCAAAAGACGCCACGAGCTCTACCTGCTAAAATCCGCGAAAGGCTCACATCGCCAGGTTCTGGACTTCTATTCACTTGAGCTGCTTAATCAATTCAACAGTATCGTCACTACATTAATTGTGATCAGCTACGCGCTTTTTACCTTCACTTCTGGACATTCCGTTCAGCTGATGTGGACAATAATCTTTGTCATTTATGGCATTTTACGATATTTGTACTTGATTCAAATGGAGGGAAAGGGCGGCAAGCCAGAAAAAGTACTTTTAGAGGACAAGCATATTCTAGTTACTGTCATGCTTTACACACTATCGGTTGTCGTTATTCTAGTTTATTTTGAATGAGATTGGAGGATTCCAAGCATGCCTTACGTCTTACTTTTGACCTCGATCCTCTTAGGTGTATTCGGGCAGATATTAATGAAGTGGGGACTTGTTTCCCCAAAACCACTATGGCATCAGAGCGCTCCTGCGCTTCAGCTTATTAACTCCTTGCCTGTGCTGCTCGGGATTGGTTTTTATGGGCTAAGCTCTATCTTTTGGATAATGACCTTGAAGCGAATGGACTTAAGCCTGGCCTATCCTATGGTTAGCGTGGGATATGTCCTAGTTTTAGCAGCGGGAAGTCTTCTGTTTCATGAATCCATTTCACCCATTCGTTTTTGGGGTATGGGTTTCATTCTAATCGGCGTTTTCTGTGTATCACGAAGTTAACCTATTTTTTAATCAAAGGAGTACATCTATGACTAGAGATCAATTAAAAACATTAAGCTGGCTTTGGGGCTTTGCGATTTTGGCCTTTATGGCTTCTATATTTATCACAGCATCTTTATTGTTTGCATTCGGTATTACCATTACGGCTTATCATTTTTATATCAGTACAGCACTTACTCTGATTTTGCTTTGGTTCGCTGTTAAACGCCACTCTCCGCTTAATTTGTGGCCTACTTACCTGCTTACCCTCCTGGTTCCAGGTGTCTTATTCCTATTCTTTCTATGGATCAGCAGTATATTCTACGACATCACTTATGACGGACAAGCCTATCATCAAGAAACGGTCATTTTATTGAAAAATGGCTGGAATCCCTTCTACGATAAGCCCTTAGAGTTATTAACCGGTCATGCGATCTGGATTAATCATTATGCGCGCGCTTCTGAGGTTTGTTCATCTGTGCTATATGCAGCGTTCGGGAATATCGAATTAGGAAAATCATTTAATTTATTGTTGATTGCCGGATCATTTTTCATGGCAACCGCTTCACTGCTAACCTTTGCTTTTCACAAAATTGGACGGGCTGTTGTTGTTGCTTTACTTCTTGCGTGCAACCCAGTCAGCATCTATCAATCCCTTGGTTTTTATGTAGATGGTATGCTCGCTTCTCTATTACTCTATCTACTATCCTTAAGCGTCATATTACTTACCCTGCGAAACCGATGGATCTACATTGCGTTCTCCTTCTGCCTTATCCTTACCGTCAATGTTAAATTTACAGCCATCGGTTATGCAGGAGTGATCTGTATCGGCTTGCTGATAGCCCTATATATGTCGGAAAAATTCGACTTATTGAAAAAAACATTGAAAATTGGAATAGCCAGTGCTTTATTAGGCGTCATTCTCTTCGGATTCAACCCTTATGTGACGAATATTGTACGTCATGGCAATCCCTTTTACCCGCTAGCCGGAACAGATGCTAGAGATGTTGTGGCACAATTTACCCCAGAAAGCTTTAAATCCATGAACCGCCTGCAAACCCTTTTTATCTCTAATTTATCTGTTTCGGATGAAAATAGCGCAACACGAACAGGTACAACCCTAAAGGTACCTTTTACCTTCTCGGCAGAAGAGCTCTCGCGTTTTAGCGAGCCCGATGTTGCTATTTCCGGATTCGGACCGCTGTTCGGCGGCACAATGATTCTCGGAGTGATCATTTTCATATTGTCCTTTCGAATGAACCTCGCGCGATCTTTCTTTGGATTAGGTGTCGTGTCGATCGTGCTCCTCTCTGCTTTTATAAATTCCGCGGCTTGGTGGGCGCGTTATGTGCCTCAGCTCTGGGTGGTTCCCATCCTGATCGCACTGCTTGGGCTAAGCTATGAGCGAAAAAGAACGATTCAAGTCTTTAGTTACCTGATCCTAGCTGCACTCTTTCTGAATATTGCGCTAATTGGTCAAACTTATGTCAAAGCACAATGGTCTGCGAACCAAACCTTAAAAAGCGAGCTAAAAACATTTGCGGCTATAAATAAGCCAATGTTAGTTAATTTTGACTACACTTGGTCCAATCGAACTAGGTTAGATAGATGGGGCATCAAATACGAGGAAAAACCAGGGGATCCCTTGACAAACTGTACAAAAGAAGTGACCTTGTTTCGCTCAGGAACTCATCTTTGTGTACCTGCCGCTAAATGAGGCAAATTTATCCCGTACAAGGAAACCTGGCTTCGTGTACGGTCTTCTTTTTGTTAACTGTTCTGTAATTTCCCATACTATTCATCGACTTCCTCATAACATTTCGCACAAAAAAGGAGTCATGTTATCCGTTGACGAATGGTTCCGTTTGAATGGCATTTCAATAATTACGCGGAAAATCTGTCGTTAATTTCATCATTTCTTCTTAATCTGAGCTTTACATGGAAAAGCTCCAGTTAATTTATGCAGAAATCTATAGATTAGGTAAAATCCTCAACCTCTCCCCCTAAAACTTATACTTTTATTCAAAAAAAAGCCTATAACATAGGAATAATTCCTTGTGTTATAGGCTTTTTGTCATTGCTTCAAATCGCGCCGACCCTTATAATCATGCACGGCATAACCCAAAAAGGCGGGATTGCTCTGCATCGCTTACCTGTACCTTGGCTTTTAAACAATATTGCCTTTTTATTCCTTTCAGTCAAGTCCTAATAAATATTAAAAAAATAGCTACTATTCTACTATGTCTATTTTAGATTTTGTAACCGATACTATTTACACAAGGAAAAAATCCCCAACGCAAAGAGAAGGTTCCTTATGATGCTTTAAAGGAAACCCTCGATGTCGTTAAATTCATACTAAGGATGAAGCGTGTTTGGATCAAAGGGCTCGTCCAAATACACAAAGCTATTTTCTTCGTGGTTAATGATATTTACCCAAAGATTTATGCTTTGAATCACAAAAAAATAAATTTTTTTTGAACACATGATTTAAGTAAATTTTACATCTGGGAGATGATTGTCATGTTTAAAAAATTCAGCACACGCCTTGTTTTAATGTTAACATTTACTTTAATTATTAACTTAGTAAGTGTACCCGTTTATGCGGAAACAGTTCCTACTGAAGCTTGCTCAACTAATTGCCACATGAATAACGCAGCTTTTTTAAATGCAGATTGGTTCGCGTATGCCCAAACATCTGCTAATATTCAAACCTATGTAAGTGAGCTAGCTGCCAAAAAAATCAAATATCAATTTGCCGATATCGGTTTATTGAATAACACCAGCACCTCCACCAATGGCGCGTTAAGTGCATACAATTATGCCGGGCTAGCCCAATGGATCAAATTCTCCAAACAAACAGATCCCAACCAACTGATCATCATCGACCTGAATTATAGCGATCGTTTTACTAGAGTGAACGGAGTTAAAGTCGCTAATCCCAACTTCGGCAATGCCACCTTCAACAAAAACCTTAATGCGCTTATCCATAAGCTAGTCAATGTCGGTATTCAAATTGGCGGTACGGGCCCATTCTATAAAGCGGATGGGGTACATTTGGATATTGAAGGCTTTATGCAGAATGACAACACATTACTTAACACTTTAAAATATTTACGCAACCACGCACTTATTACTAATACCAACTTTTCGATGTCAACACCAGTAGATCCAACCTATAGCGGAACGGTTAAGTATCAGTGGAGCAACGCCTACATCGCGCAGGTTGCTGCCGTTCTCAACATGATTAACCCAATGATCTACGATCAAATGGGCTGGGGCTCAGACATATATACCACTGCGGATTATCAGAAGCTGTGGACCGACGAGATCACGAGATATAGCAAAGCTATAGGCAATATTGGACCCGGTAGTATAGCTTCCAAATTGGTTCCCACCCTTCCTTCCTATGCCATGAAGGTCGCTGACGATTCAACGATTTACCACGATCCCGCCGTCGAAAATATACATGCAGCGCTAAGTGGTTTAAATGCAGCAATAAACCTTAACAGCGCTATGGTTCATGGTGTAGGCATTTTCTGGTGGAGCAATTTCATCGGACGAAATGCACCAGCTTACCCCGCTGGATTGTTCACAACGGATCAAAGCGATTGGATGACTATGTGGGTGAATCAAATTTAGGTTATATTCTGGCTGGTTTATGCTCTTTCACGAGTTTAAACCAGTTTTTGATTTCTTGCTTTTCAGCAAAAACAAGGATTAATTAAGGGACAAGGACTTTCCAGTATTCCCACGCTTTTAAGTAACCTTCTAAATCATGCGGATGGACTTTTACACAGATCCCGATGCGGCAATAAAGTTGAAAGATTACTTCTTCGATAAGCCTTGATCTCTCCATAGGTTCATGATTGAGCAAAGAGAATGTTGCAATTAAAGTTTCTAGGTTCAAATCGTCTGGAGAGGAGCAAAAAGCGTAAGTAAAATCATATAGCACAGGGCCAATCATTGGTGAAGGGTCGATAACACCAATTAGTGATAGTTCGTGAAATACGAAATTATGGACACCAGTATCTCCATGCAGCAAAAATCTTGCTTCATGTCCTTCGCGTTTCGATATGTTTTCAACAAGTGATTTCACTTTATAATAATCCTCAATTGGTAAAAAGCTTCCCACATTATTTAGCGCGCCTTCCAAACCCCGATCATTCCATTCACGCCAAGATTGAATAGGTGATTCCAACCTTCCCCATTTGTCTATTTGTAGATATTTTTCGTAATGATTGAAGAGCTCTTTTACTAAAATTGTCAACCAGTTTATTTTTAAACCGCGATTATAATGAGTTGTACCCGTAATGTATGAATACACAATAAACGCTTTTGCAGGATCAGTATAGAGAATTTTAGGTAAAAGAGTAATGTGCCGATAAGTATGAAGAAATTGTTCAGCCAAGATAATTTG
>JAQBPR010000050.1 GCA_028287395.1 Bacilli bacterium
AGATCAGGACGAAGGCCTAGACCTAAACGTGTTACATTGACGATGGGGAAAAATTGCGCATATCCAATCAATTCGTCTTTAGAGCGTATGACAGCGGCAAATTGCGATTCGCGGATGGTTTGATCGGCAAATTGCATTTCATGAGTCATCATTTGTTCCCATGCAGGCCAGTTGTAAATGTTAAAAGGTGCGGGGTAGCGCCATTCGCAGATTTGTTGGCAATAGTCCTCTGTTAAACGAGTCATTCTAAAGGTCATGGAGGGAAACTCCTTTTTCTTCGGGCTGTCTTTATCAAAAGTATACCGAAGAAGTGAAATTCTGCAAAGTAAACAGGCGGAGGAGTATTTTATAGTGAAGAACAACTGGTGTATAATGAAATTAAAAACGGATGTGAATTTATGTCAATTATAGTAAGTAATGAATGGCTGGCTGGGCGAATAGCTGAAAATGAAAATGGAGCGGATTCTACTAAAGTGAAGAACCTTATTCTCATTGATTGTCGGTATATTCTTGGACAGCCCGCGGCTGGGCGTGAAGCTTATGATCAGGGACATATTCCGGGTGCATTTTATATGGATTTAGAGAAGGACTTGTCAGGTACGAAGAATAAGCATGGCGGCAGACATCCATTGCCTGATTTAGGTGTATTTATTCTACGGTTAGGGGAAATCGGGGTCGATGAAACCATCACGGTTGTTGCTTATGACGATCAAGGTGGAGCTATGGCTTCGCGTTTTTGGTGGATGCTGCATTTTCTCGGTCATACAAATGCCTATATACTTGATGGAGGTTTTGCACAGTGGCAGGCTGCAGGTTATCCAACTAGCGTTGCGAAGCCGTCGATTGTACGATCACGTACTTTTAAGCCGCATGTGCTTAGTCATCTTCTGGTTAGTATGAATGAGGTTAAAGATAAAATGGGGAGTAAAGATACGCTGCTGATTGATTCTCGTGAGGAACGCAGATATTTGGGATTAGAGGAGCCCATTGATCCTGCAGCAGGACATATTCCAGGGGCGATTAACGCTTTTTGGAAAGATAGTCTTAATGGTGCAGGTCAATGGAAGAATTCGCAGGAACAACAGCAGCGGTTTGCGGACATTCCTTTAGAGCAAGAATTAATTGTCTACTGTGGTTCCGGAGTTACGGCTTGTCCTAATGTAGTAGCTTTAAAAGAAGCGGGCTATACCAATGTCAAGCTGTATGTGGGAAGCTGGAGTGATTGGATTACTTGGCAAGATAACCCTATAGCAACAGGCAGGGAATAAAACCCGAGAAGCCCTGTCGTACAAGGGATTGGGGTACATGGCGCTTAGCTGTACAACTTGCTCCGACATGTATTCAGAGTGCCCAAAGTCAACATGGAGTCAACAAAAGGTTCGTGAAAGTACATACATGAACCTTCGAAACAAACGCATACTCGTATGCTCTGTGCTGACAAACAATAGGCCGGGTAGCACTTGTTTCTAGTGTCCCCCGGTTATTACCATTTACACAAAAGGCTGCAAAAACCTTTCGGCACAACTTGCTCATTAGACATTAACCGTGAAGTCAACAACATGCTTGTATATGATGCTAAATCAAGGTAAAGTCAACACTTTCTCTTGTTGTTATAGCGTCTTTTACTGCCGAATCATTGTACAAATATGGGAGCTCTTGATATGATGTATTTATATAAAGTACAGGGGGAAATCGGTTCAAGGCCATTGTATTTCTAGAAAAAACTTTATTGAAGACTACATCGCACTAGGATTGAAACGGCAGCCTGATTCTAAGCTAAGAGATGAAGAACAAAGGTTAAGGATGATTGTGTTTGAATCGGATATAATTAGAAGTAAAATTGATAAAAGTCGATTTAAACCAGCGCCGAAAGAATTGGTGGAAGCCTATGGGAAAGATAACGCCTGATGATTTTACAGCTTATCAGAATTGCATTCAAATTAAAGATGCTTATGAACGTCAGATAACTTTGGCGGCACTTCTGACCAGACGAGTTCTGAGGAATTAGCCAAAGAGGCTTTAGCTGAACTTGGATATGGGCGTATCTGCATGCAACAAGTCATAAAAGGAACTTCTATCATAAGCTTGAAAAGATACAAAGCAGTGTAAAGAATGTGATGAAGGCCAAAACAAAGCAAGAGCCGTCACAATAAAGGTCTTATCCCTTATTTGCTAATGTCGCTCCCCAGCTCTTACACGAAAATGGTGATAAAAGGATTATGAACTTTATAAAGGATGTTTTACTGCAACTAGCGTTTATAGCAACTCTAGTATTCTCTTTTCAAATATTTTTTGCGGAGAGGGCTGAGAGAAATAATCATGTAAAGATCATTCTATCCGTATTTTTGGGGTTAGCCATCCTATTATGTATGTCCTTTCCTGCTTATGTTAACTCTAATATCCATATGGATATTAGAATCGTTCCCTTACTGTTAGGAACATTATATGGTGGTTGGAGAACAGGTTTATTCTTATCTGTAATTATCATCCTATACCGATCTTATCTAGGGGTTGATTTGGGATTGTATTCGACAATTCTGACCCTTTTATTTAGCGTGCCGGTTCTCTTATTCTTTCAAAAGCATTTCACTAAATCAAAAAAGAAAAGGCGGATATACATTGCGTTGATCCTATCCATCTACTATTGTTTTGTTGGAATAATAATAACGTCTTCTGTTAGAGGTATTTCATTTAAGGTTCTTCAGGTACAGTTAATTTATCTCATTATTATTATAGTGGTTGTGTTGTTCTTCATTTCTTTAAACGAAACTATAAATGAAATGCTCAGGAAGAATCAGCAGCTGCAATCAGAAGCCAAGGACGCAGAAATCGCCTTTTTACGTTCCCAGATTAAGCCTCATTTCCTGTACAACGCCCTGAATTCTATTGCCGCATTGTGCATCGACGAACCTAATAAGGCGGAGGAATTGACGCTAGATCTTTCGCAGTATTTGAGAAGCAGCTTTGACTTCAAACAACTGGATTCACTAGCAACCCTAGAAAATGAATTGGAGCTGGTAAAAGCGTATATCAACATCGAAAAGGCGCGTTTTGGCGCCAGATTGTGTGTAGAGTACGATGTGGATGCAAATCTGGATATCCGAATTCCCCCGCTGATTCTACAGCCATTGGTGGAAAATGCCATAAGACATGGCCTGATGTCCAGTTTACAGGGGGGAACAGTAAAAATATCCGTAAAAAAGGAAGCGGACGCCAAAGTCAGCTTTGCCGTAGAGGACAATGGATGCGGTATGAGCGAAAAAAAACGGGAGGAAATTCTTAAACCGGATGTGAACAAGAAAGGCGTAGGACTGTGGAACATAAGTCAGCGCATCAAGCTTCTTTACGGAAATAGCCTTCGTATTGAAAGCGCAGAAGGAATAGGGACGAAGGTTTTCTTCGACATTCCCGCATGACCGATCAAGCAGATTGGAGGTTAAGTATGCTGCGAGCCATTATCGTGGATGATGAAGAATTATCGGTGAACCGTTTGAAGAGGATACTATCCGAGTACGGCGAGATCGAAATATGCCATTCGTTTCTGAATCCGTTGGAGGCATATGAATTTGTGAAGGCGAATCCGATACATATCGCATTTCTGGATATTTCCATGCCGGAAATTGATGGTATGCGGCTTTCCAGCCTGATGCTTGATCTCGATGCTTCCATAGACGTGGTCTTTGTAACCGCCTATGACGATTATGCGGTTCAAGCTTTCGATATGAGCGCTTTGGATTATCTAATGAAGCCTGTAACCTCCCAGCGAATGTCAAAAACGTTGGACAAGATCATAAGAAGACATCGGAGCGTGGCTATAGAGCCCACCATGAAGGTTCTCCCTAAAACGTTGGAGGAGGAACTGTTTCGTAAAGAAATACTAACCGAGCAGGAAAAGAAGGTTTTACGGTTGATCGCGGATGGATTGTCGAATAAGGAAATCGTCCCTCGCCTGAACATTACGGGTGAAACCGTAAAGTTTCATATTAAAAATATGTACAGAAAGCTTGGAGTAAATAATCGCGTGCGAGCGCTGCAGCGTGCCAGAGAATTAAGGATACTTGGTTGAGACCCCTTATTTTTTCGCGTTACCTCCCCATTTGGGGGGTTTTTTTTTTGAATAGATAGTCTTATAGTAGGGTGATAGTGGCAAAAGGTGACTTGTAGGAGCGGGATTTCGACTTTTACTGCATCATGACAAATTTCCAAGGATCAGGGGGCTACTAAAGAATGAACTACAACCAGTTTTTATCAGCCCTTCTAATAGTTGCTACCTGTTTCACCTTATATATGGCTATTCTCTCTTGGAAAAGAAGAGAGTTTCCGATCGCAATTAGCTACGGCTTGGGAATGTTGGCTGGCGCATTCTACACGTTTGGATATGCTTTTGAGATCCTTAGCTCTACCTTGGACCAAATACGTTTCTGGCTTCGCGTAGAATATATTGGCATTCCTTTTGGCTCTATGCTCTGGATTATTATGGTATTGCAATATACTGGCCGTCAAGCGTTTGTACGCAAATGGGTGGTTTTGTTGCTGTTGGTAATTCCCATCACTACACTTGTGGCTCATTATACAAATGAATGGCATCATTTATTTTATAAAAGTATGACGATGGACAGGTTAGAGAGTTTTCCGCTGGTTACCTCGGTTAAAGGGCCATTATACTGGGTGCATGTGACATATGCGTATACCCTTTTTATCATTGGTATGGGGTTAATGATTCAAATGTATCGAAAAGCGACACCGCGAATGAAGAAGCAAATTGCTTTAATGGTGATAGGCTCCTGCGGACCCTATGGAGGCACGCTGATATATTTAAGCGGGGTTACCATCATACCTATTGATTTCACTCCATTTGGATTTGTTTTCTCAGGTGCGTTTTATATGTGGGGGATTTATCAATTTAATATGCTCAGGCTTGCACCGCTAGCTTTGCAGAAGGTGTTTGAATCGATGCAGGATGCGGTCATTGTATTGGATCTGGATAATAGTATTGCTAGTTTTAATCAGTCAGCAAGTCAGGCAATCGAAGGTTTAAATCGTAAGAATGTGGTTGGACAGCCTGCTGTACATATCTTCTCCCTATATCCAAAACTATTGGAGAGGCTTATTAAGCAAGAGCCATCCTCGGATAATAGAATACAAATTACTGGAGAAGCGGATGCCAAATTCTATAATATTCATCTATCGCTTATCTTTGACAACAATCAAAAGCCCGTGGGTAAAATGCTTTTGCTAAGTGATGTGACGGAAACAGTGCGAACAGAGAAAAGGCTGCAAGACAATGCAAGAGAACTGAGTGAACTAAATACATTCAAGGATAAGATGTTTAACGTAGTTGCCCATGATATTCGCGACCCACTTGCGGTGCTTATCAATCTGATGGAGCTGATGGAGGAGGAGTTGCAGACCTGTGAAGAGAGCCATGAGGAAATCGTCCATGAAATGAGTCAGCAAATTCAGAATACCTTTACCTTGGTAGAAAGCCTGTTGGATTGGTTTCAAAGTCAAAGAGGCGGCATGGTATTTAATCCGGTTAAATGGGATTTAGCCCAAGCGGTTAAGATGAATATGCGGTTGATGCAGGTTCGCAGTGAAGGGAAAAGCATTCAAATTCGATCTGACATATCTGTAGGTACGTTTGTTTACGCAGATAAAGAAATGCTCGATTTGATTGTACGAAATTTGCTTTCCAATGCGATTAAATTTACAAATCACGGCGGGAGCATTGAAATAAAAGCGGAGCACCAAGAAGATAAAATCATTGTTGCGGTAACAGATACAGGAGAAGGAATCCATTCAGATCAAGCCCATACTTTATTACAGGAGGATTATCCAATTTCAACCGTTGGGACATCTGGCGAACGAGGTGTAGGTCTTGGGTTAACTCTATGTAGAGAATTCGTCCGTTTAAATGGGGGAGAAATTTGGTTGGATAGTGCTCCAGGGCATGGAAGCACCTTCTATTTCTCCATTCCAGCTCCTTCTGATGGGCTCACTTCATTGATCAAGCTTCCGAAGGGAGTAGAGTGGGATGAAGATTATGATCATCGATGACGAACAGGCGATGCATTTAATTATGAAACGTACCCTTGCTAAGATTGCTGATGTCGAAATTGTGGGATGTTTCCACGAGACAACACCGGCATTTTCATATTTGGAAAATCACGATGCCGACCTGATATTTGTTGATATTAGTATGCCAAAGGAAAGTGGGTTGGAGTTTGCCCAACGATTAAGAGAGAGCGGCAAATTAGTAAGGCTTGTTTTCGTTACATCTCATAAAGAATATGCGCTTTCGGCGTTCGATGTCTATGCATACGATTATATTGTGAAACCTATTAAGCAAGATAGAATTCATAAAACCGTGCAAAGAGTACTAGCCGAAATGCTATCCGAAAAAACGCAGGCGGAGCAAGAGTCTTCGAATACTAAAGTCATGTTTAACTGTTTGGGCGGTATGGATATTCGAAGTGTGCAGAATGTGATAGTCAAATGGAAGACAAGTAAAAGCGCGGAGCTGTTTGGCTATTTATTAATGCATAAAGGCAGACTAGTATCCAGGGCGAGAATCATTGAAGATATTTTTAGCGAAATGCCGTATAAGAATGCTGAAACTTATTTAAACACGACCGTCTATCAGCTTCGTAAATTATTGGACACCTATGGACTCAAGGAAAGCTTACATTCGGACAGCTACCATTATGGGTTAAATCTTAACCAGATTCGAGTCGATATCCTTATCTTTGAAGATGGCTGTAAACAGATGGTTGAGGTGGACGAAACCAATATCGAAAAGGCGCTAGAGCTGGAGCAGCTCTATGCCGGGGATTTATTCGGGGAGCGCGCTTTCCCTTGGGCATGGAGCGAGGTTGAACGCTTATGGTTGTTGTATACAACTTTTACCCATGGCTTATGCAGAGCTTTATTAAATAGAGGGGATACCCAAACAGCGATCCGATTATTAACAAAGCTTACCGCTCATAATGAGTTGGATGAAGAAACGATTAAGCTGTTTATGAAAGCCTTGGCGTTACAGAAGAACAAAGAGGCGCTAATGCAGCAATATCTACACTTTACGGAGACTCTTGTTAAAGAGCTTGGCATAGGCCCCTCCCTTGAAGTTACTGGCTATTACAGTCAATTGCTGTCGGAGCTTGATACCCAAAATACAGAAAAATGAAGAGCTCAGCTGATGTGGGCTTTTTTTGTTGTCGGAGTTTGTCATTTTGCTGTCATTGGGATGGGTTATGCTTTAGTTCTTGGAGCAAGTGAGGAGGGGTGTAGTTTGAAGGTCGTTATTATCGATGACGAAAAGGCCATGCACTTCATTATGAAACGAATGCTCGCTAAAGTGGATGAGATCGAAATCGTGGGAAGCTTCCAGGAGACTACGGCCGCATTTTCGTATTTGGTGAATCACGAGGTGGACTTGATATTTCTAGATATTAGTATGACGAGAGAGAATGGTCTTGAGTTTGCCAAACGATTAAGAGAGAGCGGTAGACGGATGAAGATAGTGTTTGTTACATCCTATAAAGAATATGCTCGGGCTGCATTCGAAGTGAATGCCTATGATTACATCGTGAAACCGGTTGAACAGGGTAGACTACACAAAACCGTGCAAAGAATACTTTCCGAAAAACTTTAGAGAGGCATTATGCGTATCATGTATAAAAAAAGGAATTTCCATCATCTTAGTGATGTTGATGGTGGAAACAAAAAATCTGATTTTGAGAAATCCACACCTTACTGACACACGAGCTAATGTGATTACGTTAACTCCCGAAGGGAAAACGTTATTTTCAAGAGCCATGGTAATTGTAGAACAAACTGATCGACAGTTTTTCGCCAAAATAGGTGCAGAGCAAAAAAAATAATGCAGCTTTTGGAAAAGCTAACCCAAGAGTAAGATAATAATATGTCCTTAAAGGAGCTGCCGCGGCAACTCCTTTACTAATGTTACAACCAATGCCAATAATGCTTAACCACACGGACAATTTACCGTTCTGTAACATAGCCCGGCATTGAAATTTTCGCCCCTGACCAACAAACCGTTCAATACTAGCTTAGTTTTTGCGTTAACCTAATTATTACATTCTATTAATCTTGCGGTAATAAACGAAATGCATAATATCAATAGGGAGGTGATATTGTGTATTATGAAGAAGATAAAGAGCCTTTTGAAGCAGAAAATAAAGAAGAGCCGGAGGAATGAGAATTCTCATAGCAGCCGATTTTTTTTATTTAAACGTTAATTTCTAGAATTACAGGACAATGATCGCTGCCTAATACATGGCAATCGATTTGTGCATCCTTTAATAAGGAATCCAGTCTGGAAGAAGCAAGAAAATAATCAATTCTCCATCCGACATTCCGCGCTCTCACCCCTGGCATTACAGACCACCAGGTATAAGCGTCCTCCCGTTGAGGATAGAGATGTCTGAAGGTATCCATAAAGCCTGCGTCCAATAACTGGGTCATCTTATCCCGTTCTTCCGGGGTAAAGCCAGCATTGTTAAGATTGGATTTCCAGTTCTTGAGGTCAATCTCACGGTGGGCAACATTTAAATCACCGCAAGCAATAACAGGCTTATGGGTGTTTAATTGCTGAAGGTAGCTTCTAAACCGTTCCTCCCATTCTAGCCTGAATGCTAACCTAGAAAGATCGCGTCTAGCATTTGGTGTATAGACATTTACGAGATAGAAGGTTTCGAACTCCAACGTTATAATCCGCCCCTCTGGCTCTTCTGCATCCTCCCCCAAGCCGTACCTCACAGACAAGGGTTTGACCTTGGTGAACACAGCAGTTCCGGAATACCCCTTTTTAACTGCGTAATTCCAATATTGTGTATATTCCTCGCCATGATCCAAGCTAATTTGACCCTCCTGAAGCTTCGTCTCCTGAATACAGAAAATATCCGCATCCGTTTCTTTGAAGTAATCATTAAATCCTTTTTTTACGCATGCCCTTAACCCGTTTACATTCCATGATACCAGCTTCATCGGTGCTTATCCCCTTACCCAAACATACTTTCCTTTATAATAAGTCAAATTGTTTAATACTTGCAATAACCTTCTTCATGTCTTCTGAGACGCCGGTTTTAGACGACCTTTTCTGAGCTAAACTGCGGTGCCTTCGTTATTTCAGCCATAAAATAGGCTTCCAATTCCGCAAGCTTCTTTAAATCGGTTAGGGCTACTTTGCCTGTTAGATAATGCTCGATGAACAGCTCCCATTTCGGGGTGATTTTTTGATTTATCATTGCCTGGGCTGCATTTTTGACCAATCTTCGTTCTTTGGCGTTGGTGTATGAATCTTTAAATTGCTGTTTTAGTTCAAAATCCAGCTCATTGAAAATCCTCCGGAATACATCCGAGGTCATGCGAGCGTCGTCTAAAGCCCGATGTGCCAATCCATGGGCAGAGATATCGAGGTCAATAAGAGCAGACTCCACACTAACATCGTTCTTGAGGTTCTTATAGCGAACGAATCCTTTTAATAAATCATAATATTGGACATTCATCCAGAAGGCATCATCCAGCTTATGCATTCGGGTATCATATACGATACGCTTCAAATCCTCGCCGCCCCATGTTACAAACAGGAGTGATTCACTTTGATTTAGCCATTCCATGAAATCGAACATGACCTTTGTGAAGCCGGAGGCTTGATCAATTTCTTCCTGGGGAATCCCGGTTTTCTGTTTAATAAAGCTATTTAGTTTAGAGAAATAAACCGGTTTGATCAAAGCTGAGAATTCATCCTTTTGCTGTAAGGACGAGTCTAACCTTACAGCTCCAATCTCTATGACCTCCATAGGCAAATCACTCGCAAACTTGCGCCCATTGAATTCGATATCCATAATAATATAGTCCAAGCTAGTAACCCCCGATTAATAAGTACATGGTTTCTATTCTAACAAAAAATCGGGAGGTCATAAAGAAAATCTGAATATCGTTTATGGTGATTCTACATCTATTCAGGTTTATTCTCGTTTATAGAGTTGTTTGGTAAGTCGTTCATTTAGATATTTTTTCCAAATTGACGAAAGTGATTAATCTCCGATTATATTTGTACCCCGTGCAACGAGTAAAATAGTGTTTTTAGAAGGATCTTGAACGAGCCATCCTCCATCTTGCTGTTCAACGGGAATCCCGGCATTTTTCAAGTTCGTTAGGATCGTTTCCAATTCATTAGTGTTCGGAATGATAATCGAATAATATCGCAATCCGACAGCATCTGGCGGGGGTGGAGGAGCGCCTACACCGGCCCAAGTATTCAATCCGATATGGTGATGATAACCACCTGCGGAAATAAACAAAGCCATATCTCCCATTTTTGCCGTTATCTCGAAACCAAGGGTTTGACAATAAAATTGTTCAGCTTTTTGAAGGTCCGCGACATGAAGATGAACGTGTCCAATGATCGTTTCTGAAGACAGCTTGTTCCAGGTTTGCTCCCCTGCTTCATCTAATAAGCTTTGCCATTCAATCGGATCGGTGGCCATAATGACTTGCTTTTGTCCATCCCATTTCCAAGTGCTTCGCGGCCGATCCGCATAGATTTCGATCCCGTTATTATCCGGATCGGTAATGTACAACGCTTCGCTGACGAGATGGTCTCCTTGACCCACATGAATTTGATGATGAAGGAGATTGCGTAAAGAGAGGCTCAAATCCTCTCTAGTGGGCACTAGAATAGCAAAATGATACAGTCCTGTAGTATTTCTACGAGGTACAATAACGGCGTTCGGAATTTCCTCCAGCACCAATAATCGATTTTTGCCATCCACTGTAAGCTCGGCAGTATTTCCTACCTTTTGCAAAAGCTCAAAGCCAACGACTTCACGGTAAAATTGGATCGAACGTTCAAGCTGACTGACTTTTAAATGAATCTGACCTATTTCAGTGTTTGGATGAATAGTGTGTGTCATGTATTGGAACCTCCTAAGTTATTCATTTTGTGGTAACTCATTTAAATCGTTGTTACTTACCTTTTGTTAGTAAGTATATTTTAATAATTATTATGTGTCAAGCTAACCACATTATTCGCAATTATGGCCCTCTAGTAAGCTCTATATTCATAAAAAATGCAAACCGAAAACCTTTGAGGCTTCGGTTTGCATTGTACTGATTTGGAAGTTAATACGCATGGCTTGTTTGGGCAATATCAAGCGGTGACTCTGTTGATTACGCATTCATGGGTATATTTAAATGATTTATCGCGATAATGCCAACGATAATATGTATATCCCTTAGTATAACCTTCTTTTACTACAAGTTAAATAAAAATAATGTTTGCTCCAAATAATTATCCAAGATACAGTTTTATGACAATACATATGTTTTCCTGGTTTTTTCAATGCCATACGTAGTTTACGGGTTTTCAATTGCCATGAAAAATGGTACAGTTTAAAGATATAGCGTGACAACGCAATGAATTTATCGATATGGAGGAATTTTCGAAATGGCAGGTACAAAAATGAGAAGTGATATGATTAAAAAAGGGTTCGATCGTGCACCGCATCGTAGTTTATTGCGTGCAGCTGGTGTTAAGGAAGAAGATTTTAATAAACCGTTTATTGCCGTGTGCAACTCATATGTGGATATTGTTCCGGGGCATGTACATCTTCAAGAATTCGGAAAAATAGTAAAAGAAGCGATTCGTGAAGCAGGCGGCGTTCCATTCGAATTTAATACGATTGGGGTCGATGATGGCATTGCGATGGGGCATATAGGCATGCGTTATTCGCTGCCAAGTCGTGAAATTATCGCCGATTCAGTAGAAACTATGATCGCTGCGCATTGGTTCGATGGTATGGTTTGTATCCCTAACTGCGATAAAATTACGCCGGGTATGATGATGGGCGCGCTTCGTGTGAATATTCCGACGGTATTTGTAAGCGGTGGGCCGATGAAAGCAGGCAAAGACAAAAACGGAAAGTCGATTTCATTATCGTCCGTCTTTGAAGGCGTAGGCGCTCATCAAGCTGGTAAAATCACAGATGAGGCATTGGAAGAGCTTGAACAGTATGGTTGTCCAACCTGTGGATCTTGCTCAGGTATGTTTACTGCGAACTCAATGAACTGTTTGGCAGAAGGCTTAGGTCTTGCTTTGCCTGGGAACGGCACTATACTAGCCGTTGCTGAAGAACGTAAGGAATTTGTTAAACGTTCAGCTAAGCAATTGATGGAATTGATTAAATCCGATATTAAGCCGCGTGACATCGTGACCATGGATGCGATTGATAATGCTTTTGCATTGGACATGGCAATGGGTGGATCAACGAATACAGTGTTACACACACTCGCTCTAGCACATGAAGCTGGTTTTGAATATCCGATTGAACGAATCAATGAAATCGCGAAACGTGTACCGCATTTGGCAAAGATCGCGCCAGCTTCGGATTATCATATTGAAGATGTGCATAATGCCGGCGGAGTAAGTGCAATTATCAATGAATTGCTGAAAAAACCAGGTGCCCTGAATGGTGATTGTATCACAGTAACAGGCAAAACTTTACGTGAGGGTGTAGCTGGCTGTGAAATTCTCAACAAAGACGTGATTCGTTCGTTGGACAACCCGCATAGTCAGCAAGGTGGACTTGCTGTACTATTCGGTAACTTAGCGCCGCAAGGCAGTATTATTAAAGTGGGTGCGGTCGATAAGGAAGTTGGAGGTTTCTTCTCCGGTCCTGCAATTTGCTTTGAATCACAAGAAGAATCATTACTCGGTATTGCTAATGGTAAAGTCAAAGAAGGACATGTCGTGGTGATCCGTTATGAGGGCCCAAAGGGTGGTCCAGGCATGCCTGAGATGCTTGCTCCAACGTCGCAAATTGTCGGCATGGGACTAGGCGCCAAGGTTGGACTCATTACAGACGGTCGCTTCTCTGGCGCATCCCGCGGTATCAGCATCGGTCATATTTCACCAGAAGCTGCAGAAGGCGGGCCCATCGCTTTTGTCGAAAATGGCGATATTATCGAGCTTGATCTAGTAAATCGTACAATTGAATTGAAAGTCAGCGAAGAAGAAATGGCACACCGTCGAACAAATTGGAAAGGCTTTGAACCCAAAATTAAAACGGGCTACTTGGCGCGTTATTCCAAATTGGTTACTTCTGCAAGCACGGGCGGCGTTATGAAAATTTAATTCAGCTCCTGTAAACCATAAAAAAACCGTTCCTCTGAGGGAACGGTTTTTTTATGGAGTTAAAATGGACTCACTAGAAGCTTGTCCAAATTATTTGCCAGCGTTATCTTTTTCATCCTTTTGTACTGTTTTTTCTTTTGGTTCTGCAGTGACTTTGTTGTACAAGTCATCGCCCATAACTCGGCGAGCAGTGACATAACGATTGGCATAATAGGTTTCGCTCAACTTGCTTTTGATCACGCCGGAATCTGAGGCATGAGCAAAATATCCGTCTCCGATATAAATACCTACATGCGAAATTCCAGAATGGCCTGTTTTGAAAAACACTAGATCGCCCGCTCTTAAATCGCTTTTGGCAACATGGTCGCCTTCAAAACTTTGCTCCTTCGAACTGTGCGGCAAGTCGACATCAAATTTAGAAAATATGTACTGTGTAAAACCAGAACAATCAAATCCATCGGGTGTTGTGCCAGCCCATACATAAGGAGTTCCAATAAGTTTGTCAATCTTCGCGTTCAACTCAGACGCTGCCGAAACGCTTCCAACCATAAAGCTTATACTAAAAACCAAAGTAAACAAAAACAAGACTGCCTTTTTCAAAGCAAAATCTCCTTCCAGGTCGCCTACGAGGTTAGCTTGAGGGTTCGGTTGAAGGTTCCCTATGATCTCTTGACTTCGAGATCAATTCACCCAAGATTGGTTCCCCCGTTTCCTTCAAAAAGGAATTCGGCAATAAGTATATTTTATTTCAGAATATTAAAATTCTACAAAATAACTGAAATTCCTGCATAATTTTTATTTTTATTTTTAAAAATGTGAACAAAAAAAGACCCCGTGCTACGGAGTCCATATTGTATAAGGGATTGTCGAATGATGTAACTAAAAATTAGTTTCTGTCGTATAAAGTTGATGTTGAGCAGAAATCCCCCATAAATCGAATAGAGTTTGGATAAAACGATAGGCTTGGTATAAAATTAACGTCCAGAAGCTTGCCCATATCCAAACGACCGATGCAGATAATGCTGCCAAGAGAAAAGAACCGAATATCAGTGCGAGGGAAATTCCGACAATGGGAAATAATCGGCGAACTGTTAGGTGGAGTGACCCTATCCATGAACGTGTCCATGTTTTACCGAATTGAAGATACATAAAGCTTAAATGCAGAATATATCCGTAAAGTAAATAAATGGAGATATAAGGGAGCAAAACGATGGAAGCTGACTTATAATCACTGCTTAGCAAAAGGTGACCCCACTTAGGCAGCAGGTTATACAATGGAGCTAACGTCAAAATCATCTGGATCAAATAGTAAAAGAAAAAGGTAACACCTAATTCACGTATTCCTTTGAAAAAACGATAGCCGGAATTTAAATGTGTTTGGCGTAGGGAGTAATAAATTCCTGCATTGAGCAAAGGCGTAACAACCATCTTTGCCAGCAGCAGTAAAAGCAATAACCAAAGATAGGAGTGAATGAAGTCGGTTTTCATTAATTGGAATTGCCCCTCGGCAAGGAATAACTGCGTTTGCCCACCGGAAACTTGGATTCCCGGATAACGATGTAATAGGGGCACGACAGTAGATTGAACCATACTGTAGAGGACAAATCCCCAGACCAGCCGATAAGCAAACAAGATCAATAAAACAAAGGGCTGCTTTAATGCAGTTTTCCATCCTTCTTTTATATGTTTAAACATGTTTCACCTCTCACCAAGAAACCATGCCAAAGAAGGTTTCTAATATTTTACTAAAGCTCGTATTCCAGCGTATGGTCGTTTGTGGGTCAATTGCGGTTTTCATAAAGTTATTGATATGTTTATTTTCCAAAAGCATCGTATGATTCGGATCAATGAGTACCCAGTCGACAGGTGCTGAATGTTCAAGCTTGTAGAGAACTTCAGTTCCTTGACTATCCCAAGTTTTCTCGAGCTTAGAGCCATCGCTGAAATGAAATTGAATCGGTACCGCATCATGCTGACCATCGCGTTTCTGAATAAGTATTTCGCTCTCGTATACCGTTTTGTTTAGTTTTGATTTTGTCTGGATTTGTATATGATCTACGGCATAGTCAAGCATGAGTCCACTATAAACGAAGTCATTAAAAAATGGCTGCCAGCTCTTCTTCGTGACGGTTTCGAGCACGGCTTGGAAATCTTGTGAAGCGGGATGCTGGAACTTCCATCGTTGAAAGTAGGTTTTCAAGGTGAGCTTCATTTGCTCGGAACCTATTTCCTTTTCGATAGCGTTTAGGACAAGCTTGGCGCGAGTATACACATTATCAGCATATTGATCGTGATGCAGGTATTCCCAGGCGTTTTGTTTTAATGGAGCCGGTGAGGTAACGTAGCTTGCTTCGAGCGGTAAATTCGGCTTACTGCCATACTCTCTTTCCATTACTTTATCCTCGGCGTAGGACGTAAAGCCTTCATCTAACCAGGCTTCTTCAAATTCGTTGGAGGCCACCATGCCATACCAGAATTGATGTCCAATTTCATGAACAACGACACGCTCAAGCTCTAAATCTGCTTGCTCTGAGGCGGCTCCCCATGCAGTAATCAGTGTCGGATATTCCATTCCACCGGCACCATTAGCGTTTCCTGGTGGGACAACTATCGATAATGTGGAATAAGGATAGGCTCCATACCATTCCGTATAGCGTGTTAATGATTTTTTGGCTGCCTGGATGTAACGCGCTTTTAAGTTTTTATGCTTGGGATCCAGATATAACTTGATCTTGACTCCGGGCAAATTCGCCGCAGAGAAAGGTTCCTCATAATAGGTGAAATGGGGCGAAGCTGACCAGGCAAAATCATGGACATCATCCGCATAAAAATGGTAGGTTTTTCGATTGTTTTGTTCTGTTGCTGTTTTTACCGGAAAGCCTGTTGCAGCTACAATGTAGCTGGCAGGGACTTGGATACTAACATCATAAATACCGAAATCGGCGTAAAATTCTGAGTTGCCATGGTACTGGTGCAGATTCCAGCCTTCTTCTGTTCGACCTCTCGTTCCCACAGGTTCATAAACAGCCATTTTCGGAAACCATTGTCCCACCATGTAGAAATCATCGGCGTAACCCATGCGGGCATAAACATAGGGAAGTTTAACCGAGTATTTGATGTTAAGGCTGATTTTTGTGCCGGGAGCGATTGGTTCGGATAGTCTTACTTTCATTAGTGTGTGATCGTTTACATTGCCGTCGTCAGGCTGCACAAAGCTTAAATGGGTGGATAAATCCTCGCCTTCCGATGTTTTCAAGGATTCGATTTTCATACCGCCAATGCTAGCTGGGGTCATTTTATCGTTCCGGAGCTTGCCGCCCGATTCGCGATTAAACGTCGTTTTGTTTGATTCAAAAGCGTTGGGGTACAGATGCAAATAAATTTCACTGACTGGTTTGGTCCCTGGGTTTTCCCAGGTCATGATTTGGGCAGCCTCTAGTGTTTTTTGTTCAGGAGACAGCGAGACAGCGATATGATATTCCACGATGCGATGGCTGAGCGGTGCCGGGATGGTTGGATTGGTTGACTGAGGCGTATCAAAAGGGATAGCCTCATTGGACATGGGCGTTTGGATTGCAGGGATAATTTTTTTGGACTTTGCATGTAAATAGGGGTAACTTACCATGGCAAGTCCACTGCACAGCACCATTAACAACATCCATTGGAACAAGCGATTAGTTAACAATAATTTCATCTATTTCACCTCGTTGACAAGCATCTACAGCATGTATATGTCTGGAGGAGGTGGATTATTTCTATATAAACGAAAAAGATAGACTTGTAAAATAATCATGCAACTGTATTCTCATGTTTAGCTTAAAAAAGCATTGTAGAGGAAGCTGTCATGTAACGACTTGTTCATGGTATAATTATGTTCAACAATATGATGTGATGGAAGGTGCTTACAATGGAAGCAAACGATAAAGTAAAGAAGCCTTTAGCTTTGAATATTATTAGCAATAAGGTCGATCATAAAGGGTTTGGCGCGGGCTCTATTGATTTAAACAGCGTTTCGGGTATGATCATTGACGGAGAAGAAGCCTATATTGATGAAGGAACGCTGCATGCGAAGAGCAAAGTGGAGAAGGGCATTAAATTTTCGATGAATAAAGAAGATGTGCCGAATGGCAGAAAATGCTGGATCATCTGGGTAGCTGTAGATCGTAAAGAAGGCGGACAGTATTATGCGGGGGTAACTGCATGTGAAATGTTAATTGATACCGAAGCGCGCAGGGGCTGGAAAATTCTCGCAGACCATGTCAATCGGATGGATCGAGCCATGAAGCGTAAAATTATGCTGGACAACTTGGACGAAAGTGAAAAAGCGCTGTTGAAAAAAGCGCTTGTGGGTCATAACCCTGAATGGTGGGATCGTTCCGAGAACGAGTTAAAAGCGGCTTTAAATTAAGCATTTCAGGTTAAATCAGCATTTGTTTAATATAGTGAGCCACGCCGTCTTGATCATTGCTGTCAATGATTTGGTCGGCTTTTTGTTTTAATTCAGACCGCGCATTGCTTACTGCTAAACGAAGACCCGCAGCTTCAAATAGACCGAAGTCATTGAAGTTATCGCCAAAAACAATCATTTGCTTAGGGTCGCAGCCAACCAACTCTGCCCACCGCAAAGCCGCTTCTTTTTTATTGGCATCGGGATGGCTTATTTCGAGAAAATATTGATCCTTTAAATAAGTATCCAATGAGAAATGGATACTGACGTGTTCCCCATATTGTTCCATTATGTCGTCGTAAAATGGTTTGAGCTCTGTATAAGTTCCTATGTATGTAACAATGAGAGCTTTTTGTGATGGATGATTGAATTGTAACGAGGGCACCTGATGGAAGCGTCGATCATTCGGTCGGCTGTTATAAAAGCCTTGTTCTCCTTCTTTACGGAGCTGCTCATGCAGTACACTTTCCTCTTCATTTTCGTCTAAATGAAACAGAAAAGGGGTTTGATCGTATATTTTGCCTAGTAGAATCAGATCATGGGTTAATTCATGCGAAAGCCAGGAGCCGGTTATTGTTTTTTGCGTTAATGGATCGATGAGAAGCGCTCCGTTATAGAGAATAAGCGGATACTTCCACGGGATAGCAGAAACTTTAGTTTGCGAACTTGCATAGCTGCGTGCTGTCGCATAACTAACCACATGACCAGCATCGAGCGCAGCGGACAAGGTATCTTTAGAAAAAGGCGATAGAGTGCTGTCGGAACGAAGCAGCGTTCCATCTAGATCGGTAAGGATATATCGTTTATTCATTTTTAGCTCCCTAATTCTTTACTTCGATGATGATAAAAACATCGTTAAAAGCCTATACTCGACGATTTGACTTCCAGTGCCGGCTTCCTGAGCTTCTTGAATGAGCTGTTGTTTAATTCCATGTTGTAACTCTTACGCTGCATTTCGAATCCCCTCCAATTGTGTTATTTACATTGTAAAGGATGAGGAGAACAGACTCAAAGGTAAATTTGGGGCTTGAGAGAAAGTTGTTATTTTAAAAACCCTAATCTAATAACCCTAATCTAATAACAACACTATCTGAACCTGCAAAAATAGAACCTCCACTTCGCACAGTATCGCGAATGAGATTGACTATCATTTCTCTATCATGATTCACCGCGGCAATCCAACTTTCTGGTGCTTCGGTCTCTAGGCCATGTCGCGCGCCCCAGCCAGCCAATTCAAGTAAGACAGGTATTAGATCCAGACCTTTTTCAGAAATCAAATAAACCTCTTTTCGCTTATCTGTGTCATGTGTCTTTTTATCAAGAATGCCTTTCTGCTCTAGAGTCGCAAGTCGGGTGGCCAGAATATTTGTAGAAATTCCTTCATCAGAATCTAAAAACTCACCAAAGGTTTTCTTACCAAAATAGACGATATCACGTAAAATGAGCAGCGACCAGCTGTCACCAAAAGTTTCTAGGGAAAAATTGATTGGGCAATGGGATTTATTATCTGAACGTTTCATAAGCCTATCCTAACATACTTGTATTACAAAAGTGAAGTCTTGAAATTCACTTGCATTATCGAATAGAATAATTTATTGTAAGAGATAAGTATGTCAAATGAATTTTGGATCAATTTTCCAGTGGAAGATGTAAAAAAATCAATAAAATTTTTCACTGAAATTGGATTATAAAGATGTTAAAACAGCTGGTGGTACCATTTATTTTGGACCTGCAGAAAAACAGGGGATGTATGGTTGCCTTTTCGGTATCTCGATGGCCATCGGTGGAATGTGTTACTTAGGTGAAATCAGTAGCGAATGATTGATTTTTTATGGTGCAAAGCGGGGGCTCCATTTTTTCTGGTACGGACAGTGTAAGGTAGAATAATATTAGCATTAAGACTATTAAGGAGGCAGTAATTTGGAAATAGAGAACGAACATTTGGAAAGATGGATACGTCATCGGACTGTACTTCACGATTTATTAGATTTGATTGGTAATGAACATATAGACTATAAACCTTGGAATGATGCATTCTCACTGGGAGCATTGGCGATTCACATTGCAGTCACATCTCATATGTTTATACAGTCCATAAAGAATGGTGAATTTACACCACCCTCTTCATCTAATCAGTTTGAAACACTGGATGATATAAGAAAACTTGTTCGTGAGTATACGGAGAAAACAAAATCCGTTTTTATAACATTATCTGATTTAGATTTGGAGCAACAACTGGAGGTCAGTCAATTTATTGGAACGGGAAAGATGTGGCTTATGACCATGATTGACCATGAGATTCATCACAAAGGTCAATTGTTTACTTACGCTCGGTTAAAAGGAATAAAAAATCTTCCTTTTTACATCATTCTACCTCATAAACAGTGATTAAATGTCATTCGTAAAAGAGAAGAATCATTAGTTTGCGCCTTCACTAATATGAATATTTTGTGTCAAGGGTTGAGAGGTTCCATGCAGCGGGTTATACTACCCCTAGTATATTTACAATATACTAGGACAGCGAAAGAGCAGACCCTGCGTCTGCTCTTTCGTGTATTTAGAATGCTAACAACAGTTAATCCCCGTTTACTCATTCCACCAGCGTTTTAGATCATTCCACCACGATGAGTTTTTCTTCGCTGTATCGGGTGTTTTTGAGGTGCCATCCTTTGCTTTGGCGCAGTATTCCGTTGGTTCAGTACCTTGTACGAACGCTTCTAATTGCGAATTTGGACAAGCGTCATTCGCAAGCTTGCCGGATTTAGGATCAATGTAGACACTGACTACGGTTTCGGGAACAGGGAAAAGCTTAGGTGGAACCGCTGCGAGCGTCCCTTCTGTAAATTCAGCGAATATGGGAGCAGCTTTGCGTGATTCAACCGTATTAATGTTGCGGCCGCGATCATAGCCTATCCAGACCGCAGTAGATAGCTCCGGTGTAAAACCTACCATCCAAGCATCCGTATCTGTTGTGCCTGTTTTTCCGGCAACAGGGCGTTTCATCAGATCGGATACGCGATAGCCCGTACCGCCTTCCTCAAAGACGCTTTGCATTAAATTCGTCAGGACATAAGTATAGGCAGAGCCGATGATTTGCTGTTTTTGTGGATGAGCTTCAAAAAGGATATGTCCGCGAGCGTCTTCAATTCTTACAATAGCGGTAGGCTCTACTTTAACGCCTTGATTGGCTATGATTCCAAACGCGCCCGCCATTTCATAAGGGCTGACGGGAAAAGTGCCCAAAGCAAGCGAAGGCAGCGGCTGTAAAGGACTGGTGATTCCCATTTTCCGCGCCATTTCAATCACTTTATCCTCCCCTAAGTCCGTAATCGTATGTACAGCGTAAATATTGTCTGACTTGGCAATGGCTTTACGCATATCGATATCTGTCTTTTCATATTCATTAGAAAAATTGCTTGGTGTATAAATTTGCTTTCCGTTATCGTATGTAAACGAGGTCGGTTCACTTTTGTAATGGGTCATAACTGTATAATGATTGGCCAAAGCGGTTAAATAAACAATGGGTTTAAAGGAAGAACCGGGCTGCCGTGTATTGGCAAAAACTCGATTGAATTGAT
Source organism: Bacilli bacterium (assembly GCA_028287395.1). Taxonomy (GTDB): domain Bacteria; phylum Bacillota; class Bacilli; order Paenibacillales; family NBRC-103111; genus Paenibacillus_AC. Next base: position 21,182 of record JAQBPR010000050.1, read on the forward strand.
TGGCGCTGTAATTCGTTCCACCAACCATCGCTTTAATATATCCATTACGCGGATCAATCGCAATTAAAGCGGCTTGCAGCTCCTCTCCTTTGTTGATTTGTTTGGCAATGGCTTTTTCGGCAATGTGCTGCGCAGTTAAATCCAGTGTTGTGAACACCTTGATTCCTCCAGAGTCGAAAGCCGCATCGCTTATCCCTAATTTTTCAATCGCCAAAGTACGCACGTAATCGCGAAAGTAGGGGGCAACCGCCGGTTGATCTTCCTTTTTCGGGATGATATTCAATTTTTCGAGAAACGCTTGGTCTGCGTCCTTTTGCGGAATGTAGTTGTATTTGACCATCGCGTCGAGAATAATTTTTTGGCGGCTTTTCGCTTTTGCCATATCCAGGTAAGGGGAGAAGAACTTTGGTCCTTTGGGAATTCCGGCAAGCAGGGCGCTTTCTGCAAGTGTAAGATCCTTAGCGCTCTTACCCAGAAACATTTGCGATGCTGCTTCAATTCCGTACGCGGAATGGCCATAATATATTTGATTGAGGTATTGCTCCAAAATTTGATCCTTGCTTAATTGCATTTCAATTTGCACCGTATACATCGCTTCTTTAAATTTGCGGCTCCAGGTGCGATCATGGTTTAAGTACAGATTTCGGGCCAATTGCTGTGTAATGGTGCTAGCTCCCTGCTCTTTGGATAAGGATTTTACATCGGTAAAAACAGCGCGCGCCATGCCCTGCGGATCAAAGCCCCAATGATCATAAAATCGATGATCTTCAATTGCTAGTGTGGCATGGATTAAATTTGGAGCGATATCCTTCAAAGCGATCACCTGACGGTTTTGATTATTGGCACCATGGTAGGAATCGATGACTTCCCCTTGAATATCGTATATAAGCGAAGTTTGCGTGATTGTTGATACGGGAAGTGTTTGCGCGCGAAAATATAGGAACAAAGCGAATAGAACTACAGCGCCAATGACAAAGCAAGAGAATAACAAAGAGAACGTTTTTTGGATTATGCGGGACCAACGTGCCATTTCTCATGTCAACTCCTTTAGGTCAGTAGCCTATTATTCAGTATGGAGATTCAAGGAAATAGCTATTCACCTTTTTATCATGAAAAAATAATTTTATGTAAATTTAATGTAACTGTATTCACTTTCCTTGCATTTTTTAACGATTCTACTATAATACTTGAGTATATCTACGGAAATTTGATGAGGAAGAGGTTGCGATTATGGAATTGTGGTACACAGAGAAACAAACGGAGTCCTATGGGATTACTGCGAAAATTACGGAAACCTTGATTACGGAGAAAACAGATTTTCAAGACTTAGCGATCATCGATACAATAGAATTTGGCCGTATGTTAGTTTTAGACGGAATGGTGATGACTACTGTAAAAGATGAATTTGTATATCATGAAATGGTGGCGCATCCTGCTTTATTTACCCACCCTAATCCGAAGCATGTCCTAGTTGTAGGTGGTGGAGATGGTGGTGTTATTCGTGAGGTGCTGAAGCATCCGAGTGTCGAGAAAGCAGTTCTTGTTGAAATCGATGGCAAAGTCATCGAATATTCGAAAAAATATTTGCCTTCGATTGCTGGGGCACTAGATGATGCTCGTGTACAGGTCATTGTAAATGATGGGTACATGCATATTCATGATCATAAAAACACATACGATGTGATTATGGTTGATTCTACAGAACCCGTTGGACCTGCGGTGGAATTGTTTTCAAAGGGCTTTTATCAAGGGATTTTTGAAGCTTTAAAAGAAGACGGGATTTTTGTCGCGCAAACAGACAATCCTTGGTTTAAAGCAGATTTAATCCAAAGCGTAAATCGTGATGTTCGTGAAATTTTCCCTATCGTGCGCGTTTATTGTGCGAACATCCCGACCTACCCAAGTGGTTTATGGACCTTTACCATGGGCAGTAAGAAATACGATCCATTAGCAGTGGATGAACAGTCCATTCCTGAGATTAGCAGCAAATACTATACGCCAAGATTACATAAGGCAGCATTCGCGCTTCCTCGTTTTGTTGAAGAGCTTGTTAAGTAACGATGACAGCAACTAAGTCTGTTAAGCTGCAAGTGATTAGCGATTGCGAAGGTCAGCATATCGAACAACAATTCACAGGCGAATGGTTTGTCAAAGGGCCGCATAACTATATCCGTTATAGCGAAACAGATCCTAACATGGGGCGAACGGTAACAACGATAAAAGTCGAGCCAGAACAAATTCGGATTATTCGGCATGGGGATATTCAATCTGAGCAAACCTTTGTGCTGCAGGCAAAAAGGATAGGCTTTTATCAAACGGCACAAGGTAAGCTGGAATTAGATACGTTTACACATTCGATAAAGGTAGAGCTTAAGGATTTTGCTGGCACATTAGCTTGGAGCTACGATCTCTATGTGTCAGGAGAATTATCGGGTACGTACTATTTGAGCGCAACAATCAGCCGAGCTTAAAGCGGAATAGATTTAAGCGTACGCGAAGCGCTCACTTCGCCGAATCGTGCAATAATATTCCTTTTCGTTTTAAGGGACAAAGCATTGCGTTGTAAAATAAGCTTAATTTGTTTGGGGCTAAGGTTGGGTTGTATGGCAAGCAGCAAAGCAATTACACCAGTTACATGAGATGTCGCCATAGAGGTGCCGCTCAGCACATTATATTTGCCTTGAAGCCAAGTGGAATAGATTTTATCGCCTGGAGCATAGATATCTATTCGTTTGCCCCGGTTGCTAAAAGGAGCGATTTTATGACCTTTTGTTGTAGCGCCGACTGCAATGGTTTGTGGAAAACGGGCGGGAAAGTCCATTTGATTGATTTTGCCGCTGTTACCTGAGGAAGCGACAATCACTTTGCCGGAATAATAGGCGTTATGAACAGCAGCTTCCAATGCTTTACTGCAGCTTTTCATCCCAAAGCTCATATTGATAATGTCCATCCGATAACGGACACACCAATCAATGCCGTGAATAATGTCTGATACAAACGCCGTACCGTTATGGTCAAAGGCTTTGACCGCATGAAGAGCTCCGTGTGGTGCGACGCCAATAATCCCGGAATTTTGTGAAGCGGCGGAAATCGTTCCGGCGATATGTGTTCCGTGACCATTATCATCCATCGGAAGCAAGTGTCGATGAATGAGATTGATTCCGCCATACACAGAACGCTGCAAGTCGGGGTGTGAATAATCAATACCTGTATCGATAATACCGATTTTGATTCTCTTTCCAGTGGAACGGCTCCATACTTCAGGGGCATGAATATGGCTGACCCCCCAAGGAATGAATGGCTCTCCTGCTGCATGGATTGATGCGATTTTATGGTCTATTTCAATGGATGCAATTGCAGGATAGAAGCCCTCAAAGAGCTTTAAATGACTTGCGGAGCAGCTAATTCCCCTAATGACGGGCAAAGTTTGAAGTTTATCTTTGTAAATCGATGTTTTTTGGGATTTAATCACAGAAAGACAACGTTTATACGTATGCAAAGATTTAAAACGAATGATATATCTAGGATTCAACTCTGTTAAAGTGTTTTTTTCATTATTATAAAGCCATTGTTCGAAATCCGTATCTTTCAATAGAGCGAACCTCCTTATACCGTTCTACGTTTATCTGCTGCTTCATCCTATGTAGATAAGGTAAGGAAAGATTGATTCGAGAGCCTTTTTTTCGGAAAAATTAGACAAACATCCGTATCAACAAAACCATGTGTACATACGATGGATGGAGGGCTGAGAATCGGGCCCCTTGCTTTAGGGAACGAGGGGAAGACCGACCACCATCTAGCGGATACAGTCAGTATTCCGTAAGTCAGTTTACAAGCGAAGGGATAACCTTCGCTTTTGATTGTGCGAATAAGCTTTCTACGAAAACTCAGTAACGCTCCCGAAGAAAGTTTTCTACGAAAACTCGAAGTTGCATTTTTAGATAAAATAAGGTTTACTATATGAAGATACTGGCGTTAACGTCAAAATGTGTGAAGGGAAGTGCCGGAATGAGTAACCAATACACACTGAAGATACCTGCAGATCAAGCAAAAGAGATGCCGATGGTTGATTTGGCGTTTATCGTTTTAAAGGCGGCAAACACGCCATTTTATTATCGTGATTTAATGATGGAAATTGCTAAAATCAAAGGCTTTTCCGATGATCAAGTGATGCAAGTCATCGCCCAACTATATACGGAGATTAATGTTGACGGAAGATTTGCTTGCGTCGGAAATAATCTTTGGGGTCTAAAACGTTGGTACCCAATCGATAACAAAAGTGATGACGCCATGGGGAATGCCAAGCGTCCACGCATTATTAACGATGATGATGACGATATGGATGAAGAAGATATCTTCCCTGAAGAAGAGGATACATACGTGACCGAAGAAGAAGACTTCGATAACTTTGATCGGGATCGTGAAGAACTGGTTGTTGAGGAAGAAGAGGAAGAAGAGATTTTTGTAGAAGATGAGCTTGGGGATGCCGAATTAGACGACACCGATTTGGAAGATTCCGTTAAAGATTTAAGTGAAGATTTGGACGATGAAGAGGATTTTGAGGAAGATGAACTAGAGGATGAAGAGGAAGACGACGAAACGGTTAAATAGGAATCATCGAGTACTTGACACGACCCCTTAGGACAGAGTAAACTATTGCATGGGCTATAGATTTGTAATTAATTATAGGTAAATCATCTATAAAGTGCCCCCGTATGTACGGGTGTCACTTTTTATTTTTTTTTAATACAGAATACTAATGTTCGGGGGTATGGAAAGTGACGACCAAATATATTTTTGTAACAGGCGGAGTGGTTTCTTCGTTAGGAAAAGGGATCACAGCGGCGTCGTTGGGGAGACTTTTGAAGAACAGAGGCTTGAAGGTAACGATGCAAAAATTCGATCCTTACATAAATGTGGACCCAGGAACAATGAGTCCATATCAGCATGGTGAAGTTTTTGTAACAGATGACGGTGCGGAAACAGATTTAGATTTAGGACACTATGAACGGTTTATTGATATTAACCTATCGAAAAATAGTAATGTTACTTCGGGAAAAGTGTATTCTTCTGTGATCACCAAGGAACGTCGCGGTGAATATTTGGGCGGTACCGTTCAGGTGATTCCTCATATTACGAATGAAATTAAAGATCGCGTATTTCGTGCAGGCAGAGAAGCGCAATCCGATGTTGTTATTACGGAAATTGGCGGCACAGTCGGCGACATTGAAAGCTTGCCTTTCTTGGAAGCCATTCGGCAAATTAAAAGTGACATTGGCAGAGATAATGTCATGTACATTCATGTTACCTTAATTCCTTATTTAAAAGCTGCAGGTGAAGTAAAAACAAAGCCTACACAGCATAGTGTGAAGGAATTGCGTGCGTTAGGTATTCAACCGCATGTCATTGTTTGTCGTACGGAACATCCGTTAGCCGAGGAATTAAAACGTAAAATCGCCTTGTTTTGTGATATTGACGCCAACGCTGTGATTGAAGCGCGCGATGCGGATACACTTTATGAAGTGCCTTTAATGATGCGTGAGCAAGGTTTAGACGATATCGTCGTAAACCATTTGAATTTAATTACGACCCCTCCGGAAATGACGGAATGGGAAGCAATGGTTCAGCAAATTAAACAGCTCAAATACAAAACGGAAATTGCCATAGTCGGTAAATATGTCGCTTTACATGATGCTTATTTAAGCATTGTAGAAGCTTTATCGCATGCGGGATTTGCTTGCAATACGGAAATTGCGATTCGTTGGATAAATGCCGAAGAAGTATACGAGCATAATGTGGACCAGCTATTAAAAAATGTACAAGGTATTTTAGTGCCGGGCGGCTTTGGAGATCGCGGTATTGAAGGTAAAATTATGGCGATCCAATATGCTCGTGAACAAAAGATTCCTTTCTTCGGTATTTGCCTGGGTATGCAAGTCGCAGTGGTGGAATTTGCACGCAATCGGGTGAAATTGGAAGGAGCTAACAGCTCAGAGATTAACCCAACTACACATTATCCCGTTATAGATCTATTGCCTGAGCAAAAAGATATCGAGGATTTAGGCGGTACCATGCGTTTGGGATTATATCCATGTAAAGTACTGCCGGATTCCTTAGCCATGGAATGTTATCAAGATGAACTTGTTTACGAAAGACATCGTCACCGTTATGAATTTAATAATGAATATCGCGAAAAATTAGAAGCTGCAGGTCTGCGGTTTTCCGGAACATCGCCCGATGGACGTCTAATTGAAATGATCGAATTGCCGGATCATCCTTGGTTTCTGGCTGTTCAATTTCATCCTGAATTTACTTCGCGTCCGAATCGTCCGCAAGCATTGTTTCGAGAGTTTGTAAAAGCTGCATTTTTGCATGAAACAAGGATAAACGGCTAATATCGTCTTTATAAAGACGATTCGTGGTTATCTCTGAATATAAACTCGTATAATCGTGAAGCTTTACGTTTATTTTCAAATAAATGGGCCTTTTTTGTTAAACAATTGAATTTTTCCTATGGATTTGAAGGAATTCCTTTACTTTTAGCGAATGTATACCGATATAAGTAAGGTAGTAATCCCTTAAGGAGGGCATTCGTTTGGAGAACAAGAAAGTTTTAATTGTTGACGATCAGAATGGGATTCGAATTTTGCTTGTAGAAGTATTCAGTGTTGAAGGCTATCATACTTTTCAAGCATCAAACGGTAAAATTGCTTTGGAAATTGTTCGTAATGAAGTTCCCGATTTAGTGCTGCTAGACATGAAAATTCCCGGCATGGATGGGTTAGAAATTCTTAAACATATAAAACAGATGAATGAATCAATTAAAGTGATCATGATGACAGCCTATGGTGAACTCGATATGATCAAAGAGGCTTCTGATTTGGGAGCGATCATGCATTTCACAAAACCTTTCGATATTGACGAGCTTCGTATTGCCGTTAATAATGAGCTGAACAATTCATCTTCAACTGGTTATGCTATGGGATCCTGAAAAGGATTCTTTTTTTGTTGCCTTATATAACTTAACTTTTCACTTTCGATTGTGATATACTATTTCAGATGACTACGGGACGGGCGGATGAGCTGAATTACATCTCGACGCGTACGGGTAGATTATAACTTAGGAGGAACAAAATCATGCCATTAGTATCAATGAATGAATTTTTACCAAGAGCGAAAACGAACAAATTCGCTGTAGGTCAGTTTAACATGAATAACTTGGAATTTGCTCAAGCAATTACTCAAGCTGCAATGGAATTAAATTCCCCATTTATTTTTGGTGTAAGTGAAGGGGCTTTAAAGTATATGGGCATCGAGTGGACAGTTGCGATTGCTGAAGCTGCGGCAAAAAAATCAGGGCTTCCGATTGCTTTGCATCTGGATCACGGAAGCACATATGAAGTAGCGATGAAATGTATCCGTGCAGGCTTTAGCTCAGTTATGTTTGACGGATCGCATCATTCTTTTGAAGAAAACATTCGTTTAACGAAGGAAGTTGTCAAAGCCGCGCATGCAATGGGCGTTTCCGTTGAGGGTGAGTTGGGTACAATTGGCGGCGTGGAAGATGACATTAGCGTAGATGAAGAAAATGCAAACTTGGCTAAGCCGGAAGAAGCGATTCGTTTCTATGAAGAAACAGGCGTGGACTGTTTAGCGATTGCTGTCGGTACTGCACATGGTATGTATGCAGGTGAGCCGGATATTAAGTTTGATATTATCAAAAAAGTAGCCAGCGCTATTCCAGTGACGGTAGTATTGCACGGTGGTTCAGGCGTACCAGATGAAATGATTCGTAAAGCAATCGAAGCTGGCGTAGGTAAAATTAACGTCAACACAGAAAATCAAGTAGCTTGTACCGAAGCTATTCGTGTCGTGTTGAATAAAGATGCGAAAGTCTACGATCCTCGTAAATATCTTACTCCTGCTCGTAACGCTATGGTAGAAGTCGTTAAATCCAAAATCCAATTGTTTGGCAGCAGTAACCAAGCTTAAAAAGTATACCAATTAAGGGAAATGCATTGCTTGCAATGCTTTCCCTTTGATTGTTTTAATGTGGGAGGAAATGTAATTTTATGGAAAAAATCATGATCGCAGGTGGGCATCCGCTTCGAGGTACAGTTCAGATTAGCGGCGCTAAGAATAGTGCCATAGCTTTAATACCTGCGGCAATTTTGGCAGAATCAACAGTCGTTCTCGATAATTTGCCTGTGTTAAGCGATGTAGCGATCTATGCTGAATTATTGACAGAATTAGGCGCTGGTATAGAATGGCACGATGATCAAATGAAGATCGATCCCAGTCAGTTAAAGTCGATTCCGATGCCGAATGGAAATGTGAAGAAGTTAAGAGCTTCCTATTATTTAATGGGTGCATTATTAGGCAGATTTGGTGAAGCGGTAATCGGACTTCCCGGTGGCTGTAATTTTGAGCCGCGGCCCATCGATCAACATATTAAAGGATTTGAAGCGTTAGGTGCGCAAGTGAGCAACGAATTCGGTGCACTACATATTCGAGCCAAACAATTACGTGGGGCGAAGATTTATATGGATGTCGTTAGTGTCGGAGCGACGATTAATATTATGCTGGCTGCATCACGAGCCATAGGTATCACAACTATTGAAAATGCGGCCAAAGAGCCTGAAATAATAGATGTAGCAACATTATTGAATGCAATGGGAGCCAAAATCAAAGGTGCGGGAACAGAGACCATTCGTATTGAAGGTGTCGAAACGATGCATGGGTGCCGCCATTCTATTATACCGGATCGCATTCAAGCGGCTACCTATATGATAGCTGCCGCGGCTACACGCGGAGATGTCACGGTCGATAACGTGATCCCTAAACATTTGGAAGCTGTTACAGCCAAGCTGCAAGAAATGGGAGTACATGTTTATGAAATGGATGAATCAATCCGTGTTGTAGGACAACCAGAGTATGTAGGCGTTGATGTGAAGGCACTTGTTTATCCGGGGTTCGCGACCGATATGCAGTCCCCGATGTCGGCATTGTTAACTCAAGCCAATGGTATCAGTATTTTGGCAGATTACGTATACAGTAGTCGGTTCAAGCATGTGCCGGAGTTATTGCGGATGGGCGCAAAAATCAAGCTTGAGGGTCGTTCAGCTATTATTGAAGGCAATCCGCTAAGCGCTGCCAAAGTGAAAGCAACGGATTTACGAGCGGGTGCAGCGTTAGTCATTGCTGGTTTGACGGTAAAATCAGGGATAACCGAAATTACTGGTGTTGAATTTATCGATCGAGGCTATGACAATTTTGTCGCGAATCTAACGCAATTGGGTGCAAAAATTTGGCGCGAAAGCTTGAGCGAATGCATTGTAGATAAATAGGGAATACTAGACAATAGTTTCAAAAAAATTTAATAGTATGGTGGTTAATAATATGGAAATGCAATTAGCGCAATTAGAAATGCAAAAACTAACCGAATTATACAAATTAGCAAAAACACATCAAATTCCCGCTTATGGTCAAATGAAGAAAAAGGAATTGATTTTTGCTATTCTTCGAGCGCAAGCTGAAAAAAGCGGATTTATGTTTATGGAAGGTATTTTAGATATTCTCCAAGAGGGATTTGGATTTCTCCGTCCTATTAACTATTTACCCAGCCGTGAAGATATTTATATTTCCGCTTCGCAAATCAGAAAGTTTGATTTGCGTTCCGGAGACTTAGTATCTGGTAAATGTCGGCCACCCAAAGAAAATGAACGATATTTTGGCCTGTTGCAAGTGGAAGCCGTTAATGGAGAAAATCCGACTACAGCCGCGGAACGATTACATTTTCCAGCGTTGACTCCGCTTTATCCTCAGACAAAGATTGTTTTAGAAACCACACCAACTCAACTTTCATCCCGTATTATGGACTTATTATGTCCAATTGGTCTTGGCCAACGCGGCTTAATCGTAGCGCCTCCCAAAGCGGGTAAAACGTTGTTGCTGAAAGAATTGGCCAATAGCATTGCGGTCAATTATCCGGATATTGAATTATTCGTTCTGTTGATTGATGAAAGACCGGAAGAAGTGACCGATATGCAGCGTTCTGTGAAAGGCGAAGTCGTTGCATCCACCTTTGATGAGCTTCCAGAAAACCATATCAAAGTTGCTGAGCTTGTTTTGGAGCGAGCACAGCGTTTAGTAGAGCATAAGAAAGATGTAGTTATTTTAATGGATAGTATAACGCGTTTGGCGCGTGCCTATAATCTAGTTATTCCACCATCAGGTCGTACATTATCTGGCGGGATTGATCCGGCTGCGTTTCATCGGCCGAAGCGTTTTTTTGGAGCGGCGCGCAACATTGAAGAAGGCGGCAGTTTAACCATTATTGCCACAGCATTAGTAGAAACCGGCTCACGTATGGATGATGTGATTTACGAAGAATTCAAAGGAACAGGTAACCTGGAGCTTCATTTGGACAGAAAATTGGCGGAACGTCGTATTTTCCCTTCCATCGATATTCGCAGATCAGGAACACGTCGCGAAGAAATGCTGTTAACCAAGGAAGAGTTAGATAAGGTATGGTTGCTGCGTAAAAATATGCAGGAATCACATGAATTTACAGAGGCTTTCCTCAAAAAAATCGCTGGTACCAAAACCAATGTAGAGTTCCTCGAAACGTTAGAGTCCAAGCCGCGAGCTTCAAATTCAGCAAACCCAACAAAAAAAGTCGTTAAAAATTCAGCATCTTAAGCCATACTTTTGAAGTAAGCTTGCTAAATAAGGAGAACAATAATGAATCTGGTATACGCAGACCGACAAGGTAACGTCTATGACCATGCCGATTATGTAGCATTGGGACGCAGCGGTGAGATGATTGTCGAGATGATGGAGGACGAGCTCATTCCTTTACCGGAAGGGGCGTCTATGGTGAGTTTACCGTTTACGCGGCCTGTTTATTTGAATCCGGTAACGGGTAAAATGATGCCGTTTTCCGATGAATATGAAGCGGTAGGCGCTTTATTGCCGCAAGGGTATACCCGCCTACTGCTGCCAGGTTACGTTAAAACGGATAAGACTAAATTCTTACCGTTATTTGGCTATACCGCTGTCGTCTGGAAGGATGGCGGATTTTATGTTGCCGCTAAGCTTACAGATGATCCGCATCGGTGGGATCCAAACAATTGTGATCGTGATGAATTGGAGCTGCAAGTAAGCCGCTTAACCGCCAAATATCCGGAAAACCGTTTATATACTCATCTCAGTAATTGTGCTTTGGAATATGAGTGTTTAACAGCCTCGAACACGTTTTTGCAACGCTGGGAAGGCGCCGTTCCGGTATCTTTTTCCTGCAATGCTTCTTGTCATGGTTGTATATCAGAGCAGCCTGAGGATAGCGGCTTTGTCGCACCGCAGACAAGAATGAATTTCAAGCCGACTGTAGACGAAATTGTCGACATTATGCTGGAGCAATTGAAAACTCCGGAAAGCATTATCAGCTTCGGGCAAGGCTGTGAAGGCGAGCCATCTACTCAAGCTGTTCTGATCATCGAAGCTATTCGCAGAGTCCGCCAGCAAACAGACGTAGGCTATATCAATATGAATACAAATGCAGGATTGACCGATCATATCCGCGGAATCGTTGATGCTGGATTGAATATGATGCGGGTGAGTACCATTAGCGCGCTTGACGATCATTATAATGCTTATTACAAACCGCGGGCGTATTCATTAAAGAACGTCGAAAAATCATTACGTTATGCAACGGATAAAGGTGTGCTTACCTCGATCAATTATTTGATTTTCCCAGGCGTTACCGACCGCGAGGAAGAAATGGAAGCGATGATCGATTTTGCTCGCAGAACAGGCCTGAAATTGATTCAAATGCGTAATCTCAATATCGACCCAGAAACCTATTTAAATCTCATCCCCAAAGCCAAGGGCGAAATTTACGGCATGAAGCAAATGATTGACATCTTCCGCGAGGAGCTCCCTGACGTTGTCATCGGTTCTTATTCCCATGACCCTCAAAGCTTTCAAAATAAACGTGCATCGGA